>NZ_CP133148.1:2400000-2727500 GCF_036488675.1 Sinorhizobium chiapasense
CTGGAACGTCGCGCGCGAGACGGCGAAGGCGATATGGTGCACGCAGCCGATGTCGGTCGAGGTCCGCTTCGGATCGGGCTTGCGGTTCTCGTCGGTGAAGACTGTGATCAGCCGGCCGTCGCCCGGATCGAAATAGAGATGGCTTTCCGTCGCCCGGTCGAGGTTCGGCTGCTCGAAGATGAAGGGCATGCCGAGCAGGCCTTCCCAGAAATCAATCGATGTCTGCCGGTCCGCGCCGACCAGCGTGATGTGATGGACCCCTTGCGCTTGCAACTTTCGCATCGTCGTCCTCCCCTTTTTGTCCTTTTGGCAGCGCGCAGGCGGAAACCGCAACGCGCCCGCTCTGATTTTACTCCAGCCTCACTGCTGCACCAGTTTCGACTTGTATTCGCTGCGGTGAAGTGACCCCCAGGGCACCATGTCCACCCGCGTCGAGACGACAAGCACCTCGCGAATGCGCTTTTCGATGCTCGCCGCGAGTCCCGGGCCACCTTCGCTGTCCTTGCCGAGTTCCACCGAAACCGGCAAAGGCGGCTCCTGCCGTGCGCCCGTCGCTACCGGCCTCACCAGGATCATGCCGCTAACCGCCGGCGCAAATTCGCTGACCACGTCGCGGATCGCCGAGGGAAAGACGTTGACGCCGCGCACGATCAGCAGGTCGTCGGTGCGACCGATGCAGCGCACCCGCGGCGCTGTCCGCCCACAGCGGCAGGCGGATGTCCACATCTCCACATGGTCGCGCGTGCGAAACCTGAGCATCGGCGCCGCCCGGTGGCGAAGATGCGTCAGCACCAGTTCGCCCTTTGCTCCGTCTTCGATGGCGATGGGCGCAGCGCTTTCCGGGTCGATCAGTTCGGCATGCACGAAGCCGCGGCCGCCGAGATGCATGCCGCATTGCTCCTCGCATTCGCCCCAGAGCGACACGCCGATATCGCCGATGCCCATTGCCTCGGTCACCTTCGCGCCCCACGCATCTTCGAGCCGCACCCGGAATTTTGGCTCGCCGCCGCCGGGCTCGCCAGCGACCAGCACCCGCCTGACGCTGGAGCCCTTCAGATCGAAGTCGCGCTCGGCCGCCCACTCGCCAAGATAGGCCGCATAGGAGGGCGTCGTCACCACGGCCGCAGGCTTCAGGAGGCGGATCGCCGCCATCAACCGCTCGGTGTTGCCGGTGCCGACGGGAATATGACACAGGCCGATCCGGTCGAAGGCCGCAAGCGCCGCGCCGGCCACGAACGGCCCGGCATTGTAGGTCGAAACGATCGCCTCGCCCGGCCGGATGCCGGAGGCCGAATAGCTGCGCGCCGAGGTCGTCACCCAGTTGTCGAGGTCGCCCGCCGTCAGCGGAATAAAGCTCGGCGTCCCGGTCGTCCCGCTGGTCGAATAGATCCGCACGATTTCGTCCATTGGCGCGGCCACATGCGTTCCCATCGGATCGGCTGCGCTGCAGCTTGCGCGGATTTCGCTCTTTTCGGTGAGGGGTAGCTCGGCGATGGCGGCAAGGCCGCCGATCTCGTCGGCGGTGGCGAAGCCGGCGGCCTCCAGCTTTCTCCGGTAGAAACGCGAGCGGGCAAGCAGGTACTTGATCTGCTGTCGATAGAACTGATCGTCGAGCCGGGCCTGCTCGCGCCAGGGCAGCGTTTCGATCTCGGGATCAAGCATGATCAGCGCCGCCCTCCTCGTCGTCGTTCCGGTAGATGACCGCCGCCTCCGCTGCCGACGCCAGGGCGAAGCCGATCGGGTTTTCCCGCTCTTCAGTCAGATGCGCCAGAATACCGGCCGACCGGGCGAGCAGCGGCACCGCCTTGATCATCGTCACCGGGAAGCCGAGGTCGAGAAGCACGGCGGCGATCGGCATGGACACGTTCATCACCAGCGGCTTGCCCCAGAGCTCGGCCGCGATCGTGCGGATGGCCCGCGCGAGTTTCACATGGCTGCCGCTCACGCCGCGCTCATCGGCAAGCTCGAGAATGCGCTCGGCGCGCGGATCGACGGGCCGGTGCAGCGGATGGCCGAAGCCCGGAAGCCTGCCGCCCGCCTCGCGAATATCCTTGACCAGCGCGCGCACCACCGCATCGGCATCCTCGCCGCCCGCTATGCGCGCCTCGGCCTTGGCCAAGAGCGCGCCGCAGGGCTCGGCGGTTCCGACCAGCACCGGCCCGCAGCCGAGAAGACCGGCGGCGAGAGCGCCCTGCAGAGAACCCGGGTCGGCGGCAAGCGTCATCCGCGCCGCCTGCACTGTCGGCATCATGCCGTGCTCGGCGATCGCGATCAGCAGCAGGTCGAGAAAATAGCGCTGGTCCTTCGTCGGTTCCCGGCCGGTCGCCAGCAGGTGGAAGTATTCCGTAAACGTCAGCCGTCCCATCAGGTCGCGGCAGAGATCGCGGCCGCGCACCTCGACCCGATCCGCGCTCGCCGTTGAGATCCGGCTCGTCGCCGCACGCTGTTTGCCGATATGCATGTCTTCCTCCGGCGATGCATCAAGACTAGAGCGCCGTGCGTTCAAGTGAACGCACAAAGGACGGTCTAGCACTTTGATTCTAGAGCATCTTATCCGCTTTCAGTGATTCCACTTGAAAGCGGGATGCTCTAGCGGCTGGCGCTCACGACATGGGCCCTCATCCGCCCCTTGATCGCCCCCTCGCCGAACCGTTGTCTAACGGCATTTGCGGCCGCCTGCGTCGCCGCGCCGAGGCCTGAAGGATCGCGGGCCTCTATTTCGTTTCGGAATGGCGAACCTTGGCAGAAACCGGTGGCGATCTCCTCAGCCGAAAGCGCCCCGCTCGTCTTTTCCAGCGTCTCCAGCGTGATGTTGCGGAAACCGGCCGCCTCGAGGTCGGCGCGGATCATGGCCGGGTCGGCATAGCCGTGCGGTGTCCTCACCATGAACCGCGGCGGGTCGTCGGGAAAATGAGCGGCCACCGCCTCGGTCACGGTCAGCGGCAGTTCGTTCGCCTCGATCGCGTCCCAGACATTGAAGAGAAAATAGCCGCCCGGCTTCAGCACGCGATGGGCTTCGCGGTAGGCCTGCACCCGGTCGGGGAAGAACATCACGCCGAACTGGCAGAGCACGACGTCGAAGCTCCAGGCCTGGAACGGCAGCGCCAGCGCGTCCGCCTGCCGCCAGGTGATGCGCGGATCGTCGCCCTGCCTTTGTGCCGCGAGATCGAGCATCGGCTGGTTGAGGTCGCTCGCGACGAGCCGCGCATTCGCATCCATCTCAGGGGCGAGCGCACGGGTAACGACGCCGGTTCCGGCCGCGATCTCCAGAAGATCGTGGGGCTTCAGCCGCGCCACACGCGCAGCAAGGTCGCGCGCATAATCCGAGAAGATGAGCGGCACCAGCAGTCGGTCGTAAAGATCCGGTATCGCCCCCGCAAACACCTTGTCCATTTCCGCCATCGTGCCCGCCTCCCGTCAAACAGATGCCGAAGGCGCGATCATACGCCGGTCGGGGGAAGCGCGGAAGGTGGGTGCGAACTCCTCGAACGCTTACCGGTAACCCGTCGCGTCCGCCGGCCTGCCGGGATCCATCACCTCGTCCATGTAGCGCCAGCAATCCGGACGGGAGCCGTCGAGATCGGTGAAGCCGTAGACCTTGGCAAGGCCGCCGCTTGAAAGTGACGTGCCGTTCCAGCGGGCCTTGTCCGGGTCGGCAGCAAGTGCTGCGACCGCGCGGCCGATGAAATGCGGCGTCTCGGAGATGACGAAGTGCGGCTGCTTCTCAGCCGCGTCGCGCCAGTTGGGCTCCGTCACGCCGAAGGCTTCCAGCATCATTTCCGAGCGCAGCCAGCCGGGTGTGAGCGAAACCGCGGTCGCGCCGTGGGGCGCGAGGTCCTTGGCATGCGCCCAGGCCATGCGGTTCGCCGAAACCTTGGCAAGGTCGTAGAAGGGCGAGAGCCGATAGTGCTCGGCATTGTATTCCGCCGTGCCATCGGTCACCTCGACGAGAAGCCCGCCCGGCCGCTCGATCATCAGCGGCAGCGCGTAATGCGCGGTGATCAGATGCGTGTCGATCGCAAGCCTCAATATCCTGAGGCCGTTTTCGAGATTGTGGTCCCAGACCGGCTTGTCCCATTCGAACAGCCGCTCGCCGCCCCAGATGTCGTTGACGAGAATGTCGAGCCGGCCCCGCTCCTGGCGGATACGGTCGACGAGCGCCTTCACCTGGTCCGGCCGGAGGTGATCGACCTGGACGGCGATCCCGACGCCGCCTGCCGCCGTCACCCGCTCCGCCGTTTCCTCGATTGTCTCCGGCCGTTGATACTCCGATTGCTCCGTGCGCGTCGTCCGACCGGTGACATAGACGGTCGCGCCCGCCGCGCCCAGTTCGACTGCGATGCCGCGCCCTGCGCCGCGCGTTCCGCCGGCGACCAGCGCCACCTTTCCCGTGAGCGACATCCCTTTTCCTCCATCGAAAATCGTTGGCATTTATCGTGACCGGCATATATAAACGCTTATTCGGTTATAAATAAAGGTCCGAAATGCCTCGTCCCAAAACCTTGCCCGACGAAAACGTGCTCGACATGGCGCTCGCGATCATGCGCAAGGACGGACCGGACGCCCTGACCTTCGCAGCGCTTTCGGCCGGCTGCGGACTTTCCGCCTCGACGCTGGTGCAGCGCTTCGAAGGCAAGGCCCGCCTCGTCCAGGCTGCCCTCATGCAGGCATGGGACCGGCTCGACCGCCTGACGCTCGAACTGGCTAAGAGCACACCGAAGACACCTGAAGGCGCGGTGGCGCTGCTCGTCGGGCTTTCGGGCGATTATGGCGGCATCGAATCCTATGCCGACGATCTCATGATCCTGCGCGAGGATCTGCGCGATCCGGACCTACGCGCCCGCGGCACCCACTGGCGGAACGTGCTGTCTGAAGCGATCGAGGCGCGCTTCTCCGGCGTGCCGGCCGCTCCCGCCGGCATCGGCCTGATGATGGCCTCTCAATGGCAAGGCGCCCTCCTCTGGTGGAGTTTTGACCCACGCATGCCGGTGCAGGACTACGTCCGCCAAAGCCTCGACCGCTTCGTTGCCAGCTTCGTGCATGCGTCACCGATCACCGTCGAGTGATGGCTTTGGCGCGCTGCACCCACGGCAGGCAGGACGGCCGTTCATGCCACGCCGCCGATCTGCATTGGAACACTCCCCTTTTTCGCGCCGCGATCACGCCCTATAGTCATGGCGCGACGGCATCGGCCCGAAGACAAGGGATTTCGACATGGCGCTTACCCTCTACCTCCATCCGCTCGCTTCCTTCTGCCACAAGGTGCTGATCGCGCTCTATGAGACCGGCACGCCCTTCGAAAGCCGTGTGGTAGACCTGGCGGATGCGGACGAGCACGCCCGCTTCCTCGATCTGTGGCCGGTCGGCAAGATACCGGTGCTGCGCGACGACGCCCGGGACCAGACGGTGCCGGAAACCTCGATCATCATCGAATATCTTGAACGGCACTATCCCGGCAGAAAGCCGCTTATTCCGCTCGACGCCGCGCAGGCCCTCGAAGCGCGGCTCTGGGATCGCTTCTTCGATCTCTATGTCCAGGTGCCGATGCAGAAGATCGTCACGGACAAGCTGCGGGCGACCGGCGAGAATGACCGGCGCGGCGTCCTCGATGCGCGCGCGGCACTGGCTGTCGCCTATGACATGCTCGAACGGCAGGTGGCCGACAGGACTTTCGCAATCAGCGAGGGCTTCACGATTGCCGACTGCGCCGCCGCACCCGCGCTCTTTTATGCCGGCATCGTCGTGCCTTTCGACGGCACGCATCCCAATCTGGCCGCCTATTTCGAGCGGCTGCTCGAGCGCCCCTCTTTTCAGCGCACGCTCGCCGAGGCGCGACCTTATTTCCCGCTGTTTCCCTACCACGACGCGATTCCGGCGCGCTTCCTTTGACGTCGCGGGCGCCACCGCCGCCGGCAATATGCGGTAGAATGCACGCGACGCTGTCGAAAACCACGGAAGGATCGGGAAATGGAATACCGTCTGCTCGGCCGCTCGGGCCTGAAAGTCTCGACGATCACCATGGGCACCATGACCATCGGCGGCGAAGGCAAGTTCGCCCAGGTCGGCAGTGTCGGCCTCGACGAAGCGCGCCGCTATGTCGATCTCTGCCTCGATGCCGGCGTCAACCTGATCGATACCGCCAATATCTATTCCGCCGGCGCATCGGAGGAGATCATCGGTGAGGTGCTCGGCGGCAAACGCAAGAACGGCGTGCTGATTGCCACCAAGGCGCGCTTTTCCATGGGGCCAGGGCCGAACGACGGCGGCCTCTCGCGCCATCACCTGATCAGCGAATGCGAGGCGAGCCTGAAGCGGCTGAAGACGGACGTCATCGACCTCTACCAGGTGCATCAATGGGACGGCCAGACGCCGCTCGAAGAAACGATTGCGGCGCTGGACACGCTCGTCAACCAGGGCAAGGTGCGCTACATCGGCTGCTCCAACTATTCCGGCTGGCACATCATGAAGGCGCTCGGCATCAGCGCCAGCGAGCATCGCCACCGTTTTGTCAGCCAGCAGATCCACTACACGCTCGAGGCCCGCGAGGCCGAATACGAGCTGATCCCGATCGCGATCGACCAGGGCTTGGGCGTGCTCGTCTGGAGCCCGCTCGCCGGCGGTCTGCTTTCCGGCAAGCACCGGCGCGGCCAGACGCCGGATGGCACCCGCCAGCTCGCCGGCTGGAACGAACCGCCGATCCGCGACGAGGAGCGGCTGTGGAAGATCGTCGACATGCTGGTGGCGATCGCCGGCGAGCGCGGCGTCTCGCCCGCGCAGGTGGCGCTCGCCTGGACGATCGGCCGCAAGGGCGTCACCTCCGTCATCATCGGTGGACGCAAGGAGGAACAGTTCCGCGACAATCTTGCCGCCGCCAGCCTCAAGCTCACCGACGAGGAGCGTGAGTTGCTCGACGCTGTCAGCCTGCCGCCGGTCATCTATCCCTATTGGCACCAGCTATGGACGGCGAAGGATCGCCTCGGCGAGGCCGACCTGTCGTTGCTCGGGCCGCATGTTTGACGCTAATCGTGGCGCATCAATCCTGAAGCACTTCTCAGTTTACCTCCAAGTTGGTAGCTAGAAGCCCAAATGTTCAGTTCGACAACAAAGCAAATTGGGGGAAAGGTTTACGCTTCGCGTATGTGGAGGACAGGAGATGACCCCGGTCGCTCGTCGAACTGCCGACATAGCTTCCGATTGGAAGTCGAACAGTTACTATGCGTTCGCCGAGCAACAGGCTTGGACGGACGTGTTTTGGAATCCGACATCTCAGTTCCGACGACTTTTCGAGCAACTCGACTCGAGCAAGATCGTTGATCTGGCATGCGGACATGGGCGCCACACGGCTCGCCTGCTCGATGTCAGGAGTGGAAGCGACGCGCCTGAGACGGTCTATCTGCTAGATGTAAATCAGGAAAACATCGACGCCTGCAGGGCCCGGTTCAACCACGACCCACGAATAGAGATGTATTGCAACGGCGGTTATGACTTTCATCCCATTCCGGATGAGTCAGTCACCGCAGTCTTCTGCTATGACGCGATGGTGCACTTCGAGTTTGATGCCGTCTTTTCATACATCAGGGATGCCGCTCGTATCCTCCGACCCGGTGGACGAGCCTTGTTTCATCACTCTAACTTCGCTTCGGCACCCGGAGCCGATTACAAAGAAAATCCCCATTGGCGCAACTACATGAGCAGGTCGCTTTTCGCCCACGCAGCTAACAGAGCCGGATTGAGCATTCTGGACCAGGTAACGATCAATTGGGACGAGGAAACTCATCTTGACTGCCTGTCGCTCGTAGAAAGACCGGTAGATGCAAACCTGATTCTAGTGGCTAGGCAGGAGCGGAAGTTTGACTTCTATCGAAGGATGCGTCGAAAGCTGAAGTCACTCGTCAAAGGATGAAAGCATCCCGCAATTCAAGTGCTGCGTCGACCTTGGCGCGTAACATGAGACGCGCGTCGCTGTAGAAGCGCTCCTATTTCGTCGCCTTCAGGAGCTCTTGGAAACGCGGGTGGGAGCGAACCGCATCAAGATCGGAATCGTTGCGGATCCAGGCGTGAAGCTCCGGCGAAACGAGCGGAAGGGAGTGTTCCAGCAACTCCATCGCCTGCTCCTGTTCCCCTAGCAGGGCGTAGGCGCAGGCGTTGTTGTAGCATGCCCGCGCGTCCTCCGGATCGATGGCGTTGACCCGCGCGATCAAATCCAGCGCGCGGTCGCGTTCTCCCAAGGCTGCGCACGTGCACGCGCCAAGTTGAGCGGCATCGGAGCTTTCCGGGTGAAGCACCATGTTCCGCTCGACGCGCTCCAGGCCGATTCTCATCAGGTGTTCCTTCTTCTCCGGCTGGCCAAGACGGTCCAGCGCGTTTCCGGCAAGGACCGGCGAGCGGTAATCGTCGGGGCGGATCTCGGCCGCGCGCTCGTAGTGCTCGACGGCCTTCTCGTAATCGCACCGGACGAAACAGTGGCGCGCATAGAAATAATGGGCTTCATGGGAGTTCGGATCGAGTGCGAGCGCTCGCTCGAAAGCGCCGGCCGCCTCCTCATAGCGTCCGACCGTCGAGAGCGCGTAGCCGTGCGATGCATGCACCTCCGGCAGGTCGGGATCGAGTTCCAGCGCCCTGGCACACGTCTCGAGCAGGGATTCTGGCGGGATATTCACGCCGTGGAATCCGCAGAGGAAGGAATCGCAGTCAGCAATACCGGCATAGGCACGGGCAAAATGGGGATCGAGTTCCGCCGCGTAGATGAACATTCGGCGGGCGTGTTGCAGCGAGGCCTTCGTCATCGTGTGGAACAGCTCTCGCCCCCTGAGGCAATAGTTGTAAGCCTCGACACTCGCCGTGGCAGGCTGTTCGATCGCCTTCCTCTCCCTCGGCAGCAGCCTGATCTTCAGTTGCGTGACGATTGCTTGCGTGATCTCGTCCTGGATGTCGAAGATATCCGTGAGGTTGCGGTCATAGCGCTCGGCCCAGATGTGCCGCCCATCCGTGCCGTCGATCAACTGTCCGGTAATGCGGAGGCGCTGGCCCGCCTTGCGCACACTTCCCTCCAGCAGGAAGCTGACACCGAGCTCGGCGGCGACCCGCTGCGCGGTCACCCGCGTACCCTTGTAGGCGAAGACGGTGTGTCGGGCGACGACGGAAAGGCCGGAGATCTTCGAGAGGTCCGTGATGATGTCCTCGGTAATGCCGTCGGAAAAATACTCCTGCGCGGGATCATCGCTCATATTGTTGAACGGCAGGACGGCAATGGACGGCTTGTGCGCCGTTGCCGGTACCCGATCGGATCGATCGCGTGCCGCTTGCGGAGCGTCAAGAACGACGTTGTACACTCTGACGGGCCGTTCGATGTTCTTCAGCAGCTGCTCGCCGGCATCCTCGAAGATGAGATCGAGGCGGTTGCCGACATGCTCGCGCACAGCGGCCGACACCGCCACGCCGCCCGGTCTCGCAAAACTCTCGATTCGCGCGGCGATATTGACGCCGTCGCCGAAGATGTCGTCGTTCTCGACGATCACGTCGCCGATGTTGACGCCGATTCGAAACTCGATCCGCCGGTCCGCCGGCACGGCCGAATTGCGCGCACGCATCCCCTTCTGGATCTTGGCGGCGCAGTCGACGGCGTTGACCACGCTCTCGAACTCGACCAGCATGCCGTCGCCGATCAGCTTGACGATGCGCCCTTCGTGGTCGGCGACCATGAGATCCACCAGTTCCGCGCGATGCGCCGTCAGCGCCGCGAGCGTTTCAGCCTCGTTCGCGCCCATGAGGCGACTGTAGCCGGCCACGTCGGCCGAAAGGATCGTAGTGAGGCGACGCTTCATTGCAAAAGCCCTCGTTCCGAGATGAAACTTATCAGGTTTGGCCTCCGAACGGCACCAGAATTAGGATTACGTTCTTGCCCACGAGGCACTCCCGTCAAGTCAGTTGGGCTGGCAGGCGCATCTCCACTCACCTCATTCCTGTGCTTGTCACAGGCACGAGGAAGTGGGTAGCGTCACAGCCAAACTGCCGTGACGCGGAATTCGCTGCCCCTTGAAATGCAAGATTTATATCATATGATATAACCAAGCAAATCAGAGGAGACGATCATGTCCAGTCCGCAGCCCGCAATAGTCCCGGATCGGGGCGCGGCGAAACAGGAAGAAGCCGTCATCGTCAAGGCGGTGGTGCGCGCCTGCGAGTTCTGGAAGCTGACCAACAGGGAGTCGGCCGAGCTCTTCGACGTGCCGATCGCCACCTGGAACCGCATGAAGGCCGGCGACTTCCGGGGCAAGCTCGACCAGGACAAGCGCACGCGCGCGAGCCTGATCGTCGGCATCTTCAAGGGACTGCGCCTCTTCTTCAACGGCCCCCTCACCTATGAGTGGCCGAAGTCGGTCAACACCGGCCCGGTCTTCAACGGCAGGACGCCAGTCGCCACGATGATCGATGGCGGCATCCCTGCGATGCTCCGCGTCCGCCGCTATGTCGACGGCCTGCGCGGTGGCCTATGATCGCCGAGATCGACTTCACCGATCCCGCCACCGTCCGGCTGATCTCGACCGCCTATATCACGGAACCGGCAGTGAGGCCGCTCTGTGACAACGAGGACGAACTGGAAATCCTCAACCGGCTGGAGGCGCAGACCTCGGCGCGGCTAAGCCCCGTCGCGCTGCCGTCCGGGGTGAGCCCTACGGAACTGCTGAATGAATCCTTCGGCTATGGCTGGTCGCTGATCAACGCCGCCTTCTGCCATGCCCGCCCGCCGGGCAATCGCTTCAATGGCGAGGAGCGCGGCGCCTGGTATTGCGCTTTCGGGGCGCTCGCGGGCGAGACCTGCCAGGCGGAAATCATCTTCCACCGCACGCGGGCGCTCCGCGACGCCGGGAATTTCAACGACATCGGCCACTATCGCGAACTGATCGCCGGCTTCCTCTGCCGCTTTCATGACGTGCGCGGCGAAAAGGGCGCCGCCTATCTCGATCCCGATCCAGCGATCGCCTACCCGGCCGGCCAGGCCCTCGCCGGCACAATCCTCGCCAAGGGCGGCAATGGCGTGATCTATCCCTCGGCCCGCCATCCCGAGGGCGAATGCCTTGCGGTGTTCCGCCCCTCGGTCATCCAGAACATCCGCCAGGGCCGCACGATAACGTTCGAATGGACAGGCTCGCCAGTGCCGAGGGTCTTGAGCGATATGCCAGGCTAAAGCGGGATGAGGAAAAGTGTGCGCGGTTTTCCGAACCGCCTTTTTTGTAATTCTGGTCAACTTCCTGGAGGTAACGAATGCTACATCATGTCGAAATCTATGTTTCAAACCTTGATGCTTCGCATGCATTCTGGGCAAGCATACTCGCCAAAATCGGCTACGAAGAATCGGGCCATTGGGACGGCGGATTTACGCTCATCAACGGCGAGGATGCCTACCTAACCTTTGTGCAAGTTGCCAAGAAGTATGAATCGCACCCATACCATCGATGCGGTGTCGGACTTAATCATCTCGCTTTCAAGGTCAAAAGCAGAGATGTCGTTGATGCGTTAAGACAATACTGCATCGAGAATAATATTCGTAGTCTCTATGATGAGAAATATCCGTTTGCGAACGGCGGCAAAGAATATTACGCGCTATTTGTCGAAGATCCGGATCGAATAAAGGTTGAATTCGTCGCGGCCGATTGACCGTGGGTGATTCGAACTTCGAAAATGCGCATCCCGCGACTCAACTCTTCATGATCTAAGCCGCGAGAAACGCCCGGGCAAAGCCCGGTTCCGTGACTTGGATCGATCCTTCCGGGAGCTTCAGAATCCGCT
The DNA here is from genome assembly GCF_036488675.1 of Sinorhizobium chiapasense. Classification (NCBI taxonomy): domain Bacteria; kingdom Pseudomonadati; phylum Pseudomonadota; class Alphaproteobacteria; order Hyphomicrobiales; family Rhizobiaceae; genus Sinorhizobium; species Sinorhizobium chiapasense. The sequence goes on from NZ_CP133148.1 coordinate 2,411,791, forward strand.
CCACGGCCAGACCATAGCTCTGCATCCAGGCATCGAGCATGGCCGCCGCGCTCTCGACGTCGCCGGCTTCCGCCTGCTGCAGGGCGCGGTGCATGACCTTGACGACGCCGAGCCTGAGATTGAGCAGCATCAGCGCCATCGCTTCGGGATCGGGCGCATCGAGGCTTCCATCCTCCTGGCCCCGCCTCAGGATCTCCGTCATGAACGGCAGGGTGACGTCGGTCAACGCCTCGTCGATGCGATGGTAAAGCACGATGTTTTCCGGTTTGAAGAGCGCATTGAAGGTGTTTTTCAATTGCGGAGCCATGTCCACCTTCATGCGCCGCGAGTTGGCAAAAAGCGCGTTCAGGCGGCCGACGGCGTCGAGCGACGGGTCCTCAAGGAGCGGCTGCATCTCGGTGAGGCTCTGGCGGGCCATTCGCGCCGCAAGCGCCTCCAGGAGCGCTTCCTTGGATGCGAAGTAGTGGTAGAAGGCGCCTTTGGACAGCCCCGCCTCCCGGATGACGTCGTTGACCGTCGTATTCTCGTATCCGTGTTCGAAGAAGAGACGCTGCGCGCAATCGATCAGCTCATTCGTTCGAATATCCGGCGATTTTATAATTCGAGCCATTGGTCGTCCTGGAAACCCCGCAGCGGAAGTTGTGGCTTGATAATAGACCGACGGTCGGTCTATTACTAGAGTGCATCCCGCGTTCAGATGGAATGCTCCAGATCAAAGCCTCGTGCGCCCTTTGCGCGTTTAATCGAGGTGATCTGAGGCAAGGCCACTGGGTTTGGAGAGATTTCGTGCGGTTGAAGCGTTATGCGATCGGCATTGCAATGTCCGCGGCGGTGGGCGCGGCGGCTTACTGGTATGTCTCCCGCCCGCCGCCCGTGACCGTGGTGACCCCGAAGCGGGGGGATGCCGCCGAGATCGTCTATGCCAACGGCGTCGTGGAACCGCGCGTCTGGGCCAAGGTCACGCCCACTGTGCGCGAGCGGATCGTCGAGCAGTGCAATTGCGAAGGCGAGCGCGTCGAGAAGGGCCATGTGCTCGCGCGCCTTGACGATACCGAGGCTCGCGCCACGCGCGGCGAACTTCAGGCACGACTGTCGCTGGCGCAGGAGGAATATCGCCGCAAGCTCGCTCTTTCGGCACGCAACACGATAAGCGTGCAGGAGGTTGACAGGGCCCGCACCGAAGTGGCGCAATTGGAGGCGTTGACAGCAGCGCAGCAGGCACGGCTCGCGAGTTACGTGTTGCACGCGCCGAGCGCCGGCCAGGTGCTGAGGCAGGATGGCGAGATCGGCGAGGTCGCGGAACTCGGTACCGTGCTCTTCTGGGTCGGCGAACCTAAGCCTCTGATCGTCGAGGCCGAGGTGAACGAGGAAGACATCCCGCGCGTCGAAGTGGGTCAGCGGGCGCTCCTCCGGTCCGATGCCTTTCCGGGCCGTGAACTGGAGGCGGTCGTCGACAGCATCACGCCGAAGGGCGATCCGGTGACGAAAACCTACCGCGTCCGCTTCCGCCTTCCCGACGACACGCCACTGAGGATCGGCATGTCCACCGATGTCAACGTGATCGTGCGGCAGTCGCCGAACACGTTGATCCTTCCCTCGGCTGCCGTCAGCGGCAAGCGGGTCGCCGTGGTCGAGGGTGGTGACGTGCGCTTGCGCGAGATCGAGACCGGCATACGCGGAACGAGCGGCGTCGAGGTTCTTTCAGGACTTGAGGAAGCGGCACAGGTCATCTCCCCCTTCCCCGCCGACCTTGCCGAAGGCACGCGCGTGACCATTGCGGGAGGCGGCAGCAACTGAGGCCATCATGCATCTTATCCTCGATATCGCCTGGACGCATATCGCCGGTCGCGGCCGCCAGACCGTGGTCGCGATAGTCGGCGTGGCTGTCGGCGTCGGCTTCTCCATTGCGATGGCGGCGCTGATGCAGGGCGGGCAGGACGATTTCGTCCGCCAGCTCGTCGATACCATGCCCCATGTCGAGGTGACCGACGACCAGCGCACGGCGCGCCGGCAGCCGGCCGAGGACGTCTTCGAGGTCGCCGCCCTATCGGGCCTCAGGCCGCGCGACGACCGCCGCGGCATCATCAACCCGACCGCCGCCGAGTCCTGGCTCGAGGAGTGGATACCGGGACGGTTTGCCGCGACGCTCAACACCGACGCGGTCATCCGCTATTCAGGCCGCGAGGTCGGCGCCGTGGTCATCGGCATCGATCCGGAGAGGGAAGCGAGCGTCTCGCCGATCGTCGAGGATTTCCGCGAGGGAAGCTTCGACGCGCTCACCGCCGGCGGCAACAATGTCGTGATCGGCGATACGATGGCCTCGAGACTGGGCGCCGGGCTTGGCGATACGATCACCGCGGTATCGTCCGAGGGGCTCACCCGCAACTTCAAGATCGTCGGATTGTTTCACACCGGAACCACCGCGCGCGACGAAGGCGAGGCCTATGTGCTGCAGAAGAATGCGCAAATTCTTTCCAACCGGCCGAACGCGATCAACCGGATCAGCATCAAGCTCGACGATCCGAATGCCGCCCCCACGATTGCGCGGCGCGTCGAGGCGGAGCTCGGCTACAAGGCGGTTGCCTGGCAGGAGGCGAACGAATCCATTCTGGAGGCGCTCGTGGTGCGCAACATCATCATGTACACGGTCGTGGCCGCCATCATGCTTGTCGCCGGCTTCGGCATCTTCAACATCATCTCGACCATCACCCACGAGAAGGCGCGCGACATCGCCATCATGAAATCGCTCGGCTTCTCGGAGGCCGACATGCGGCGCCTCTTCGTGCTCGAAGGCCTGGCAATCGGCGGCGCGGGTTCGCTCCTCGGCTGGGTGCTCGGATTTTCCATCACCTATGCGCTTTCCCTCGTGCGCTTTGAAATCGCTGCAACCGGCCAGGAGATGACGCAGCTGCCGATCGCCTGGAGCACGCTCCATTACCTCATCGCGACGGCCTCCGCGGTCGGCTCCGCAGCCGTCGCCGGCTACCTGCCCGCCCGGCGCGCGGCCCATCTCAATCCCGTCGACATCATAAGGGGCGCGACATGACGACCCTGATCGAGACGAGCGACCTCACGCGCATTCTGCATGAGACGGTGCCGGTCACGCTGGTGAGGGACGTCACGCTCAGCATCGGCGAGCGGGAGTTCGTCGCGGTGACCGGCCCGTCGGGATCGGGAAAATCGTCGCTGCTCTATCTCCTGGGGCTGCTCGACCGGCCGAGCGCGGGGACACTCAAGATCCGTGGCCGCGATGCCGAGCCGATGAGCGAGAGGGAGCGCGCCGCGACGCGCCTCGCCAATATCGGTTTTGTGTTCCAGTTCCATTTCCTGCTGCCGGAGTTCACCGCCCGCCAAAACGTCGAGATCCCGATGCGCAAGCTCGCCCACCTCACGCGCGGCGAGATGCGCGAGCGGGCGACGGCGCTGCTCTCCTCACTCGGCTTGGAAGATCACCTCGACAAGCGGCCCGACCAGCTTTCCGGCGGCCAGCGCCAGCGAGTGGCGGTCGCCAGAGCGCTCGCCAACGATCCGCCGCTCATCCTCGCTGACGAGCCGACCGGCAGCCTCGACAGCAAGAGTTCGGAGCAGGTGTTTGCAATCCTGGAAGCGCTCGTCAACGAGCGCGGCAAGACGGTCGTCGCCGTCACCCACGACCTCGACATGGCCGCCCGCATGCACCGGCGCATCCATCTCGTGGATGGCCGGATCAGCGGGGAAGAGAGTAGCGCGGCGGCAACTTACTAGGACATCAGCATCCGAAGACAGTGCGTTAACGCGATTGGCGAAGTTTGGTCGGCTCGGCAACGTTCTGTGGCCGATTGTTTCAATTAGAAGCGGCGGCCGCCAGTAGACCCGCAATGGCTCAGAGGAGGCTCGAATGCGACGGGTCGGTATTGTAGGCTCCGGCAGGAGCCTGCTCATCGAGACCTGCGGCAAGGGCGAGAGCGGTGCTCAGTGCGAAACCGGTACAGAATGCGGCGATGCGAAGCATGGATGTTTCATTGAATCCATAGTGTTGAAGGGGTGTCACCTGTTCAGGCCGCCTTATCGCGGCCAATCGCCTGGATCTTGTCCCAGACCTGTCCGGGCCGCGGAATGTCGAGGCCGAAAACAGTTTCAAACGTGTCCGCGAGATGGTCCGCGCTTGTGATGCGGTGTTCGCTAACGCTGATGGGCGTCACGGTGCGCAAGCGATCGTTCTGCAGGGCGACATAACCGTCGGCGGTATGACGCAGGACTGCCAGCGCGTTTGTGAACGGCGACCCGGGATCCCGCATCAACCAGGCATGCGTGGCGGCCATGGCGGCCTCGTCGCTGTGATCGGGCCGGAAATCGAAGCTGTGTGCGATGCCATGCACATGGTTGTTGAAGCGCAGCCAGCCGTCGTCCGTCGGCATGATCGAAAAGTCGAAACCGCGCTGGCTGATCGGTCCGACGGTAAGAGGCACGGGTTCGACGATGGCGTCCGCCACGCCGACCTCGGCGAGATAGGGGCGGTCGAGATCGACACGCAGGGTCAGGTGGTTGCCGATGGCGATGTCGCCCAGTTTTTCGCGGTCGACACCGCCGCAAAGACGGGTCACCCGGAAACCGAGCGCATCAAGCGCCGCGCCGAAGAGACCGTTCATCTCGTAACACCAGCCGCCGCGCCTACCCTCCACCATTTTTGCGAAGGCGGATGCCGGCGTGATCGAGGACGGCCATCCCATGAAGGTGTCCAGCGCCTCCCACGTGAAGGTCACGAGATGAGCGCGGTGAAGCCTCGACAGGCCGTGGAAGTCGAGAGAAACCGGCCGGTCGACGCCGATCCTTGCGAGATAGGCGTCCAGCTGACCGGCTGTCAGGTCATTCCGTTTTCGTTTGAAGGCAGGTGTGTCATCCTTCGGTCTCCTTTCCGATGGAGCGTTGTTGAGGTATCCGGTGCTGTAGTTCAGGACGGCGTGTCGCCGGATCAGGCGACCTTGCGGTCATCGTCGGGCAGGAAGGTCAGGCCGAAATCCATTGCGACGGAGGCGATTTGCTCGGGCGTTTCGGGCTTGCAGAGCTCGATGATCGGAAAGAAGGCTTCGAACCCGCCCGGCGTAACGACGGCCATCAGACGGCCTTCCGTCTCTCCAATGTTCCGGAATCGATGCGGCACGCCGCGTGGCAGCGCGATGCAGCCACCCTCCGCCAGTTCGACATAGTCGCCGGCACACCAGAAACCGAAGCAGCCGGACAGGACGCGGAAGAACTCGTCCTCGCGCGCATGCACATGAAGCGGCGGACCTTCTCCGGGCGGTACGATGGCCTCAAGCATCCCGAACGAGCCGCCTGTATTGGCCGCCATCATGCGTACGATGTGTTTGCCGAACGCCATTGCCGGCGTTCCATGGTCCGGCGGTGATACCGCCGCGTAGGTGAATGTCTTCATGTCGGGTCTCCGTGTGTTTGAGGACACCCATCGATTACTTTGTGCTGCGCGTCATGATAAGACCGATGTATTGACATCATTGGATGGATAATCGACCTCATGAAAACGCTCGATCCGCTTGACGGGATTGCCGCCTTTCTAACGGTTTCCACACTTCTCAGCTTCACGAAGGCCGCAGAAGAACTCGGCATGTCGCGCGCGACGGTGGGGGCGCAGGTGAGGCAGCTCGAGGATCGCCTCGGCATCCGCCTCTTCCAGAGATCGACGCGCAAGGTCGTCCTTACCGAGGCGGGCGCTGCCTATCGGGAAGCGCTTTCGGGAATCCTGCCGCAGATAAGGGAAGCGGAAAGGGCGGCAACCTCGTTCCAGAAGGAAGCCGTCGGGCGATTGCGGGTGTCCGCGCCGCCCGATCTCGGGCATCTGGTGATCGTGCCGGCGGTTTCGGAGTTCCTCAAGCTCAACCCGGCTGTGTCCATCGATCTGGACCTGTCGCATCGGGCCGTGAACCTGATCGAGGATGGCTTCGACCTTGCCATTCGAGGCCGCCTGTCGGTCGATATCAATCTCATCACCCGGCAACTGGCGACATCGCAAATCGTGATTTGCGCCTCGCCCACCTATATTGCCGAACAGGGTGCACCGGAGACGCCACACGACCTCGTACACCACTCCTGTCTCCACTTTGCCGAGCTAAGATGGGGGCGGGTCTGGCCGTTCAGCAGGAACGGTGAGGAGTTTCGCATTCCGATCATGCCCCGGCTGGAACTCAATCACAGCCTTGGCCTGCGCGACGCCGCCTTGCTGGGGGTCGGTATCGTCCTCCTGCCCGACTTTATCGTCGGGGAAGACCTCAGGCAGGGCCGGTTGGTACGTCTTCTCCCCGACTGGGATATCACCACCATACAGTTGCAAGCGGTCTATCCGGCCAATCGCCATATCGCGGTGAAGGTCCGACGCTTCGTCTCGTTCCTGGCGGGAATACTGGGGCCGTAGCGATGATATATGTCTAGACTTGAAGCGCGTCGTGTTCAACCGGCTCACGCGACGTAACCTGCTTTTCGGCGATGATTGATAAAACTTCTCACTGCGGCGCGGCGTGCCCATCCTTGCTGGCCGCAGGCCGATCCTGTAGCGCACCCACGATCGTCTCTCCGAAAATCGCGCGTTGAAGGGGAGCCGCGAGCGATTCTGCGTAGGGCGTGGCGATGTGATGACGATCGCGGAAGGTCAGTTTGCCGTCGATGACCGCGGGGCAAGTGGTTTTGTTGCAGAAAAGATCGACGACGTCGACATAGGACGCATGGCCCACCTCCGAAACGACCTTCCGTTCCGCTGCCGGGATCGTCTCCTCCACCGCCTCGTTGCGCGGTGTGTCGCAAACGCTGGGGCTCTCGTCCTGCCACAGGGCGCGCGCGACACATTTGTCGAGATAGGATTTGTGCAGCGGTCCGTCCCGAAGCACGACCACTTCGCTGGCCGTGTCTTTCAATGTCTCGACCGTGCGCTTGATGCCCTTGGCCCACTCGCTGACGTCGATCTGGTAGCTGGATATGTAATTGATATCGTTTTGCACATAGCTCGATGAATATTCCGAGAGGATCACGACATCCGGCTTCAGCGAGGCAATCTGACCAAACACCAGCTTCCTCCATTCGTCGCACTCGCTGTAGTTCCGCGCCAACACCGTATTCCAGGTCGTCACACTTGCCGCCGGACATGACGACTTCAGATAGGTGACGAGCCGCCAGCCGTTGTTCTCGGCAATTCGCTTGAGTGGCGTCGACCAGTGGTCGGCATGGGAATCGCCGAAGAGAACGATGGTCTTTTTCGGATTCTTGGCGCCGAATTCGCAGGCCCTTGGCGCAATCTCGTCCCTTTCGAGCACGCAGGCGGAATCGAATTCCCGCGCCGCCGATTTCCGCTCGGCGCTTGTGAGGACCTGCCGTTGCTCGGAATCGAGGTTGAAGCTTGCAAGGGCTGCGCTTCCGTAGGCGACTGTCGCGCCCGTCGCTGTCAGCATCGCCGCGAGACCCAGCGACCGGCTGGTCTTTGCCGCCAGCCAACCGCTGTGGCGCACCGGATTTTCGATGAAATGGTAACTGAAAAGCGAGAGGACGAGTGTGAGCGCCAGACACAGGAGCCGATGGGCGATGGTCAGGTCCGGCTCGAGGATCCCGGCGTAGACGATCACCGGCCAGTGCCAGAGATAGAGGGAATAAGAGAGCTTCCCGATCTCCTGGAACGGCTGCAGGCCGAGAATGGACCTCGGCCCGATACGGCTCTCATGCGCACCACTGAGAAGCACCATCACCGTGCCCAGCACCGGCACCAGGGCAATCGAGCCCGGAAAGGGAATATCCTCCGTGACGGTCAGATAGGCCGCCGCGATCAGCGCGAGCCCAAGCCAGCCGAGCGCGGGCGAAAAGCGGAACCGCCTTGCCCACTCCTGCGAGACCGCCATCGAGGCCAGGCCACCGGCGGCGAATTCCCAAGCTCTCAGCGGTGAGAAATAGAACGCCCAGGGCTGGGAAATCGCAGTCAGCCGCCAGCAAAGCGCAAGGGAAACCGCGGCCACGGCAGCAAGCAGGAGGAACGGGTCTCGCTTCGCCGGCCGAAACCGTGCAAGGACCAACAGGAGCGCGGGCCAGACGAGATAGAACTGCTCCTCGACCGAGAGCGACCAGTAATGGATGAACGGGTTGTTCGACGCGTCCGACGCAAAATAATCGACGGTCCAGCGGATGAGCCACAGATTGATCATGTAGGACGAGGCAAACAGCGATCCCTTCGAATAAAACTGCTGCTCCGACGGCGAGAGAATGAAGTAACCGAAGATGAGCGTCACCAGGATGACGAACAATGACGCCGGAAGTAGGCGGCGGGCGCGCCGGGCGTAGAAGCGCCAGAGATTGACCGTGCCGCTCCTGGCGATCTCCTGCTGCAGATGTCTCGTGATCAGGTACCCGGATATGACGAAGAAGATATCGACGCCGATGAAGCCGCCGGGCAGACCGGTCATGCCGAAATGAAAGGCAACGACACCGGAAACCGCCAAGGCGCGCAGTCCCTCGATGTCCGGGCGAAAGGTTCCTGGGGCCGCTTGCATACTCATACCGCTGATTGCATTTCTCTCAGGCGCCCCAGTCATTCATGACACGAACAGATCTGGAGGCAAGGCGTAATTTGACGCGGCGCAACATTCTCCGCCGCAACGCAACACGTCTTCGCGACGTGATCCTGACCGAAAATGAGGCGGCAATATGGGGCTTTTTTCAATTTTTTCTGAAGTTTGCGCGACGGCCCGTTCGCTGGTGGCTCTCACGCCGCTCAGAATTGCGGCGCATGCGGCCTTAATCGCCACGCTGCCGGAGCACAACCATTGATTGACTTCGCCAATTGCCACGCCCCCTCAAAAACAAAGGGTGGGCACTCCAAAAACGTAAGAAACTCAGCGGTCCGGCACGCCCTCCCGCAGAAGCGCAATCCTCTTTCAACGGCGCCCGGTCAACCCCGCTGACGGCGACAGTTAGAGTGCCATCAGCCCCTTGCGGCGCCGGCAGGTCGCCGGCGCCTTCTTGGGGCGTTCGGGAGACATTTGTTCTACAGCGCCGTGCGTCTTATCAGATGCGTAAAAGACGCTGCAGCACTTTGAATTGCTGCAGCAGGCAGCGACGCGCCACGCGGGATCTGGTATTGGCGATTCGGTGGCGACGCGACGGCCGTCGCCGTGCTACACGCCCGCCTCTTCTGTCACCACGATGCCCGCAAGCGGCATCGTGGTGTCCATCGGGGTCGCGACCTCCATCAGCTGCAGCGTGTCGACAAACTCCATGATCTCCACCATCAGCCCGTCCCTGAAGGTGACCTTGTCGATAAATTCGGTTTCGAAGCGGGCATCGCTCGGGACGAACCGGACCTCGCCGGCGCGATGGGCCAAAACCGTCTCGCCATCGATATGAAGAGCGAGCGTCCCCACCTTGGAAAGATCCCAGACGTCCATCAATTCCTTGAAGTTGAGGCGCACGGCTCCCGCGCCTTCGACCTTCTGGCTCATGGGCCCCAGCCGGTCGCTCGCGGCGATGCGGAAGCTGCAGGCGGGGTGTACATAGGCCATCAATGCGTCGAGGTCGTTCTCGGCCCGCGCCTGGTAGATCGCCTGCATGATGTTTTCGAGTTCGCTTCGATCGGTCATGGCAGTCCTCCCCCTTTTCGGTTACTGCACAACTCTTATGAATCGGAAACGATGACAGCCGGCTCCGCTCGTCATGCGAGAGGCCGGGTTGGCTCGCAAGTTTGCCGTCAATCGCCACTGCTGGCAACAGCGAAAGAGACCGCGACTCCTGTCACGACGAACGCGGAGCAGGCCTGCCGATAAACGGAAAGGCCCGGCGTCTCCGCCAGGCCTCCTCGAAATGCGCGCCCGCGTCTTTCCAGTTCAGGCCGCCTCGGCGACCTCGCCGTGGATCAAGTCGCCGAGCCGGCGGATGCCCTCTTCGATCATCTTGTCGTTGGCGCACGAGAAGCTCAGGCGCAGCGTGTTTTCGCCGGACCCGTCGGCGAAGAAGGCGCGGCCGGGGACGAAGGCGACCTTCGCCGTCTGGATCGATTTGGCCAGAAGCGCGGCCCCGTCCGTGCCCTTCGGCAACGTCACCCAGACGAACATGCCGCCTTCCGGCTTGGTCCAGGTCACGCCCGCCGGCATGTATTTTTCGAGTGCCGCCAGCATGGCGCTGCGGCGATGCTTGTAGACCTTGTGGATCTTCGCCACCTGCTCGTCGAAGCCGCGCTCGGCAACGGTGCAGATCGCCATCTGGTTGATCGTCGAGGAATGCAGGTCGGCCGCCTGCTTCAGCAATACCAGCTTGCGGATCACCGCTTCGGAGGCGCAGACCCAGCCGACGCGAAGCCCCGGTGCCAGCGTCTTGGAGAAACTGCCGCAATAGATCGTCCGGGCGCTGTTGATGTCGCCCTTGCGGGCGATTTCCAGCGCCAGGATCGGCGGGATCGCTTCGCCGTCGTAGCGCAGCGACTGATAGGCCGCATCTTCGATGACGGCGACATCGAGTTCTTCCGCGAGGTCGAGGACGCGCTCGCGGCCGGCGCGGTCCACCGTCTCGCCGGTCGGGTTGGCGAAATCGGCGGAGAGATAGGCGAACTTCACCCGGCCGCCGGCTTCAGCCGCCTGTTGGCGGTAGGCCTCGGGCGTGCGGTTGCCGCCGGGGTTCAACTGATCGTAGGCGGGCTCATAGGCATTGAAGGCCTGCAGCGCGCCGAGATAGGTCGGCCAGGTGACGAGCGCGGTATCCTTCGGCGACAGGAACAGCTTGCCGAGATAGTCGAGCGCCTGCTGCGAACCGGAGGTAATGAAGATGTTATCGACCGTAGCCGGAATGCCGAGAGCCGCCATCTGCTTGGCCAGCCACTCGCGCAGCGGCCGGTAACCCTCGCTTACCGAATATTGCAGTGCCGCGCTGACCGCCGGGCCGCCGAAGATTTCGGCGTAGGCCGCCTTGAATTCCGCGTCGGGGAAGAGTTCGGGATCGGGAATGCCGCCGGCAAAGGAAATGATATCGGGACGATCGAGCAGTTTCAGAAGCTCACGGATTTCGGAGGCGCGCATCCGGCTCGAACGCGTCGCGAAGATATGGTCCCAATGCAGCATGGGCGGTTTCCTCGAGATCTTTGCAACGGGACCGCGGAAAGAAACGGATTTCCGACGTCCCGCATTTTTCTTTGTCGATTGTCCGGCGACAGGATCACGTCCGCTAATTTATGTCAACGTTATTGACCTAAATCAGTTCTTTTTTCGTGGTTTCGGGCTTACGAAACCAGTCTCTGCCGCATGGTTACTTGCATGACGTAACGTGAGACATTGGCGCCCCGCGTAGCGCTCGCAGCTATCGCGCGCTATGCTGGATTTCAGAACTCGTGCAATGTCTTTCGATCCGCAGTACCGCTTTGGGGAGGTTTGCGTGAACGACACGTCATCAGCATCCGCTTCGCTCAGGATTCCGACATTCGAGGACGTTCAGACGGCGCGGCAGCGCATTTTGGGCGCTGCGCACCGCACCCCCGTTTTGACATCGCGAACGGCAGATGGAATGGCTGGGGCGTCTCTCTTCTTCAAGGCGGAGAATCTGCAACGCGCCGGCGCCTTCAAGTTTCGCGGCGCCTGCAATGCCGTTGCCGCGCTCGACGAATCTTCCCGACGAAACGGTGTCGTCGCCTTCTCCTCCGGCAACCATGCCCAGGCGCTGGCCTATGCGGCGAAGCTGCAAGGCGTTCCGGCGACGATCGTGATGCCGACGGACGCGCCGGAGATAAAGGTCGCGGCGACGAAGGCCTATGGCGCCGAGATCCATTTCTATGACCGGTACACCGAGGATCGCGAGGAAATCAGCAGGCGCCTCGCCGCCGAGCGCGGCGCAACGCTGGTCCCGCCCTTTGATCATCCGGATGTGATTGCGGGACAGGGTACCGCCGCGCTGGAACTGATCGAGGAGGTCGGAGAGCTCGATCTGCTTGTCGTGCCGCTCGGCGGAGGCGGTCTGCTCGCCGGCAGCGCGCTCAGCGCCCGCGCGCTTTCGCCCGCCTGCAGGATTATCGGCGTCGAGCCGGAGACGGGCAATGACGGCCAGCAGTCGCTCAAGAAGGGCGAGATCGTGCGTATCCCGGCGCCAAAATCCATCGCCGACGGCGCGATTGTCACCCACGTCGGCAAGCACAACTTCGCCATCCTGAAACGCTTGGTCCACGACATCGTGACCGTTAGCGATGCCCAACTGGTCGAGACCATGCGGTTCTTCGCCGAACGCATGAAGATCATCGTGGAGCCGACCGGCTGCCTGGCCGCGGCAGCCATATTGCAGGGTGTGCTGCCCTGCCCGGGCGCGAGAGCAGGCATTCTCCTGAGCGGCGGAAACGTCGATCTGAAAACGTTCAATACACTGTTGAGCGCTCGCTAGATCCCCTCACCCACGCCTCCCGTCGGCGCTTGTCCTACGTAACGGCGCGCCTTATCAGGCACGCATCACTTCTATGAAGGAAATGAGATGCCGCCAGTCAGCGACCAGGCGAATGCCTTCTACCGCGACAACGCGGCAGCCTATGCAAATCGGGAACGCAAGGCGCCGACAGCGCGCCTTGATCGCTTCCTCGCAAGGCTTACGTCCGGTGCCAGGATTCTCGAACTCGGCTGCGGCGGCGGCCAGGACAGCGCCTACATGCTCTCCAGGGGTTTCGATGTGACGCCAACCGACGGCTCGCCGGAGCTTGCGGCCGAGGCAGAGCGTCTTCTCGGGCGGCAGGTCGAGGTCGTCCGGTTTGAAGAGATCGGATGGCACGACGCATTCGACGCGGTCTGGGCGGAAGCGTGCCTCCTGCATGTGCCGCGTGCAGAACTTGCCGGCGTGCTCGCCCGCATCCTGCGCGCCCTGAGAGGCGGCGGGATACTTCATGCCAGTTTCAAGGCAGGAAACGGCGAAGGCCGCGATCGCTTCGGGCGCTATTACAACTATCCTTCGCGGGACTGGTTGATGCCACTGTTCGAGAAGAACGGTTGGGCGAACGTGGATATCCTCGAAGCAGATGGGGGCGGCTATGACAGCGAGCCGACCCGGTGGCTGCATGTGTCGGCCGCAAAACCGATTTCAGTAGAACAACAGTGAAGACGGCCGGATCACGTCCGGTCTGCAAGGCTTTGCAGCCTGGATGCCGCTCTCAGGCCTCCCCTTCGTCCCAGTAGCTGCAGATCAGCAGGAAACAGATCGCAACAAGGATGAAGAAATCGAAGAGAGCGAAGTGCTGCAGAATCGTCGTCATTACGCTTCCTCCTGCCGACCAACACATCAGAACATGGATTGGTTTCCAGAGGAAGAAGAAGTGCAGAATATTATTGCGAGATACCCGTAAGATATGATTGATACTCTTGCATCGCACAACAATATTCTGCAATGCACAATGATCTTTTCCAAAATTGCATGACGAGAAAGCCGGGACGTGTGGCGTCCGGCCACTAACTTAAATGTCCCAAGCCTCAATACTATCACCCAAAGAATAGAGCGTCGGCGCATGAGTCGAGCCCGGCAGAAGATGCATCTGCCCTTTCCACATCGAGCCATCAAGCGGGAGCGCATGCAAAAGAAGTAGCTCCAGCCTATCGTTGCTCGTGGACGCGGCTTCACCCGCATCTCGATTTTTTGCGACCATCGCCTTAAGCGACTCTAGGCCGGCTGGACCGATCTGACGCTGCCGCTGCTGTCGACGACGCAGTTGAACTTGCGCCCGCCGGCATCGACATCGACGGCGTAGGTCGTCGCATCGAGCTGGCGCGAACTCATCGGCAGAACCCTGGCGCCGCTGGCTTGCGCAACGACGGCATTGGCGCAGATGAGTTGCAGGTCGGCGGGCGCGGTCTGCAGGCTCGTGCGGGCCATGTTCTGGGGCTCAGGCGTCGATGATTGGCATCCGCCGAAAAGCGAGACGCCCGCGACAACAAATGCGCAGCGCGCGATCGAATATGCGTTCAACTTGGTCGTCGACAATTCACGCCCTCCAGATGTCGCCTTCGCTGGCCCTCGTTCACACGCCCTATTCACACGCCCTTGTAGAGCGCCGCCCCCTGCATCAGCACAATGACCTTCGCACCGATTTTCACGCGGGAATGCAGATCGACGATGTCGTCATTGTTCATCCGGATGCAGCCGGAGGAAACGTCGAGACCGATCGTCCAGGGCTCCACCGTGCCATGGATGCGATAGATCGTGTCGTTCTCGCCCTCGTAGAGATAGAGCGCCCTCGCCCCGAGCGGATTGTCCGGTCCTCCCGGCATGCCGGCCGCCCATTTCGCCGCGTTCGGGTCGCGCGCCACCATCTCGGGCGGCGGCGTCCAGGTCGGCCACTCGGCCGTGCGCCCGACGCGAACGATGCCGGCCCAGCCGAAGCCCTCGCGTCCGACGCCGATGCCGTACCGGATTGCCTGGCCGCCGGGCTGGACGAGATAGAGAAAATGCTGGTTGCCGTCGATGATGATCGTGCCGGGCGGCTCGGCCGTGCGGAACGGCACAAGCTGCCGGCGAAAGGCCTCCGGCACCTGCTTGTTGCGCGCGAAATACTGCCGCGCCTTGCGCTTGTCGTAGTCGACCCATTTCTTCGTGCGGGCGTCGTAGATCTGCGTCGCGGCGAGCGCCGCCAGCGGTCCCAGGCAGAGGCCGGCGGCAAGCACGATCAGGCCGATTTTCCGCATCCTCCCGCCACGTTTTACCTCGGCCTCAACGTCCCGGATCATCGTCATTGCCTTGCCCACCCGTCTACGCGTGCTGCGTTGCCGTCGACCCATTTCTTCGCGTAGTCGGGGGGCGCCTGCCGCTCCACCTCCAGCGCGTAGCTCATCGCCGTCACTTCCTCCGGTGAGAAATCCACCTGTTCCAGGAACTTCGCGATATCGGGATGCTTCTTGCCGAAGGCTGTCGCATAGGCAATGTGGAAATGCGCCGTATCCCAGGCAGTGGCCGCGCTCGACTTGGTGATCCACAGCGGATCGTCCGCCGGCACGATCTTCCATTTCGCCGGGTCATGCGCCGGCTCCTCGATGCGCGTGAGCTTGTGCAACTCGAAGACGTGATGCGGCGCATAACAGTAGAACACCATCGGCCGGGCGGTCGCGACCGCCGCATCGACCGCCGCCATCGCCACCTCCTCCTCCGCCTCGACGAGCGTCAGGTTCGCAGCATAGCCGTAGCTGTTCGCCCTCACCCGTTCTATCCCCGTCGAAAGCCAGGTCGGCGCGCCGATCCACACTTCGCCGCGTCCGTCCCCGTCGGTGTCGAGCACCGCGGTCTTTGCCGGGTCGCTGAGGTCGGCGACGGTCTTGAGGCCGGCAGCGGCTGCCTCGGGCGTGGCGCAAAGGCCCTGCCAGGCCGGTACCGCGCGCCCGCTCAGGACGACGGCACCCTTGTCGGTCACGTATTTCTTGATGAGATCCTCGAAATTCGGCCGCCACACTTCGGGCTGAATATCGACCTCGCCCTTGTCGAGCCCGACAAAGGCGTTGATCGTCCCGAGTTCGCGCACCTCGGCCTCGAGCCCGAATTTCTTGGCGATGCTCAGTTTGAGGATATTGGCCGTTGCCTGTCCGGACGGCCAATTGGGCATGGCGATCACCAGGTCGGCTGCCTTGGCCGGCAGGGCAACAGTTGCGGCAAGGATGGCTGCGAGGGCGGCCACGCGGAATTTCGTGCTTCTCTTCACAGTGCCCTCCGAACAGATTCCCCGAATACTGCGGCTGATGTCTTGTGAATGGATGCTATGTCGAAATCTGCCGCGCCATGCCGGACGCGACGTACGCAATGTGCACGCACTTGATCTGTCTGCGGGTCGGCAGGACCCGGAATACTATGCAGGCATGTCCTGACGGCCGGCAGGATGCACCAGCTTCTTCCCCTCCGTCAACTTGCCGTTGATCGGTCGCGCGGATTCAGGCTTAAATACGCACCAAAGGGTTCGACGAAGGCCCGCTCTTCGATCCACCTAGCTCCCCTGCGGATCGACTGCGAGCCTGTCGACATAGCTTTCGACACCGTGGACATTCTCCATCAGCACCTTGATGGCGCGACGCTCCAGCTCGCTCTTCACCTTGCCTTCAAGCACGGCGTGGCAGGCTTCCACGGTGACCCTGATTTTCTCCGGGTCGAGGCCGAGGTCGGCCCGCAGGCGCGCGCGGATTGCGACGGCGAGCGCCTCGTCTCCCCTGACCGTGCCCTCACCCGGAACGTCGACGATCGCGCGCAGAAGGTCGACGCGGCTGATGATGCCGACCAGCGCGCCATTTTCCACGATCGGCACGCGCTTGATCTTGTGGTTGAACATGAGCTCGGCAACGGCGCCGATCGGCGCGTCGCGGTCGACCGTGACAACCTTGGTCGACATCAGATCACTGATACGCCAGCTGTTGCTGCGGATATAGCGGTCGAGATCGATGAGGGCGCTCTCGGCCGCAGCAGTACCGCGGCCCTTCCCGAGCTCGATGCGGCGCAATAGGTCGCCTTCCGTCAGCATGCCCACGACCGCACCATCGTCATCGATGACGGGGAGACCGCTCAGCCCCCTCGTTACCATGGTTTCGATCGCGTGACGAACGCTGCTTGCCGTACTGATCGTGGCCACGCTTGTCGTCATGATTTCTTCGGCGCGCATTTGGGCCTCCACCTGTTGCGGGAGAAACGAAAGCACTACAGCCATTCTGCCTGGCGGATTTGTCCGAGAGGAGGAAAGATGCCGGAAATGCCGAGCATTTTCAAATATTCCCGAAAGGCCGAAGCGCAAAATCGGTCGCCTTGCCTCGCACCGGCTACGGCGCAACGGCGATACCCGCCTCCCTCGATGCATCCAGAAATGTGATCCGCGCGACGTAAGCCGGCAGATGACCGCTTAACACCTCCTTGCATGCGGCAACAGCAGCGTAATAGGCGGGTCCCCTCCGCTGCGGCCAAGCCTCCTGCAGCAGCGAGAGGGCGTCTTCCGCGGTCGACACGAATGCCAAACCGCCGTCGGCGGACCTCACAACGACACACTCGTTCCAGGGACCGGCACTCATCGTTCGTCTCCGCGTCGGGCAACGCTGCTAGAGCGGGATGAGGGAAAGTGTGCGCGGTTTTCCGCCCGCATCCCGCTCTAACTCATTAGAATCGATCACGTTTATGATTGTAGGTCGGTTCGACCTAAAATCATCGCGATCTAGAGCGCCGTGCGTTCAAGTGAGCGCACAAAGGACGCTCTAGCACTTTGATTCTAGAGCATCTTATCCGCTTTCAGTGATTCCACTTGAAAGCGGGATGCTCTAGACGAATAGGTAACGTAGCAACAGCCCTTTTGAAGCATCTTCGGGACCGGGAAGGATGAAAAATCTCCGTGATCCGCCGGTCGTCCCGGGACCGCCAGTGCCCGTCGGACGAGGAGCCCGGCAGCACAACCGCAAGCGGCGTCATTTGCCGGCATCGCCAAGCCTGGTCCGCTGCGTATCGTCACCCCAATTGCAGGCCTGCCGCCCGGGCGGCGTCGCGCAGGAACGGCAAGCCGACCTCGATAACGTCGCGGGGGTCTTCGGCGACCGGCCGCCAGATTGCCAGCCCGCCCGCGATGTCATGGTCGACATGGTTCATGCTCTCGAGCGTGATCGGCCCGTCGTAGCCGACGTCGGCGATCGCCTTCATGCAGGCCTGCCAGTTCAGCATGCCGCGTCCGGGCACGCCACGGTTGGCCTCGGAGACATGCACATAGCCGAGATGGGGCGCCGCCGCTTCGAACCCGGCGGCAAAACTCTCCTCCTCGATGTGCATGTGATAGGTATCGAGATGGATGAAAAGATTGTCGGCACCGATCCGCTCGATGATCCGCGCGGCGTCGATTCCGCGGTTGATGAGATGGGTCTCGTAGCGGTTGCAGGGCTCGATGCCGAGCTTCAGGCCGCGCGACCTTGCCGTCCTCGCAGCCCGCTCGAGAAACCGGCACATTCCGTCGATCTCCCTGGTCGTCGCAGCGCGGCCCGTGGTCCTGCCGATCGAGCCATAGGTGACGCCGGCGAGCCCGAAGCTTCCGACCTCCGCGCAGACCCGGAAGGCCGGCTCCAGGAAGTCGAGCCCGTCCTGCGGATCAGCGACGATATCGAGCGCCCGGGGCAGCCCGAGCGACGGTATCAGCTCGATGCCATAGTGGCTGGCGAAGGCCCGCGTCCGCCGGGTGTCGATTTCCCTCGGCCTCAGCAGTGGAATTTCCAGGAGCCCGATGCCGAGCTCCTTGAGGCGGTCCATTTGCGGCTCGATGCGCGACAGGTCCCAGACGGGAGCGATCGCAAAAGTATGCAGTCCGAAGATGTTCATGAAGTCAGCCCCGTTGTTCGTGCATGGCCGCAGCCGAAAGGTCGCCGCCGCCGACGATGCGGCTGACGACCTCGCTCATATTGGTTCTGGCGGTGGCAAGATTTGCGTCGGCCCGCCCGTGACGCAGGACGACGATGCGGTCGGTGACGGCAAGCACGTCATTCAAGCGGTGGGAGATCAGGATCACGGCAATGCCTTCCGATTTCAGCCGGCGGATGAGATCGAGCACGCCCTGAACCTCGCGCACCGCAAGCGCGGCGGTCGGCTCGTCCATGATGACGAGCTTCGGATTGAAGGTGAGCGCCCGGGCGATCGCCACGGTCTGCTGCTGGCCACCCGAAAAGGAGCCGACCGAGCGGTTTATCGACGGCAGGTGGGCGCCGAGTCGCGCGATCATGCTTGCCGCCTCGCGGTCCATCCGTGCCTTGTCGATGAAGCCGGGAAACAGCCCGAACAGCTTTCGTGTCGGCTCGCGTCCGAGGAAGATATTGCTCGCCACGTCCTGCTGCTTTGCCAGCGACAGGTCCTGATAGATCATCTCGATACCGAGTTCGCGCCGCGCGCCGGGATCGAGCGGCAGCACGTCCTTGCCGTCGAACTCGATCGAACCGGCGTCGGCCCGGTAGATGCCGGTGATCGTCTTCATCAGCGTCGACTTGCCGGCGCCGTTGTCGCCGACGAGGCCGACCACCTCGCCCTTCTCGACGGAGAGATCGACGCCATGCAGCACGTCGACCGCGCCGAAGCTTTTACGGATGCCGGAGAGGGTAAGAAGCGTCATACGCGGCTCTCCTTGCGCACCTGATACTGGTCGATGAAGACCGCGAGGATCAGCACCGCGCCGATCGCCATCTGCTGATAGTAGGATTGCACCGCGAGCAGGTTGAGCCCGTTCTGCAGCACGCCCATGATCAGCGCGCCGATCATGGTACCGAGAATGGAGCCGCGGCCGCCGAAGAGATTGGTGCCGCCGATGATGGCCGCGGTGATCGCGGTCAGTTCGTAGTTGAGGCCTGCCGTCGGATCGCCGGAGTTGATGCGCGCCATGAACAGCATGCCGGCAAGCCCGGCGAGCGCGCCGGAAAGCGTGTAGAGGACGCGCCTGTGCCGCTCGACGCGGATGCCGGCGGCGCGCGCAGCGCTTTCGGAATCCCCGAGCGCCATGGTGTGCCGGCCGAACTTCGAATAGGCGAGCACGCAGTGGGCGACAATTGCGGTAACGACGAAGATGATGACCGGCATCGGAATGCCAAGCGGCCGCCCCTGGCCGACATAGACCATCACGGCCGGCAGGCCATAGATCACCCGGCCGTCGGATATGACGAGCGCAAGCCCGCGCGCAAGCCCCAGCATGCCGAGCGTCACGATGAAGGCGGGGACGAAGGCCCGCGTGATCAGCTGGCCGTTAACATAACCGGCGGCCGCCCCCGCGAGGATGCAGGCGGCAAGGCCGATGGGCGAAGGCGCGCCGAGATTGACGGCGACATAGGCGCCCGCCACACCGGAAAGCCCCATCACCGAGCCGAGCGACAGGTCAAGCCCGCCGGACCCGATGACATAGGTCGCGGCGATCGCCAGTACGCCGATCGTCGAGGTGGCAAGCAGGATGTTCAGGAAATTGCTCAGCGACAGGAAGAATGGCGAGAGCACGGCCATGACGGTGCTGAGCACGATCAGGACGATGAAGGATTCCAGCCGTATGTGCAGTTGCTCGACCGATGTTCGTTGCGCCCACGCCCAAAGCCCGGGCTGCGCCGTTTCATGTGTCATGGTTCTCAGTTCTCACCCAAGAAAGGAAGAAGACGGCCGGCGCAGTATGGCGCGCCAGCCGGGTTCGGCAAAACTCACTTGACGTATTGAAGCATCGGCTCCTTGCCGGCGTCGAGCACGTCCTTGGTCAGCACCAGCGTCGGCACGGCGATGTCCGCCGTGATGCTTTCGCCGGCGATCGCCTTCTTGACGTTCTCGACCGCCTGTTTCCCGACCAGATAAGGAAGCTGGGCGACCGAGGCGTTGAGCCTGCCGTCCTTGATCGATTTCACCGCATCGGAATTGCCGTCGACGCCGATGATCGTCACCTGATCGCCCTTGCCGGCGGCATAGACCGCCTCGACGGCGCCCAGCGCCATTCCGTCATTGGCGGCGAAGATGCCGACGAGGTCGGGGTTGCGGGTCAGGATATCGTTGGTGATCGACGCTGCCTTGCCGCGGTCCCAGTCGCCGGGAAGCGAGGCGACGACTTCGAGGCCGGGCGCCAGTTCTTTCAGCCGTGCCGCAAAGCCTTGAGCGCGCCGCTGCCCAGTCACGTTGCCCGATAGCCCCTCGATCACCAGCACCGGGCCCTTGGCGTCCTTGCCGAGCTTCTCGACGAGATAATCGGCGCCCTGGCCACCCGCCGCGACATTGTCGGAGCCGATCCGGAAGGTGATCTTTATGCCCTCCTTGTCGAGCACGGCCTGGTCGAGGTTGCCGTCGAGATCGACGACCTTGATGCCGGCGTCCTGCGCCGCCTTGAGGCATGGCAAGAGGTTGGTCGAGTTGATGGCGGCGGTGATCATCGCTACCGGCTTGCGTTCCAGCATCGTGTTGCAGAGGTTGAGCTGCGGCTCGGCCGCCTGGTCGCTTTCGGCGGCTTGCAGGAAATATTTCACGCCCGCTTCCTTGGCGCCGTCCTCGACCCCCTGGCTCATGGCGCCCCAGAACGGATTGGCGAGCGTTTTCATCAGGACGCCGTATTCGCCGTCTTCGGCGATAGCGGGCGCGGCGAAGGCCATTGCAACGCCCAACGTCAAGGTAAATCGATTTATCTTTGCGACAAATGGTTGCATCATTTCCTCCAGTTGATGTCACGCACCGTGAGTCCCAGCCAGATCCGGCGCTTGCCTTCCGTCTTCGACAATCGGGGTCATTGTCGTTTTCCTCCCCCGGAATGCGGTCCGCTACCTGGCGACCCAACGGATTCCCGCATCAAGACCTTGCATGGTTCGAGCCGCGCCATGGGCGGCCCCTCTTCCCCCTCGATCCGGCGAAACAGCACGTCCATCGCCTCGATGGCGATCTGCCGGACGGGCTGCACGACCGCCGCGATCGCCGGCCATGTCACCTGCATCCACTCGGCATCGTCGAAGCCGACGAGGGAAATGTCGTTCGGGCAGTGCCAGCCGCGTCGCCGGAATTCGCTGAGCGCGACCAGCGTTCCCCTCAGGAACAGCGAATAGACGGCGGTCGGCCGCTCGCCCTTGGCGAAATAATCCCGCAGCGAGGATCGCAGCGGCTCGACATCGCTTTCCGAAAGGATCACGTCGACGCGGGCATCCGGGGCGAGTGCCAACGCGCGCTCGCGAAAACTGTCCAGCCGGGCGCGGACCGTTGCCGCCTGCTCGCCGAGACCTAGCACGAGGATATGACGGTGGCCTCTCTCGACGAGCTCGCGCGCCACTTCGGCGCTCGCGGAAACACTGTCGGCCGAAACCGTGTCGAAGGAATCGTCCGCAAGCACCCGGTCGATCAGCACGCCGGTCATGCCGTTCTTCTTCATGAAGCCCGCCGCCGGCCCGTGCTCGTTGCGCACCGGCGCCAGCACCACGCCGGAGACGCGCCAGTCATGCATGCGGGCGAGGATTTCCTTTTCGCGCGCCTCCGACTCCCGGCTCGACGCCGCGACAAGCGCATAGCCGCGCTGTTCGGCCAGCCGTTCCAGCTGCGTGATCACGGAGCCGAAGAACTCGCTTTCGAATTCCGGAACGATCGCGCCGATGATGCGGCGCTTGGCGCGCCTCAGGTCCGAGGCAAGCGGATCGACGCGATAGCCGAGCAACTCCACCGCGTCGAAGACGCGCTGGACGTTCTCGGGCTTTACCGTCGAAACACCTTGCAGGACTTTCGACACCGTCGCGGCAGAGACTCCGGCGCTATTCGCCACGTCGTGGATCGACGGCCGCCGCGCATGCGCTTCCCGATGAACCATCCTCTCCTCCCGAGAGCAAGCAGTCTGCCGAGTGTCGCACAACAAGCGATAAATCGATTTTTCCGTATTGTAAATCGTTTCATTCGGCGTACAACCTGTGCGTCAGCGGTACATGTACCGAATGCATCGGAAGGAGCCGACCGGGAGGAAGAAGCCATGTCCGACAATTCGCTGCCGCTGGTGATCAGCGCGCCGGAACCGCGTACGCTCGAGCTCATTTTCACCCCGCCTTCGCTCGCCCGGCTTCGTGCCGGCCACCGGATCGTCGAGACGACCGACCGGGACATTGCCGCGCTACCGGCCGACATTCTGGCTGCGGCCCGCTACATCATCGGCCAGCCGCCGATTTCGGGCGAATTGCTCGCCCGTATGCAGTCGCTGCGCTGCGTCTTCAACGTCGAGACCAACCTGATCGACAACATGCCCTACGAGACGTTGTTCGAGCGCGGCATCCATGTGGTGACGACCGGCGCGGTCTTTGCCGAGCCCGTGGCCGAGCTTGGCCTTGCCATGGCGATCAATCTCGCGCGCGGTATCGTCGATGCCGATCTCGCCTTCCGCGAAGGCGAGGAATTGTGGGGCGGCGACGGCAACCGCACGGCGCGGCTCATCTCCGGCGCCGACGTCGGCATCATCGGCTTCGGCGACCTTGGCAAGGCGCTGAACCGCCTGCTCTCGGGCTTCCGCACCCGCACACGGGTCTTCGACCCCTGGCTGCCGCCGTCGATGCTGATAGAACACGGGGTGGAACCGGCTTCGTTGGACGCGGTGCTGTCGGAGAGCGACTACGTCTTCGTCGTCGCCTCGGTCACCAGCGAGAACCAGGGGTTCCTCGGCGCCGACGCCTTCGCGAAGATGCGCAAGGGCGCCGCATTCATTCTGCTCAGCCGGGCCGGCGTGGTCAATTTCGAGGCGTTGATGGATGCGGTGCGCACGAAGCACATCGTCGCGGCCAGCGATGTCTTTCCGGAGGAACCGCTTGGCCTCGATCACCCCGTCCGCACGCTACCCGGCTTCCTCCGCTCGGCGCACCGCGCCGGCGCCCTCGATGTCGCCTTCAAGCGCATGGGGGATATGGTGCTGGAGGACATGGACCTGATGGACCGCGGCCTGCCGCCGATACGCTGCAAGCGCGCCGAGCGCGAAACCGTCTCGCGCATGCGCTCGAAGCCGGTCGACAGGAACTAGCCCCTGCCCCATGAACAGCCCTCGATGCCGCACCGCAGTGTTTGTTGACTTCCCTTGGCCGAAACCTAGGTAGAAGGCGACCTGCAAACCGATCGTTCCGGATCGACCCGTTCAATCCCATCCTGAGAGAAAAGCCATGCACTACAGAACACTCGGCCGTACCGGCCTCAGCGTCTCCGAAATCGGTTATGGTGCCTGGGGCATCGGCAACAGCGGCTGGCGCGGCGCCGACGACGAGGAGTCGGCCCGCGCGCTCAACCGGGCCATCGACCTCGGCCTCACCTTCATCGACACGGCGCTCGGCTATGGCGAGGGCCACAGCGAGAGGCTGGTCGGCAAGCTGCTTAAGGAACGCCCGGAGACGATCCACGTCGTAACCAAGATCCCACCGAAGAACAGAACATGGCCGGCCCGCCCCGGCACGCCGGTCGAGGATGGGTTCCCCGCCGACCACGTCATCGCCTGCACCGAAACCAGCCTAAGGAACCTCGGCGTCGAGACGATCGACGTGCAGCAGTTTCACGTCTGGTCGGACGAATGGGTCGGCCGCGGCGACTGGCTCTCGGCGGTCGAGCGGCTGAAACGCGATGGCAAGATCCGCTTCTTCGGCGTCTCGATCAACGATTACGAGCCCGAAAACGCCCTCGCCCTCATCGAAAGCGGCGGCGTCGACAGCGTGCAGGTGATCTACAACGTCTTCGAGCAGACGCCCGAGGAAACGCTGTTCCCGGCCTGCGAGCGCCACAATGTCGGCGTGATCGTCCGGGTGGCGCTCGACGAGGGCGGGCTCACCGGCCAGATCCGCGCCGATTCCGTCTTCCCGGAGGGAGACTTCAGGGCCAATTATTTCCGCGACGGCCGCAAGGCCGAGGTCGAAGAGCGGGCACGCAAGATCGTCGAGGACCTGGCGATCGCCCCCGACGCGCTCGCTGAAACGGCGCTGCGTTTCGTGCTCAGCCATCCGGCCGTATCGACCGTCATCCCCGGCATGCGCTCGGTGCGCAACGTCGAGCGCAATTGCGCGATCGGCGACGGACGCGGCCTTCCCGCCGGGCAGCGGGAGAAACTGCGCGCGCACAAATGGCCGCGTAATTTCTATCGCGATTGAACCGTCGATCGACGTTCTGCAACGCTCGAACCGTCGTCTCGTTCAAGGCCGCCGGCGCCCACGGGGCGCTCGTGGCCTGCCCACAAGCTCGCGACAAGCGCCGCCCCGAGGGAACGGAGGTGGCGCATGATGGTTGGAACATCACGTATTGCACGCAAAGTGCGGTCAAGAACATCGGAGGTTCCACCATGCTGAACAAAGTGCTGATTGCGGCTGCCATGCTCACGGCTGTTGCATCGCCCGCCTTCGCGCAGGCCGATATCAATTGCGACCAGACGGCGATGACAAAGCTCGAAACCGACGTCGGCCAAATCACCGACGCAATGAAAAAGGACTACGCCAACAAGGAACTCGCCATGGCCAAGGAGGCGATGAACGCCAAGGACATGGAAAAATGCAAGACGCACATGTCCAACGCCATGAAGGGCAACGAGCCGATGTAAAAGACTGGTAGGCGGCGTGGCGCCAGTCCCTCGGGAGGCTGGCGCTCCCTCCCGCCCTCAGCTTGCTGCGTGGACTGGACTTCGCGCCGCGCCTCTAAATCAGACAATCGAAGGCGGCCTTCAAAGCCATCCGGTTAGTTCGAGCGTTTGGTAGCCGGCCAGAAGCGTGATCAGGGATCCGATCAGCCGCAGCAGGGTCTTCTCCGGCAATGTCTTGACGATCCATCCCGCCAGCGGCGCCGCTAGAACGCCCCCAACGATCAGCCCGCCAACCGATGTCAGATAGTCGCGGAATTCGCCGGCCTGTTCCCAATGGCCGGTTACAAATGTGGCGAGGAAGCTCAGCGACACCGAAAGTGCAATCAGGAACTCGGTCGCATTGACCGTTCCGATGACGAAACGCGGCTGTCCGCCTGCGCCGAGCAGACCCGTGGTGGCGACCGGGCCCCAGCCGCCACCGCCTGCGGCATCCAGAAACCCGGCCACCGCGCCCAGCGGTGCGACAATTCTCAGCTTCACGGGGTTGGTGGGAATGCGGCGAAAAGACCGAAATAAGAGCCAGCTCCCAATGACCGCGAGATAGGTTGTAACGATTGGCTTGACCTGCTCTCCCTCAAACGAGGTGAGTACGAAAGCGCCGATCATACCGCCGACGACGCCAAAGGGGATCAGCCGCCAGAACAGTTTCCAGTCGATGTTGCGATGATAAAGATGGGCCGATCCGGACGCGGCGGTGGTGAACAATTCCGCAGCATGGGCCGAAGCTGACGCTTGCGCCGGCGGCACCCCGAAGGCCAACAGCACCGTCGAAGAGATCACGCCATAAGCCATCCCGAGAGCACCATCGACCGCCTGGGCGAGAAACCCGACTGCCGCGAACAGCAGGAAGTCTTCCATGAGGGGCCCCGTGCATGCATCGTTCGGCGAACACGCACAACGAAGCCTCACATGTGCAGCGGCACAGGGGAAGCTTCTGGCGCGACCAAGTTGCAGTCGTAGCGCTCTTGGCAAGCAGACAAACGGATCACGAGCCCGAGTTGTTCCGTGAATGCAGTCGCTGGAGCGGGATGAGGACAGTGCGAGGAGTCTCCGCACGTCTCCCGCCCTAACTCATTGGAAACAATTGCAGGCTCAAATCGCCCAAATCATGAACGTGATCTGAGTGTCAAGCGGACGCCTGCCGCACGATCCTGGCGACGAAGTCGGATTTTCCGCCCGTGTAGAATTTCCAGTTACCACTTGCCTCCGCAGCCAGTTTGCGCTTCAGCGCGGCATATTCGGCGGCGGCGTCCAGATGATTGCGAAGCCAATCTCGAAACAGGATGCGTTTGACATGTGTGGCGTTTCCCGGCCCGCAGAGGTAAAGGCGAGTGCCGTAAGAGCCATGACCTAACGTGAAGGTCCACATGCCATCCTTGTAGGGATCGCCATGGAAGGTAAGCCCCGCGAGCGATTTCACGCGCTCGACTGCCTCGGGAATCCGCGCTTCGCTCAGAAGCACCACGTCGATGTCGATCTTGGGTTTCGCGCACAGACCGAGGACGGATGTGCTCCCGACATGGTGGATCTCTTCCACCAGGTCGCCGATAAGGTCCAATATCCGGATCTTTTCCCGCTCGAACAGCGCGGGCCATGTTGGATCGTAATCGACAATCTTTATCGCGCTCATGCGTGCAATCAGGCCGCTCGTTTTTCAGTTGCAGCGTGCCCGATTCGCAGACCTCGGGAAAGAAAGCCGAGTCGGCTGTCGGAGATCGTTTGAAAAAAAGAAAGCCGGGGCCGATGCCCCAGCGTCCTTCGCCTCTTGGGAGGTGAGGCGTGCTGCGCCGCGGATGCGCAAAGGACGCAGCAACACCTGAAGTGGCGCATAATCCTTTCCGAAAATCGGTGCGATTTTCGGGGCTATGCGCGTCCGCTTAGTTCTTCGCCTTGTCGACCAGCTTGTTCTTGCCGATCCAGGGCATCATGCCGCGCAGCTTCGCGCCGACTTCCTCGATCTGGTGGGCGTCGTTGACGCGGCGGATGCCCTTGAAGCGGGCGGCACCCGAGCGGTACTCCTGCATCCATTCCGAGGTGAACTTGCCGGTCTGGATGTCTTTGAGAACCCGCTTCATCTCGGCTTTGGTTTCTTCAGTGATGATGCGCGGGCCGGTGACGTATTCGCCCCATTCGGCGGTGTTCGAGATCGAGTAGTTCATGTTGGCGATGCCGCCTTCATAGATCAGGTCGACGATCAGCTTCACTTCGTGCAGGCACTCGAAATAGGCCATTTCCGGGGCATAGCCGGCTTCGACCAGAGTTTCGAAACCGGCGCGGATGAGCTCGACCAGACCGCCGCAGAGAACGACCTGTTCGCCGAAAAGGTCGGTTTCGCACTCTTCCTTGAAGTTGGTTTCGATGATGCCCGAGCGGCCGCCACCGACGCCGCAGGCGTAGGAGAGCGCGAGATCAAGCGCGTTGCCGGAAGCGTTCTGGTGAACGGCAACGAGGCAGGGAACGCCGCCGCCCTTCTGGTATTCGCCGCGAACGGTGTGGCCCGGACCCTTGGGCGCAATCATGACGACGTCGACCGAAGCCTTCGGCTCGATCAGGCCGAAATGGACGTTGAGGCCGTGCGCGAAGGCGATCGCGGCGCCGTCGCGGATGTTGTCAGCGATTTCGCCTTTGTAGATGTCGGCCTGCAGTTCGTCCGGCGTCGCCATCATGATGAGGTCGGCCCACTTGGCGGCTTCCGCGACCGAGAGTACCGAAAGACCGTCGGCCTCGACCTTGGCGGCGGTTGCCGAGCCCGGCTTCAGCGCGATGCGGATTTCCTTGGCGCCGGAGTCCTTGAGGTTCAGCGCATGGGCGCGGCCCTGGCTGCCATAGCCGACGATGGCGACCTTCTTGGACTTGATCAGGTTGAGATCGGCATCACGATCGTAATAGACGCGCATCGAATTTTCCTTCCATTTGCTGGTCTGTTGTTCCACTGGCTGGCCCAAACGCATGACCCGGAAGATCCCCTTGATCTTCGCAAAGGCTTATGCGTCCGTTTGAGACCCGCCGCTACCCTTTCTTGCCGTAGAGCGTAAGAAAGGCGTCGACCGCCCGCTCCGCCCTGCGGCTGAAACCCTTCTTCATCTCGCTTGGATCCTCGCCGAGCAGCATCCGCAAATGCCAGTCGGAAACGACCAGACCGTAGAGCGCACCATAGGCCTCCTCGGCGTCGTCGAAGGCGAGGAGCCCCGCCTTGCGGCCGGCTTCGAGCAGGGCGGCGGCGCGCCGGCCGATCTGGCGACGACCGCGCTCCTGCAGCATGTGGCCGAGCTTCGATCCCTCGCGGCTCGCCTGGCCGATCGCCAACCGGTTCAACGCCAGCGACACGTCGCCGGCGAGCACGTCGAGCAGGTCTTTGGCAAAGGCAACGAGATGCCGGCGCAGGCTCTCCGCATCGAGCGCCCCGGCGGAAACGTCGAGCGTCCTGACCTTGCTCGCCTGGTAGCTGATCATCGCCGAAAGCAGCCCGTCGCGATCGCCGAACCACTTATAGAGGCTTTCCTTTGAGCAATTGGCGGCCCGCGCGATGCCCGCCGTCGTCAGCGCCTTCTCGCCGCCGTCAACAAGCAGTCTCAGCGCCTGTTCGAGCACGGCGCCCTGACGCTCGGTCAGACCACTTCCGGCACTTGCCCCCCTGCTCTCCAAGACACCCTGCACTTCGCCATCGCTCCGTCAGTACCGTACGGTACGGTTCGCATCGTTCTAGTGCGATGGTACGGGAGCGTCAAGGCGATTTTGCGAGGAAATGAATGTGGCAGATGAAAAACGGCCAGCAACTGCAACCGCTGCATTGGCCAGCGCGTCCGTTTCGACGAGGTCAGATCTTCACGAGCATCGCTGTCCCATACATGAAGGCGACACCGGTCGTCAGTCCCGCGATCGTGGTCGGCGCGAGAAGCGCCGTCGACCCACGCCCGTCGGACCGCATCAGATAGGCGGCGACCTCGACCATGACCTGCAGAATGGCTCCCGCCCCGACGGCGAGAGCCAGGGCCGACCACTGTGGCGCGTAGGCAAGGCTGCCGATCCAGAGACCGACGACGGCAGGTCCTCCCGCCAGCAACGCCAGGGCCGCAAAGATCCAGAGAGCCGGCCGCTTCTTCAGCAGCGGCGCCGAAATTCCGATGCCTTCGGTGATGTTGTGCGCCATGAACCCCAACACCAGGAAGGAGCCCAAACCCGCCGCACCTGCCGCGAAAGCCGCACCGATCGCCAGCCCCTCGCCGAGATTATGCAGACCGATGCCGAGCGCGATGAAGGTTGCAAGCGCAAGCCCGCTCGGCGCACCCTGACGTCGCCCGACTGCCATCAGCAGAAGGAAGCTGGCGGCGGCCGCAAGCCAGACCATCGCCTGCCCCTGGAAGATGGCGGCGGACTCGCCCGCAAGCTCGAATGCTTCCGCCGTGGCATCGACGAGAAGGAACGCCAGCAGCCCGACGGTGAGCGCAAGCAGGAAATCCATGCCGTCACGGCCGACGCCACGGAGGGCAGGATAGAACATCATCCCGATCGCCACGGGGACGAGGCCGACAAGGACGCCGAGCAGCCCTTGCGACAGGAGGCTTGTGGCGTTGTGTGCCGTCGTCGGCACGGCGACTGCGATTTCGTGCTCGAACGTCGCCCCCGTGTTGGTGACGATGTTGATCGCGTGTGCCTCGCCCAGCACCCACGGGAAGGGCAAATGAATCCAGGCCGTCGACCCGCGGCCGATCGGCCCTGGCGGATCCTGCGCGAATTGCCAATAGGCGTCGTCGACCTGGACCTGGGCGATCGTCATCGGCTCGGACCCGCCGGCGCGGACGAGGACGCGGATACCGTCATCCGACAGGATCGTCCGCTCGAAGGTCAAGGTCTCGACCGGTGGCGCGCCGTTGCCGAAGCGCGACAAGGGATTCACGGCCACAAGCCAGACGATCGCCAGGCCAAGCGCCGCCATCGGCAGGATGAGCCACAGGAACGCCGCACGGGACTTCCGCGCCGGACCGGCGGTCGGCTCGGCCGCCGCTATGCGGGAGACCTCGTTCATGCGATCGCCTCCACGACATCGAACATGCCCGACCAGCCGAGCTCTGTGAACTCCGACTGATGCGGATGGAACATGTAGAGGCCGGGCTCGTGGTCCTTGAAGGAAAACTCGAGGATGCCGCGTTGGGCCTGAATCTGGGTGATCAGATCGACCGTGCTCAACGTCGGAGTCAACGTCGTTCCTTGCTCGAAATAATTGAAGAAATTGGCGTGCAGGTGGAAGGAGTTGATCGGATCGAACTCGACGACATTGGCCAGATAAATGCGGACCGGCCTGTCCCGCACGATCCGGATCGGGCGCTTCATATAGGCATGCGCGACCGTGTTCACCGCATAGACTTCGTTCTCGTTGTCGAAATTGGTGTCGAAGCCGTTCATCACCATCGCGAACTCCTGCCATTCGGCATTCTCCGGCGTGCCGAGAAGACGGGAACGGGCAATGTCGGTGAGCTCTGGATGCCTGGCGGGATCGGGATCGATGACGAAAAGGCCGTACATGCCCTTCTGGATGTGCCTCTTCAGCGGAAGTGCATGGCAGTGGTAGAGATGGCAGCCG
This sequence comes from Sinorhizobium chiapasense, assembly GCF_036488675.1. NCBI lineage: Bacteria > Pseudomonadati > Pseudomonadota > Alphaproteobacteria > Hyphomicrobiales > Rhizobiaceae > Sinorhizobium > Sinorhizobium chiapasense. The sequence goes on from NZ_CP133148.1 coordinate 2,442,405, forward strand.
AACGGCCGCGCGTCGAATTCGTACACGAACTCGTCGCCGGGATCGATCAGACCCGCGCCGGGAACGCCGTCCATGCGCGCCGCGTGAATGCCATGAAAATGCATCGAGTGAGGGTGCGAGCCCAGGTTCCTGAAGACGATCCGGAGCCGGTCTCCCTCGGTTGCCCGGAGCGAGGGACCGGGCACGCGCCCATTGTAAGTCCACGCCGGGAACATGATCCCGGGCGCGATTTCGATTTCCTTGTCGATCCCCTCCAACTCGAATGTACGAAGGACCCGTCCGTCGGGCAGTCGGGAGACCGTACCAGTATCCCACTCCGTCAGCAGCTTCGCGGTCTCGAAACCATTGCGCGCTTCATCGACCTCACCGACGGTGATCATCGCTCCATGGGCCGAACCATGGCCCGGCAGGGGCGAAGCGGCCGTATGCGCCGAATGGTCGGCCATATGGTCGGCCAAATGCTCCGATTGAGCGATGGACGATCCGCTCGCACAGATCACGCTCCCGCCGGCGGCCGTAACGCCGCCCCAGAGCAGTCCGCGTCTGGTGATTTCAAACGGCCCCCATCTGGTCATGTGGGCACTCCATCGTTAGTACGATGAAACAAAATAAGCACAAGACAGACAATATAGCAATGGCTAAGTCATGAACAGTGTCCGGCCGATGCGCAGGAGTTGCAGGCGGCGAGACATTTTTAGCCATTTCTATGATTTCGTCGGAGGCCTACGATGTCGTGCAAGGAGCCATGCGATGTCCGACCAAACAGCTCGATCTGAAGAAATCACGATGCCCCTCATCGACCCGGAAACGCAGGTCGAGAGCTTCCGTCAGACCCGGAGCAACCGGCGAACCGAGCTCGTCGAGGACTATGTCGAACTGATTGCCGACCTGATCGACGACAACGGTGAGGCAAGGCAGGTCGAGATCGCGCAGAGGCTCGGCGTTGCCCAGCCGACGGTGGCGAAGATGCTGAAGCGGCTGGCTGCGGAGGAGTTGATCGTCCAGCGGCCATACCGTGGCGTTTTCCTGACGGCTGCCGGAAGGGAAATTGCCGAAAGGTCGAAGGCACGCCACGAGATCGTCGTGTCGTTTCTCCTCGCACTGGGCATCAGTCCGGCCACCGCCCGCATCGATGCCGAGGGCATCGAGCACCACGTCAGCGAGGAAACGCTCGAAGCCTTCGGGCGCTACATCCGCCGCGCGGGCCGCAAGGCGCAGTAACCTCGTCAAAGGATTGGTGTCATCTCAAGATCGCCAGCCGCGCAGCGCCGCCTCCACGAAGGCCGCGACCGCAGCGACGCTCGGCACGCGCGCTCTTTCGGGATGGATCATCAGATAGGCCGGCCGGTCGGCCACGGCCGCCGGTTCGTCGACGATCTCGAAGCGCGGATCATGCCGGGTGGAGAGTTCCGGCAGCATCACCTCGGCGCCGAGCGCAAGCGCCGCCTCGGCCAGGATCTCCAGCTTGTCGGCGGTGAGCACCACCCGGGCCGCCGGCCTTGCTCGGTCGAGCGCCAGCATTTCCGGCACATGCGCCAGCGTATCGCGGTAGCGGACGACCGGGCGCTCGCCCTGCGGAAGGCCGGCGGGGCGGCAGAGCCGGAAACGGATCGCGCCGATGCGCTTGATCCGCGTCGTGTCCTCGCCCGTACGGCCGAGGCGCATGGCGATGTCGGCCTCCCGACGCTCGAAGCTCAGCGCCTGGTCGTCCGCCACGAGGTCGAGGGTGATGCCGGGATGGTTGCGCTCGAGGTCGCCAAGCGCCGGCGCAATGATGTGCGCGAGAACGAAGCTGACGCTCGTCAGCCGCACGTGGCCGTGAAGCTCTGCCGTCGCCCGCTTCAGCGTTGCCATCGACAGCGACGCCTCCTCCGAAATCGCCCGCAGCCGGTCGAGCACCGTGACAAGCACCGGCGTCGGTGCAAGCCGTCCGCCGATGCGGTCGAAAAGCGCCGCACCGATCCGCCGCTCCAGCGCCGCGAGCCGGCGTGTAATGGTCGTCTGGTCGACCCCGAGCGTGCGCGCGGCGGCACTCAGCGTCCCGCCCCGAACGATATGGTCGAGCAATTCGAGGTCAGCCCAGCTCTCTGCAATCATGCAGGTTTATCTCCGAAATGTTCGGCTTCATCCGCGTTTTCGCGGAGCATAGGGTGAAGCATCTGAACAGGCAATGGAGCCCGCCATGACGACCTCGCCCTTCACCCTCTTCTTTCTCGCCGGCCGTGAGCCCATGCCGCCGACGCTTGGCGAAGCCACGCTGATCCTTATTGACTATCAGAACGAGTATCTCTCAGGACCGCTGACACTCGTCCACGCGGAAGCCGCCGTCGGGCGTGCAGGTGCACTGCTTGCCGCCGCCCGGCAGGCCGGCGCGAAGATCATCCATGTCGCGCATAAGGGTGCGGCCGGCGGTCCGTTCGATCGTGCTGCCGAACGCGGCGCCTTCATCGATGCGCTGAAACCGCTTCCCTCGGAAGCGATCGTCGAAAAGCCGCGCCCGAACGCCTTCTCCGGTACCGGACTCGCCGATCTCGTCGGCCCGTCCGGCACGAAGGTCGTGATCGCCGGTTTCATGACCCACAACTGCGTGTCCTCGTCGGCGCGTGCCGCGCTCGATCTCGGTTACGAGATCACCATCGCGGGTGATGCCTGCGCCACCCGCGACCTGCCCTCGCCGGCAGGCGTCGTCACGGCGCGTGAACTGCATATCGCCGAACTCGCGGCACTCGCCGATCGCCATGCCTGCGTCACCGAGGTCGCGACACTCACCGCCGGGAACGGCGACGCAGCCTAAGCTGTTGGTGAAGATGACATTTCGGGCGCCGGCTACCCGCCGGCTCCTCGCCCACATTACAAAAATATAATGATCTCAATGCTTTTCGCCGATCTCGTTCATCTCTATTTTGAGAAGCAATGAACGCCAGCGAAGCGGTGAGGCCATGAGCAAGGCAGCGAATACGATCAGGGACGAGGCGACGGCGCTCAAGCCCGCGCCCGCCAATGTGCGTGTCATCCCGCCAACCGCGCCGCCGGTTCGCCGGAAACGCCGCTCGCGCCTCTGGATCGCCGTGCCGGTGGTCCTCGCCGTGCTCGGCGCCGGCTATTATGCCTGGAGCCAGTACGGGGCCGAGCCGGCGACCGCGATGATCACGCAGGTCGTCACCCGCGGCGACATCGAGGACAACGTCACCGCCGTCGGCACGCTCGACGCCATCAATTCCGTCGATGCCGGCGCACAGGTTTCCGGCCAGCTGAAATCGCTCCATGTCGAAATCGGCGACAAGGTCGAGGCAAACCAGCTTGTCGCCGAAATCGATCCGGCGACGATCGAAAACCGCATCGAGATCGACCAGGCGGAACTCGCCAATCTCGAGGCACAGCTCGTCTCGAAGAAGGCGCAGCTCGTGCTGAAGCAGGCGAACATCGAGCGCCAACGCAATCTGGTCGCGACCAACAGCGTCTCGCAATCGACGCTCGACCAGGCGGTTGCCGACCATGCGGCGGCCGCCGCCGACGTCGACGCGATCTCTGCCCAGATCCGCAAGCAGAAGGCGACGCTTGCCGGCGACAAGGTCGACCTCGGCTACACCAAGATCTATGCGCCGATGGCCGGCACGATCGTCGCCAACCCGGCCAAGGAAGGCCAGACCTTGAACGCCAACCAGACGACGCCGACGATCGTCACCATCGCCGATCTTTCGACGATGACGGTGAAGGCGCAGGTCTCGGAGGCCGATGTCGGCAAGCTGAAGATCGGCATGGACGCCTATTTCACCCTGCTCGGCCAGCCCGGCAAACGCTTCAGCGGCAAATTGCGGCAGATCCAGCCGATGCCGGACACGGAAAACAACGTCGTCCTCTATTACGCCCTCTTCGACGTGCCCAACCCGACGGGCGAACTGATGATGTCGATGAGCGCCCAGGTCTTCTTCGTCGAGGCTGCGGCCAAGGACGTGCTCATCGTGCCGAGCGCGGCGATGCATACGAATGGCGAAGGCAAGGCGCAGGTGACCGTCGTCACGCCCTCGGGCGCGACCGAGAACCGTACTGTCGAGCTCGGCGTCCGCAACCGGGTCAGCGCCGAGATCGTCAGCGGCCTTGAGGAAGGCGACCGCGTCGTCGTCGATACGGCGTCGGCATCGACGGGCGACAGCGCGCGCGGCAGCCGTTCGCGCGGCATCCGCATGCCGCCGATGTTCTGAGCACGCCCATGACCACGCTCCTCTCGCTCAGGGACGTCAGCAAGACCTATTTCAACGGTGATCTCGCCGTCGAGGTGCTGCACGATATCTCGCTCGATATCGAAGCCGGCGAATTCGTCGCGATCATCGGCCAGTCCGGCTCCGGCAAGTCGACGCTGATGAACATTCTCGGCTGCCTCGACCAGCCGACCTCGGGCGAATACCTGATCGATGGCGAACGGGTCTCCGGTTTCGACGGCGACGAGCTTGCGGCGCTGCGCCGCCGCACCTTCGGCTTCGTCTTCCAGGCCTACAACCTGATCCCGACCGCGAGCGCCAGGGAGAATGTCGAGGTGCCGGCCGTCTATGCCGGCGTGCCTGCGCGCGACCGGCACGACCGCGCCGAGAAGCTGCTGAAATCCCTGAAACTCGGCGAGCGGCTCGACCATCGGCCGAGCCAGCTTTCCGGCGGCCAGCAGCAGCGCGTCTCGATCGCCCGGGCGCTGATGAACGGCGGTCGCGTGATCCTCGCCGATGAGCCCACCGGCGCGCTCGACAGCCAGAGCGGCGATGAGGTGATGGCGCTGTTGCGCGCGATGAACGAGAACGGCCACACCGTCATCGTCATCACGCATTCGCGTGAGGTCGCCGAACAGGCCGACCGGCTGATCGAGATCCACGACGGCCGCATCATCGCCGACCGCACGAAAAGGGGGCGCAGCAATCCGGAGGCCGCAGTCGGTCTCGCCCAGCGCACACGCGAAGGCTTCGCCGCGATCGCCGATGTCTCCGAGGCGGTGAAGATGGCGATGCGGGCTTTGCGCGCCAATCTCTTCCGCACCATCCTCACCCTGCTCGGCATCGTCATCGGCGTCGGCTCGGTGGTCGCGATGCTGGCGATCGGGACCGGCGCGCAGGACTCCGTCTTGAGCCGTATCTCCTCGATGGGCTCCGATCTTCTCCTCGTCCGCCCGAGCATGGCCAATTTCCGCGGCAGCGCCGGCGGAAGCAACGTCACGCTGGTGCCCGCCGATGCCGACGCGATCCTGGAGTTGCCGAACGTCGCCTTCGCCGTGCCGGAAATGACGAGCACGGTCACGCTCAGGCGTGGCAATGTCGATTACCAGACGACGGCGAACGGCACGGTGCCGCAGTTCACGGCGGCGAAATCCTGGAGCATGGGCCGCGGCGAGTTCATCAACCGCAACGACATGGAAAGCTACGCGCCGGTCGCCGTCCTCGGCGAGACTGTGGTGAAGACGCTCTTTGCGGACGGCTCCGACCCGATCGGCCAATATGTGCTGGTCAACAAGATCCCCTTCCAGGTGATCGGCGTGATGAGCGAAAAGGGCGCCAGCGCCGGCGGCAACGATCAGGACGACGTCGTCCTCGTGCCGCTGACGACCGGCAGCATGCGCATCTTCGGCCAGCGCAACATCCGCACGATCACCGTCGAGGTGAAGGACGCTTCGGCGATCGACCTGACGCAGGATCGCATCCAGGCGCTGCTCAACGAGCGGCACAAGAAGGAAGACACGCAGATCACCAATATGTCGTCCGTGCGCGAGGCCTTCACCGAGACGTCGAACACGATGAAGCTCTTCCTGGGGTCGGTCGCGGCGATTTCGCTGCTCGTCGGCGGCATCGGCGTCATGAACATCATGCTGGTCAGCGTCAGCGAGCGCACCCGCGAAATCGGCGTGCGCATGGCGACCGGCGCGCGCGAGCGCGACATCCTCGTGCAGTTCATCGTCGAGGCGCTGGTCGTTTCGGCGATCGGCGGAGCGATCGGAGTCGCTGCCGGACTGGGCACCGGCGCTCTCGCCAAGACCTTCGGCATGCCGGTCAGCTTCACCATCGGCCCCGTGGCGCTCGCCTTCGCCTGCTCGTTCCTCACCGGCCTGCTCTTCGGCTTCCTGCCAGCCCGCAACGCCTCCCGCCTCCAGCCCGCGGTGGCGCTCAGCGCGGACTAATCCGGATGCGTCCCCGCGGCCGCCCCGAATTCACACCGAAGGCTCCATCACCGCGACGAATTTCTGCGCCAGGTCCTGCGACGCCGCCTTTCGCGGGTGGAGCTCGTCGTTCCACCGCCCCTGCACGACGTCCTTCAGGCGGACGACCGTGACATTGTCCTGGGCGCGCTCGATCCGCTCGAGCATGTCGTAGAGACGGTCAACGAGGTAGGTGAGAATGCCTTCGATCAGCGCGCCGTCGCCCGTCAGGCTGAAGCCGCGACGGGTGAAGGGCTGGCCGAGCCAAGGGCCGTTCGCCACCGGCTTCGGAACGTCGTAGCCATGGACCAGCATCTGCGTCCGCTTCGGGGTCGACAGGATCGCAACGTCGCGCGCGATCTCGTTATAGCCGTCCTCGAGCGACCGCACCTTGCGGTCGAGGACATCCAGGCGGAGAAAACTTCTCGGATCGCCGGGTGTGCCGGAGGTCCGCGGCCGCAGCAGCTCCGTCAGGGCACCACCGCCGAGGATGTCGTTGCCGCCACCCGAAAAGATGAAGAAGTCGAATGAGGCGGATTTCACCAGTTGGCGGTAATCCTTCTTCTGCCGCATCTGCTCGAACGTATCACCCGGATAGGCGACGTTCTGGGCGTAGTAGCGCCCCTCGAGGATATCGAAGAATGTCGGTGCGTAGCCCGCCAGCGCCGACAGCGGCCAGAGGATGTTGATCCAGGAATCGCCGTCCGCGCAGATGCGGATGCCGCCCGCCTTGCGCGCGTAATTCGTGTCCGCGGGCAAGGCTGAAGATTGCAGCGCACGCACGGCCCGTTCGTCCGTCAGGTAGCGGCCTTGCGCATCCTTGACATGATAGACGAGGCAGATCCCGGGGTCTTTCTCGAGGAAAACCGAGGCGGTGCCGGTTTCGTCCTTGATCGCCTTCCGGCTGCCCTCGCTCACCTCCGCCCCCGCGGTCTTGCCGACGGCCTTGCGGTTTTTTTTCTCCTTCGCGCTTCCCATGCCACGCCCCCGAACAATCGGAAAGAACTAACACATATCCGGGTATTGGAACAGACCGGCGCAATCCTGGATAGATCCGCTGCGGCCGCCCATGGAAGGCCCTCTGGGGTCCGTGACGCGGAGAAATGGCGCGAATGGAGCCATTGCCACAATTTTGCTTCACGCAGGCGGCAAAGTCCGCTCGCTATCCAGCGGATGGCAGGGGAATACCGAATTTTTGTTTCGTTAGAGTTGGGCCAGAACCTCTGGGTTCGCCCGCCTGTTGGGGCCGTGTTGCAGCGTTCGACGCAATACGGGAACGTCACCGTTCTGCGCGCTGGATAGAGAAACAAGATTGAGAGCGGACTCGGCTTGGCCGAGCCCGAGGGTGTGTTATTGCGCGTTCGAGCGAGCGCGCAATGGCGTTCTAGTGCTTTGATTCCAAAGCACTTTACTCGCTTTCAGCGTTTCCGCATAGAGGCGGATGGCTCTCAGCAGTGAACGCACACCGAAAAATGGCAAGGAGACTCAAGCCATGAGGGTTATAGCGTTTCTCGCCGCAATATATGTCGCCTTTACAATGCCGGATACGGCTGCCGCCGGCATGTTGGCCCAGGCCCAGCAATTTACCGGGATGCATGAAGTCAAGCACAACAGGCGGCTGCGCGCCGCCCTCGGCATCAACCCCGCCCGCACGCCGTGGTGCGGCTATTTCATGGGCATGATTGCCCGGAAGGCCGGTCGGCAACCGCCCAAATCCTATAGTTTCGCAAGTTCCTGGCGGCACTTCGGTGCGCCCGTGCGTCTCTCCTACGCGCGTCCAGGCGACGTCATCGTCGTGCGCACCGGCCGCGGCTACCACGTCGGAGTCCTCTCCGCCCTATCCAAGTCCACCGCACAGCTGATTGGCGGCAACCAGTCGGGGCGCGTTCAGCTGTCGCAGTTCAGCCGAAGACAGGTCGTAGCCGTACGAAGATAACCGCGAGAAGGCGCGGCCTTCGAAGTATTGAAGCCATCGCTGCGCGCCGCCGCTGACGTTTGCGCGCCTGCGCGTCTGAAAAGACGCGCGGCGCGGTAATGCCTCAGATCCGCCGCGCACCGTCGATCCGTTCCCAGTAGCGGCCGTTCGATTGAGACTGGCGGGCGAAATAATCATAGGGGGTCCTCGACCAGTCGCGGACCGAATTGGTCATGTTGTCGAGTACGAGGTCTCCCTCGCTGGTGCGCACAGTCAGCACCGTGTGCCCCTGGCCGCGGTAGCGGGCAACCGTCAAGAGCAGCGCCGAGGCGGGCCAGCCGCGCTTGAGCAATTCGCGCTTCTTCAGAATGGCGAAATCCTCGCAGTCGCCATAGGCCGTGGGCACGCGCCAATCGTCGTCCCTGCCGACATTTGCCAGGTCACTCCGCTCTCTGATGCGCGCGTTGACCGCACGGTTGACCTGCTGCAACTCGCTCGCCTTTTCCGGCTGCAGAACCACAAGCTTGCTTCCGCCGCCGGTCCTGCACAGGCGCGGCTCGCTCGTGCAGAACGAGGCGAAGGCCGGTGGCGCAAAGGCCTTGCCACCGGTCCTCATCGTCGTACCGGCATCCGCCACCTGCGGCACTACGAACAGCAACAGAGATGCGGTCTGGGCCATGAAGAATTTCATGAAAATGACCTCCAGCGGCGGGCGTAACGCTCCCGAGACCAACTACAGATAACCAAAGGGGATTAACTCAAGGTTGATTAGCCCGAAATTGGGCGATGTTGTGGCCGAACTACTAATATTTCGTAACTTGATCCTCCAGCGCTTTACGCGAATTATTTATTACTTTTTCAAATATTTATTTTTCGGAGTTGCGTAATGTCTAGATTAAACAAATCCGTATTAAAGATTTTCTTTATCCTCTCCACAGCATCCATAACATCAGTAGTTCTCGCATCGGACGCAGGCGCAGTACAGCGACAGCGTATGACTGCAAAACAATGCAGCTCGCTGACGGAGGATAACTTTGCGGCCTGTTGCGTAGCGCTCAATCGCTCGACGATCCTCACACCTGCACAGATCAAAATGTGCCCTCCCCTGTCGACAGCAACCATAAAGGGTGCCGCGACGAGCGGAGACGAGCGCAGTGATGCCAGCCCGCCCAAAGGCGGTGGCGGTGGAAAAGGCAGCGGTGGCACTGGCGGTAGCGGCGGTACCGGCGGCGGCGGCGGCGGCAGCAGCCCTCCCCCTCCTGGCGGCGGCGGTGACAACGGCGGCGGCGGTGACAACGGCGGCGGCGGTGGTGGCGGCGGCAACGGCGGCGGCGGCGGCGGCGGCAATGGTGGTGGCGGCGGCGGCGACAATGGCGGCGGCGACAATGGCGGCGGCGACGGCGGCGGCGGCGACAACGACGGCGGCGGCAACGGCGGCGGCGGCGGCAACGGCGGCGGCGACAATGGCGGCGGCGACAACGGCGGCGGCGACAATGGCGGCGGCGACGGCGGCGGCGGCGACAACGGCGGCGGCGACAACGGCGGCGACAACGGCGGCGGCGGCGACAACGGCGGCGGCGACAACGGCGGCGGTGGCGACAACGGCGGCGGTGACAACGGCGGCGGCGGCGACAACGGCGGCGGCAACGGCGGCGGCGGCGGTGGTGACAACGGCGGCGGTGGCGACAACGGCGGTGGTGACAACGGCGGCGGCGGCGACAACGGCGGCGGCAACGGCGGCGGTGGCGACAACGGCGGCGGCGGTGACAACGGCGGCGGCGACAACGGCGGCGGCAAGAACAAGGATAAGGCCGGCGGCAAGGGCAAGGACAAGGCCGGCGGCAAGGGCAAGGACAAGGCCGGCGGCAAGGGCAAGGACAAGGCCGGCGGCAAGGACAAGGACAAGGCCGGCGGCAAAGCCAAGGACAAGGGCGGCGACAAGGCACCGGGCAAGGGCGGCGACAAGGCACCTGGCAAGGGCGGCGACAAGGCACCTGGCAAGGGCGATGACAAGGCGCCGGGCAATGGGGGCGACAAGGCACCCGGCAAGGCCGGCGACAACGGCGCAGGTGAAGGCGGGCAAGCCAACAATGGCAAAGGCAACGGCGGCGGTGACGGAATTCCAGGTAATTCCGAGCAAAGCGACGACAACCGTTGATGCATGCGTGGCGCGTTCGAACGGACGCGCCATGCAATGTGCGCACTTTATAAAAGCGCGCGCGGCAGGAAATCCCTCCGCTTTCAGGCCTCACCTGAGCGCGAGGTGACCTGCCGAGACTGGCGGGTTCCCGCAGCCTTCATGCGACTGGAAAGTCGCACGGCTATAAGGGCCCGCCTTCTTTTCCCTCGTCCATCCCGGCGGACCCACGCTATTCTTGCGAGGGGCGCGAACGCCCACAATCAGCGATCGTCAGCAGTTATACGCAGATCGGGAGCCCCCGCCTGTACGCCAGGCCGCCCGTTCGGATTGGGCCTCGAACGACAGGCTCCTACAGCGCCGCGCGTCTTGTCAGACGCGCAAAGGTCGCTGTAGCACTTTGAATTACTGCATGTCTTTGTCCTTAAATCGAGGTCGATTTAAGGATACATGCAGTAGGCTGCTTTAGAACCGAATGGCGACGCCGAGGATCGGTCCGTGCTGGATCACGTCGTAAGTGAAGCCGTCGTCGCTGTAGTCGACGCCCATGGCCCGATAGCCAGCAAGGGCCGAGATCCGATCGTTGACGTTGTAGCCGATCGCCCCGGCCACGTCCCAATCGAGGTCGGCGGCACCGGCGCCGACGAGGCCCCAGCCGGTCACATACCACTCCGGCGTGAACGAATAGACGCCGCGCAAGCCGACCAGTCCGTCGACCCAGGTTGCCCCGTCGTCCCTGGAACGGCCGTCCAGGATGCCGCCGCTGAACGAGATCGTCGTGTCGGCCGACCAGACCCTGGCACCGCCGATCACGTCAAGACGCGCGTTGCTGTCGTCAACGACCGCGTAGCCGGCCCCGACGAAAGCCGTGAATGTTTCCGCCTTAACGTTGACTTTTTCGGCGAGAATGCCGTGCGGCGTAGCCGAATCCGTCGACACCTTCACGTATTCCAAATCCGTGAAGATGCTGAAGCGGCCATATCGCGCATCACCCGCCGCCATGAATGCGAAATCGAGGTCCGAGAAGATGTCGCTGAAACTCTGGTCGATCTCGACCGAAGGCAAGCCGAATGACGCCACGTCCCCCTCGAGCCCGGCCATCCAGAAATAGGGAGCGAAGGAGAACGACCAGCCGTCCGGGCTCTCGTCGGGCTGCGGTTGAGGCGCCAGCGCCGGCAGGACATCCGCCCCGTAAACCGGGCCGTTGGTTGCGAGCGCGAGAAACGGAACAAGAACGCAGATTGACGCAACTCTCATGCTAGCTCCCCCGCGCCGCTTGGCGCCTTCGCTATCTGACCGTCCTCCTGTGGACTGGCCGGCATTCCCTTTTTAGCGCCGTTGCGTAGCTTCAAAGATTCGCAAGGCGAATGCAACGCATTGAATTGCTGAATGATTTTCTCGGCAAGTCGCGCTCGATCCAGCAAATCACAGAGCCGGACTATCCCACAACTACGCAGCCTAGACAAGAATCCGTAGCCGACACACGCACGGGACCGAGCTCATTGTGGCTTCCGTGCACCTCCACCGTGACGCCAGTTCCAGCGAGCGCGATGGCAACCTTTCAGCAACCCCTCGTCCCGATAATGCCGGCGCAATCGAGGACCGAATCGGATGGCGAAGGCGAGTTCAAAGAGGCGGAAGCGCGGCACGAGCCGGAAGGGCCATGGCGGCGGGATGGCGCCGTGGTATGTCGCGGCTGTCCTTATCATCGGCGGTATCGCGGCCTATGACCACCGGGCGAAACTACCGGATCTGCCCGGCGCCTCCGAGATGGTCGCCATGCTTTCACCGAGCGAGACGAAGACAAGGCCGGTGGCCACGCAGACGCGGCCGAAGCCGAAAGAGCATACCGGCTCGATCGACAGGAAGCCGGCGCTTGCAGCCCCTTCGCCGATCGTCGGAAAGCCGGCGCTTGTGCCGCCGGCTCCGGTCGGGCGACCGATGGAGCAGCCGACGCCCCGGTTTGGCGACGCCAACACGTTCTATTTTTGCGGCATTCGCAACGACAATTGCGTCGTCGACGGCGATACCTTCCTCTTCAAGGGCGAAAAGATCCTGATCGCCGACATCGACGCGCCGGAGACGAAAGAGGCGAAATGCGAAGCGGAACGCGCGCGCGGCTTCTACGCCAAGCAGCGGCTGCGCGAATTGCTGAACGCCGGCAAATTCACGCTGGTCGCATCGAGAGGCGGCGGGGGCAAGGAAGGCGGGACTCCCAACCTGGTGATGCGCAACGGACGATCGCTTGGCGACGTTCTCGTCGCCGAGGGGCTCGTACGCAAACGGACGGGAGAACCGTCCTCCTGGTGCGGCCGCTCCGCCGCTCGCGTCTCCGGCTGATCCAATATCACCCCGTCGTTTGGGCGCCCGCTCAGGCGAAGCGTTCGTGATCGGCGAGCACCGCCTCGATCACGCGGCGCGATTTCTCCACTTCGAGGCGATCGGTGCCCGGAACCTCGGCATAGACGATGAGCGCCTTCCAGAGCGTCCAGCCGCGGCCGCGCGCCCAGGTCGCTTCGTCGAGCGGCAACGCGGCGCGGAACACCTCCCGGCTTGCCCCGTGAAAAAAGGTCCAGGCGACCGAGAGGTCGCACGAGGGATCGCCGATGCCGGAGGTGCCGAAATCGATGACGGCGCTCAACCGGCCATCCTCAACCAGAAGATTGCCGGAGCTGACGTCGCCGTGGAACCAGACCGGCGTGCCGCTCCAGGTCGCGGCGAGCGCCGCTTCCCGAACGGCGTGCGCCGCATCCGTATCGATCCTGCCCTCAAGGGCTTCGAGCGCGCGACGCGTTTCCCCGTCATAGACGGTGAGCGGTCCGCCCCGGAAGAAGTTGTGCTGCCCCGGCGGCGGCCCGTCGGTGGCGTCGGCCTCCTGGAGAGCGACGAGGAACCCTGCCAGCGCCGTCGCGAAGGCGCTGAGATCCGTGACAGGCGCATGGGTCGCGACCTCGCCCTCGCGCCACTTGTAGATCGACCACGGCCAGGGATAGCCCTCGCCCGGCCGGCCTTGAGCCAAGGGCACGGGAATGGGAAGCGGCAGGCGCGGCGCAAGCACCGGCAGCCATCGCTGCTCCTTCTCGACCTGAAGCGCATAGGGCGCGGCACTGGGCAGCCGTACGGTCATGTGGCTACCCAGATGAAAAGTCCGATTGTCCCATCCGCCGAACCGGACGGGGCTGATCGGAAGATGCGCCCACCTTGGAAATTGCGCGGCAATCAACCGGGTGACGAGGGATGCGTCGATGGTCATCATATCCACAGTTGCATTTGGCAGCGAAGGATATCGCCCTTGTAGGGCATAACGCAGCAAAGCACAAAACCGCTTTCCGCGCTCGCGCCGCCCTAAACTACGAGAATCCATCACATTTAGGCTCTCAAATCGCTTCAGCAGCTTATTGTCATCGGCGGGTGTCGCGCTAAGATGCGGATGTTCTTTGATACAACCGACCGGCCCTGGGGCGCAGCGTTGACGCTTGCGCTTGCCGAAACAGCCAAAGACATCCTGCCGCGCGTTCGGCGCGCGACGGAGTACCACCGAGACTGCGAGGAAGCCGGCGAAAGAACGAGGCATCACAGGGGAAGCGAATGGGGGCTGAAAGCATGATCAGACAGCTAACCTCGGGCGAGCGGCGATCCGCAGCAACCATTCTTGTCGCGCTGACGATCATTGGTCTGGCAATGGCGGCGGCGGGACGGGCCGACACGCTTGGCGTTCACGGTGCCATCGTCTTCCTCTACAGCCTCGTCCTGCTCTACCTCGTCCTCTCCGTCATCTTCGAGCCCGAACCGGAGCCATCGCGGCTGTCGCACTATTACGACGATCCGAGCAAGGTCGGCATCGTGCTGACGATGATCTGGGCGATCTTCGGCATGGGAGTCGGCGTCTGGATCGCGGCGCAACTCGCCTGGCCGGAGCTCGCCTTCGATGCGGCCTGGTCGAGTTTCGGCAGGCTGAGGCCGGCGCACACGACCGGCGTGATTTTCGGCTTCGGCGGCAATGCGTTGATCGCCACCTCGTTCCACGTCCTCCAACGTACGTCGCGGGCCCGTCTCGCCGACCAGCTCAGCCCCTGGTTCGTCGTCTTCGGCTACAATCTCTTCTGCATCCTCGCCGTCAGCGGCTATTTCATGGGCATCACGCAGTCGAAGGAATATGCCGAAGCCGAATGGTACGCCGACATCTGGCTGGTCGTCGTCTGGGTGACCTATTTCGTGCTCTTCATTCGCACGCTGGCGCGCCGAAAGGAGCCGCATATATATGTCGCCAACTGGTACTACATGGCCTTCATCCTGGTTGTCGCCGTCCTGCATATCGTGAACAACATCGCCGTTCCGGTATCGCTGACAGGTGCCAAATCCTATTCGGTCTATTCCGGCGTTCAGGATGCGATGGTGCAGTGGTGGTACGGGCACAATGCGGTCGCGTTCTTCCTGACCGCCGGCTTTCTCGGCATGCTCTACTATTATCTGCCGAAGCGAGCCGAGCGGCCGATCTTCTCCTACCGGCTGTCGATCATCAGCTTCTGGGGCATCACCTTCATGTACATGTGGGCGGGATCGCATCACCTGCATTACACCGCCCTGCCCCATTGGGTGCAGACGCTCGGAATGACCTTTTCCGTCATGCTGCTCGTTCCGTCATGGGCCTCGGCCGGCAATGCGCTCGCGACCCTCAACGGCGCCTGGCATAAGGTTCGGGACGACGCGACGCTGCGCTTCATCATGGTGGCTGCGGTATTCTACGGCCTCACCACCTTCGAGGGCTCCTTCCTGGCGATCCGGCCGGTGAACGGCCTCTCCCACTACACCGACTGGACGGTCGGCCATGTGCATGCCGGCGCGCTCGGCTGGGTCGCCTTCATCACCTTCGGCTCGCTCTACAGCGTCATTCCCTGGCTGTGGAAGAAGAAGGCGATGTATTCCGCCCGCCTGGTGGAGGTGCATTTCTGGCTCGCGCTCATGGGCACCATCATCTACGTCTTCGCGATGTGGAATTCGGGCATCCTGCAGGGCCTGATGTGGCGCACCTACAATGACAGCGGCACGTTGGCCTTTTCCTTCCTCGAAACCGTCATCGCGATGCATCCCTACTACATCGCCCGCGCCTTCGGCGGCCTCCTGTTTCTCGCCGGCGCCATCGTCGGCACCTACAATCTGTACATGACCATACGCTACACGCCCGAGGACGTGACCGAGAAAGCAGCCGGCGATCTCCCCGTTCCCGGGCGTGGGGAAGCCGTGGTGGCAGGAGAGTGACATGCCCGAGGCTCACAGAAAGCTCGAGCGAAACGCCATCGGCTTCGTGCTCGCCATCATCGTGGTGTCGAGCATCGGCGGCCTTGTCGAGATCGCCCCGCTCTACACGATCGACGAAACGGTCGAGAGTGATCCCAACATGCGGGTCTATACCCCGCTCGAACTCGCCGGACGCAACATCTACATTCGCGAAGGCTGTTATGCCTGCCATTCGCAGATGATCCGCACGTTGCGCGACGAGGTGGAGCGCTACGGTCCCTATTCGCTCGCCGTCGAGTCTAAATACGATCACCCGATGCTCTGGGGCTCGAAGCGAACAGGTCCGGATCTTGCGCGCGTCGGCGGCAAATATTCCGATTTCTGGCATGTCGCCCACCTGATCAATCCGCGCGACGTGGTCGCGGGCTCCGTCATGCCTGCCTACCCGTGGCTCGCGCGCAACCCGCTCAAGATATCCGATCTCGGCGACCACCTCGCGGCGCTCCGCAAGGTTGGTGTTCCCTATACCGACGACATGATTGCCAACGCCTCTGCCGATGCGTTCGGCCAGGCATCGCCGGATGCCTCGCAATCGTCGGGCGTCACCGAACGCTATGGCAATGACACGACGGTTTCTGCGTTTGACGGTGTTCCGGACCGGGTCACCGAAATGGATGCGGTCGTCGCTTATCTGCAGGTTCTCGGCAAATTGACGAAGGCGGCCGAAACCGAGGGCCCCGCCGGACAAGGTGGCTAGAGATGGGAGGCTAGCGATGGAAGTCGACCACAACACACTGGTGGCATTCGCCAAGAGCTGGGGGCTTTTCTATCTGATTGCCTTCGCCATCGTCGTGCTCGTCTACGTGTTCTGGCCGAAGAACCGGAAGAAATTCGACGACGCCAAGAAGAGCATCTTGGATGACAAGGACGACAAGCCATGGCAGCCATAGAACGGGATCCGGTGACGGGCCGGCTGACCACGGGCCACGACTGGAACGGCATCGCGGAACTCGACACACCGATCCCCAAGGTGGTGATCTTCTTTCTCGTCGTGACGTTCCTGTTCTCGCTGGTCTGGTGGGTCCTGATGCCGGCATGGCCGCTCGCCACGACCTATACCAGGGGCGTTCTCGGAATCGACCAGAAGACAGAAGTGGAGGAAAGCATCGAAGCGGCGAACGCGGCTCGGTCGATCTGGCTCAGCGATCTCGCGGGCAAGGACTGGAGCCAGATCCAGGCGGATGGAACCTTGATGGCGAAGGTCAAGGAGACCGGACACCGCCTGTTCGGCGACAATTGCGCGGTCTGCCACGGCGCGAGCGGAAAGGGCGGGCCCGGCTTTCCGGATCTCACGGACGGCGACTGGATCTGGGGCGGCGATCCGGACGCGATCGCGCAGACGCTTCGCGTCGGGGTCAATTCGACGGCCGAGGACACCCGCACTTCGCAAATGCCCGCCCTCGGCCGCGACGGCGTTCTCGACAGGACGCAAATTTTGGATGTGGCGTTCTATGTGCGTTCGCTCAGCGATCCGTCTCTTTCGACGCCAGAGACTGCCGATCGGATCGGAAAGGGCAAGGAGGTGTTTGCGGCCAACTGCGTGAGTTGTCACGGCGAGGACGCAAAAGGCAAGGCGGACGTCGGAGCCCCTAACCTGACGGACAGCCACTGGCTCTATGGCGGCAGCGCCAACCAGATCGTCACCACCATATATGGCGGACGGATGGGGCACATGCCGAACTGGGGGGCACGTCTGGCGCCGGAAGAGATAAAGATCCTTGCACTCTACGTCGCGACCATGGGAGGTGAGAAGCAGTTTACGGGAGAGCAGAGCCAGTGAGTGACACGGCGCTTGATCGACTGTGCCGGCAAGCGGACGAAGGCGGCACGAAGCCACGCCGCCCCTGGTGGGTGCTGCCGCTGCTCTTCGCGGTGCTGGCGATCTTCGCCGGCGCCAATCTCCATTTCATCTATGTCGCGGTCCGTTCCGACCCGGGCTGCGTCGAACATATGAAGGAACGCTCTGGCGTTGACGGCATGTACCGGGCGGCACGATCCGCCTGCTGAACTCCTTGGACCGGCATCGGTTTGAGGCTAAAATTATGCAGCAATTCAAGAGGTTGCGGTGAACTTTGCGCGGAACGACGCGCGGCGCCGCAGGAGGAAGCGGGATGGGACCGAACGACATTGTCGAACCCTATGCATCGCCGCGGGCGCGCCATCTGCCCCCCGCCACCGTGTTCCAGTGGTTGCGCAAGGGATGGCAGACGTTGATCGTCGATCCGGTGCCGAGCCTGATCTACGGCGTCGGCGTCTTTCTCGTCTCGGTCGTGGTCATCTGGACGCTGTTCACTTTCGGCTACGACTACATCCTGTTTCCGGCGCTCGCCGGCTTCATGGTGGTCGCGCCGTTTCTCGCGATTGGGCTTTATGAAAAGGCGCGTCTCACCGACGCCGGCGAAAAGGCAACGCTCGTAAAAATGCTCTTCGTGCGCCCTGCCTCAGGGGCCCAGGTGCTTTTCATCGGCGTGCTCCTGATGCTGTTGATGGCGACATGGATGCGCGCCGCGGTCATCGTTTATGCGCTTTTCTTCGGCGTGCGGCCGTTTCCCGGCCTTGACGATATTGCGCCGATGCTCTTCGGAACGCCGACCGGATGGGCGATGCTGTTGACCGGCTGTGTGATCGGCGGTCTCTTCGCCGCCTTCTCCTTCGCGATCGCGGTCATCTCGATTCCTATGCTGCTCGACCAACGGCTCGACGCCTTCACGGCGATGGGAACCAGCATTGCGACCGCCTGGAACAACTTGCCCGTGATGATCGCCTGGGGGTTCGTCGTGCTTTGCGCCTTCCTCCTCTCGGTTCTGACGGTAGGAGTGGCGATGATCGTGCTCTTTCCCGTCATCGGGCATGCGACCTGGTACGTTTATCAGGACATGAAATAAGCGCGACTTCGCCTTGCCAAGCCGTTACCCGTCGTTGCGCAGCGTCTCCTTTTGTGTAATCAGCCGGGCGCTGTGCTGGCCGCTCAAGTAGATCCATAGCCAGCTCCAGGCGACGGCGAAGCGGCTGCGCGTGCCGATCAGGAAATAGATGTGGGCGATGCCCCAGATCCACCAGGCGAGCGCGCCCTTGAGCTTGATCCTGCCAAAGTCGATGATCGCGGCACGCTTGCCGATCGTGGCGAGGCTCCCCTGATGACGATAGCGGAACAGTCCGGGCGCCGGCTTGCCCTCGAGCCGGGCGCGGATCACCCGGGCAACGT
Source organism: Sinorhizobium chiapasense (assembly GCF_036488675.1). Classification (NCBI taxonomy): domain Bacteria; kingdom Pseudomonadati; phylum Pseudomonadota; class Alphaproteobacteria; order Hyphomicrobiales; family Rhizobiaceae; genus Sinorhizobium; species Sinorhizobium chiapasense. Next base: position 2,461,132 of record NZ_CP133148.1, read on the forward strand.
AGGCGCCCTGCTGCTTGGCGGCGGGCGCGATGCCCGGCACCGGCTTGCCCTCCTCCTGCATGACCGAGGCCGTGTCGCCGATGACGAAAACATCGGGCCGCCCGGGAGCGCTCAGATCCTTTTCAACGATGGCGCGGCCGGCGCGATCCGCCTCGATCCCGAGCCAACGAGCGGCGGGCGAGGCCTGCACACCAGCGGCCCAAACCAGCGTGCGGCTCGGCACGAAGACGTCGCCGATCATCACGCCGGCGTCGGTGCAGTCGGTGACGGCAGCCCCGGTGCGCACTTCCACACCGAGTTTTGCGAGTTCCCGGGCGGCATAGGCCGACAGCTCCTCGGTGAAGGCGGGAAGGATGCGCGGCCCTGCCTCGACGAGCACCACCCGTGCCTGTCGCGTATCGATGCGGCGGAACTCGCCCGGCAGCGTCCGATGCGCCATTTCGGCGATGATACCGGCAAGTTCCACCCCGGTCGGGCCAGCGCCGATTACGGTGAAGGTGAGCAATGCATCGCGTTTCGCCGGATCCTCCTCGAGCTCCGCCCGCTCGAACGCGAGAAGCACGCGCCGGCGAATGGTCGTCGCGTCCTCGAGCGTCTTCAATCCGGGCGCCACCGGTGCCCATTCGTCATGGCCGAAATAGGCATGCGTTGCACCGGTCGCGAGCACCAGCGTGTCGTAGGAGACCGGCTTGCCGCTGGCGAGGACCACGCTCTTGTTGGCCGGATCAACGCCGACGACCTCGCCGAGCAGCGTGGTCACCTCCGGCCGGTCACGATAAAGGTTGCGGATCGGCCACGCGATCTCCGAAGTTGCCAGCAGCGTCGTTGCCACCTGGTAGAGCAGCGGCTGGAAGAGATGGTGGTTGCGGCTGTCGACCAGCGTTATCCGAACGGGCGCGCCGCGAAGATCGTTGACGAGTTGCAGCCCGCCAAAGCCTCCGCCGACGACAACGACATGATGTTTTTCCTGCATCGCATTCCGCCTTGTTTCCAAGACTGTCCGCCTTCGGGAGACCGCACACAACCGCTTGTTCGACATGGCTCCCCTGCAACATCGCGTGCCCCGGCCTACTGCATGTTTCTTTAAATCGTAGCCGATTTAAGGATAAAAACATGCAGCAATTCAAAGTGCTACAGCGTCCTTTGCGCGTCTGATAAGACGCGCGGCGCTGTAGACCCTATTCGGCATAACCGACAGGCACGGCCGTGCCGCTTTTCAAGACTTCCATGGAAATTGAGGCGGAAACGTCAAACAGTTCCACCTTTCGAACGATCTGCTTGTAGACGACGTCGTAATGCTCCACGCGCGGCAGCACCACCTTGACGATATAGTCGTAGTTGCCGGTCAGCCGGTGCGCCTCGACGATCTCGGGAATATCGCTGATCGCGCGCCGGAATTTTTCGATCCATTCGTCGGAATGATGCGCCGTCTTGATCAGCGCAAACACCGTGGTCGGTACACCCATCTTTTCCCGGTCGAGCACAGCGATGCGCCGCGCGATATAGCCCGCCTCCTCCAGTCGCTGAATGCGCCTCGAACAGGCGGAAAGCGACAGGTTCACGCGCTCCGCCAGGTCGCTCATGGCCACACTGCCATCCTCCTGCAGGAGCGCCAGCAGCTTCCGGTCTCTCTCATCCAACACGCCAGTGACTCCTCGCTGCCGACCAAGTTGACGCCCATAATTTGCGGAAAATGCGACCGTGACACAAATATTGCGCGCAGATTTCCCCAGATCTCTCCCTTAAAGCAAACACATCCGGTCAAAGCCGCGCCATACTTTTAACAATGGAACGGGATCAGAAGGTGGCAAGACGGCATCTTCTTCGTCCCGCTGTTGATACCTGTCCAAGAACGAGGGGACCATGGAAATGCGCAAGATCGGCCTTATCGGCGGCATGAGCTTCGAGAGTTCGGCGGTTTACTATCGCATGGTCAACGAGGCCGTGCGCGAACGCCTGGGCGCGCTGCATTCGGCCGAAGTGCTGCTTCATTCCGTGGACTTTCAGACGATCGTCGACCTGCAGAAGGCCGGCCGTTGGGACGACGCCGCTCAGCGCCTCTCCGACGTCGCACGCGGGCTGAAGGCCGCCGGCGCGCAATGCGTGCTGATCTGCACCAACACGATGCATCTGATTGCCGATCAGGTGCAGGCATCGGTCGACGTGCCGCTGATCAACATCATCGACGAGTCCGCGGCGCGATTGAAGGCGGCCGGCAGCCGTAAACCGCTGCTGCTTGCCACGCGCTACACGATGGAGCACGGCTTCTATGCCGAGCGCATGAAAAGGCACGGGATCGAAGTGATGGTCCCGGATGCCGATGGCCGCACCTTGACCCACAACGTCATCTTCGACGAGCTTTGCGCCGGCAAGGTGCTGGAGCCTTCACGCAAGGCGCTGGTCGCCCTCATCGAGAAGGCCAAGGCCGAAGGCGCCGACGCGGTCATTCTCGGCTGCACCGAGATCTGCCTGATCCTCGACCCCGCCAATTTGGCGCTACCCGGCTTCGATTCCACCGCCATCCATGCCGAAGCCGCTGTCGAATTCGCGCTTGGCGGTGAGGCCGTGAGCTGCGCCGCGTAGGGCTGCAACACAGGCTCTGCCTCAGGGGCGCGGCCGCCAACGCCGCCCCGAGGCGCGAATACCGCGCCCTCCAGCAAGCACAGACGAGCCCGCTGGCTGCATTTAGCCGGCTAATACGTCAACGATTGCAGGGCGGCGCCTTATCGGCGCTGATACATAAACCCCGCTGCAGCACCGAGAGCGATGCCGATAGTGACACCGGCCGGAAGGTTACCGAGCGCCGATCCCATAACCGCCCCAACGCCGATGCCGATTGCAATGCCCACAGCCATGGGCGGGACAATGCCTCAGGCATGTGGCGATAATCCGCTCACGCCACCTGGTCATACTCCGCCCGCGCCTTGCGGATCGCGTCGTGGTTTTGGAGCGACCAGTCGACGAATAGTTTGAGCGGCACGAGAAACGACCGGCCGAGATCGGTGAGTCTGTATTCCACGCTCGGCGGCTGCGTCGGATAGACCGTGCGGCTCAAGTAGCCGTCACGCTGCAGGTCGCGCAACGTCTGCGTCAGCATGCGCTGCGAAATGTCCGGGATCAGGCGCCGCAGCTGCGAGAAGCGCAAGGGGCCGTCGGCGAGCGACAGGATCATCAGCGAGTTCCATTTGCCGCCGATATTGTCCATCACATCGCGCACCGGACAATTGGCCATATCCATCGGCACGCCGCACACCATCACCACCCGCTTCCCCTTCACTGCGCCCGTCGTCTTGTTCATGGCGGTACCCTTTCCGTAACCACCGCAGAAAAAACTGCCTCCTTTACAGCTCTTAGCAGATTACGGGATAAGAGAAAATCTCAAAAAGAGACCAGCACTCGAAATCATGCCAACGCTCCAGGAGAGACGGCAAGCGGGGCTGGAAGGCGAAACGAAAGGAAAGATCATGTCCGAAACGTTGCTCGTGACCGGCGCCGCAGGTCAGCTCGGTAAGCTCGTGCTCGACGCGCTGCTTGCTTCCGGCAAGGTGAAGCCGGCCGGTATCATAGCGGCCAGCCGCGACAGCACCAAGCTCGCCGCCTACGCCGCCAAGGGCGTGCAGACGCGCGCCGCCGACTTCGACGACCCGGCCTCGCTGGAAAAAGCATTCGCCGGCGCCGACCGCATCCTCATCATTTCGACCGACGCGCTGGGTCAGCCGGGAAAGCGGCTGCAGCAGCACCTGAATGCCGTGGCCGCAGCCAGGAAGGCCGGCGTCAGGCATATCCTCTACACCTCGATGCCGAACCCGGAAACCTCGGTCATTCCCTTCGCGCCCGATCATCTCGGCACCGAAAACGCCATCAAGGCGACCGGCATTCCCTACACGATCCTCAGGAACGGCTGGTATATGGAAAACCTCTTCATGGCCCTGCCGCACGCGCTTGAAACCGGGCAGTGGTTCTCCTCCGCCGGTGCCGGCCGTCTCGCCCACATCGCCCGCAGCGACGCCGCCGAAGCCGCGGCAGCGGCACTCCTTTCCGGCTCCACGGAAAGCCGCACCTATACGCTGACCGGCGCCGAACTGCGCTCGACCGACGAGATCGCAGCCCTCGTCGCCAGCACCACGGGCAAGAAACTCGACGTCGTCCACATTTCCGATGAAGCGCTCGCCGGCGGCCTCAAGGGTGCGGGCCTGCCCGACTTCCTGATCCCGATCGTCGTCTCGTTCGACAGCAACACCCGCGAAGGCCACATCGGGATGGTGACCAGCGATATGCCCGCGCTGACCGGCAAGACGCCCATCAGCCTTCCCGCATTCCTCGAAGCGAGCAAGGCAACGCTCGTTCAATAGTTCGCCGGCACATCAAAGCCCCGGTCACTACCGTCCGGGGCTTTTTGTCGAAGATCGCATTGGCGCGCGGCGTCCGGGCTCTATCTACTTCTCTCGCGTCAAATACGGGAGGAAAAGCTATGACGGCGCCGATCGACTTCTGGTTCTCGATAGGAAGCCCTTACACCTTTCTGGCCGTCATGCGGCTGACAGAAGTCGCCGAACGGGCGGACGTCGAAGTTCGCTGGAGGCCCTTCGACGCCCGCGCGATCCAGCTTGACGCACACGATGTTCCCTTTGCCGACAGACCGCTCAAGGCCGCCTACATGTGGCGCGATATCGAGCGGCGCGCCGCGAGGTTCGGTCTGCCTCTGAGGCTGCCTATTCCCTACCCGCTAACCGAGTTGGAACAGGCCAACCGCGTTGCGGTGCTCGCCGCCGATGAAGGCTGGTGCCCGGCCTATGCGATCGCCACCTACCGCCGCTGGTTCGTCGACCGCGATCCTGCCGGCAGCGAGCCGAACCTCTCGACAAGCATCAGGGAAGCGGGACAGGACCCCGCCCGCGTGCTGAAGCAGGCAAGCTCCCGTGCCGTGGCCGACGCGCTTGACGCCGCTACCAGCGAGGCAAAAGAAATAGGCATCTTCGGTTCGCCCTCCTTCGTCTCAGACGGCGAACTGTTTTGGGGCCACGATCGCCTGGAGGACGCAGTCGAATGGCAGCACAATCTGGATCTGGGAAATCCGGGGTGAAGCAGTGACGACAGTTGAGTTGCTTGCCCCGCCTGCCGGCACGTTCTCCCCGTTCTTGACGGGGAGAACGGCGTATGCCGCGCCCTCCCGCCCATCTTCCCCGCCCTCCCGCCCATCTCCCCCGCAAGCGGGTGAAAAGGGTTTGAGCGGCCGCATCGAATCCCTTCTCCCCACCTGCGGGGAGAAGGTGCCGGTAGGCGGATGAGGGGCGAACCGCTTATACTTTTCCTCTCGCCGACGCGAGCCACCAATCCACCGACAACCTGCCCGCACCCCACGTAGTGACGCCGAGCGCCATCGCCGCCCAGGTCAGATGAATCGGCCATCCGTCCGGAACGGTGAGCTGTATAACGATTGTCATTGCAAGAAGTCCGAGCGCGACGAGGCGCGTCGCCAGTCCCAGGACAACGAGCGTCGGCAGCAGGACCTCCGCGCAGGCGACCACGAAGGCCGTCACCGCCGGCGCCGGGAAGGCATAGGGTCCACCCGGCAGATGCAACTGGAACTCCGACGTGAAAAGCAGCACAGCGACATCGTTGAGCTGTAGGAAGCCGTCCCATTTGCTCATGCCCGAGCGCCAGAAGGGCACGGCAAGCCCCAGCCGCAAGGCAAGCTGGGCGAGAGATGCCGGCGCGACCGCGGCAATCAGGCCATCGATCCGGCCAAGCCAGCCAGTCCCGCCCCAATTTTGCTGTTTGTCGAAGAACTTTGGTACGAGAGTCACCTTCTCATCCTCCCTGGATCACGATGATTTTGGGTCGAATCGACCCAAAATCATAAACGTGATCGATTCTAATGAGTTAAAGCGGGATACGGGCGGAAAACCGTACTTTCCTCATCCCGCTCTAGAGCATCCCGCTTTCAAGTGGAATCACTGAAAGCGGATAAGATGCTCTAGAATCAAAGTGCTAGAGCGTCCTTTGTGCGTTCACTTGAACGCACGGCGCTCTAGCGGATAGCGGCAAAGGCACCGGCCTCAAGCATCACGGCAATGGCAGTTGCGAGATCGAATTCCGGACAGCGCGCGTTTCCCGCCGCGGCAGCGCCTCCAAATGGCTCACCTGCCAGGAGGCTGCCGAGGAAGATATCGGCGCCCGGCGGAAGACGGCGCACCTCGACTTCGAGCATGGGCCGTGTGATCAGCGCGCTTTCCGGCGCCGTGGCTCCTATGCGGCCCACCGGCCCCTCCCCCCGATTTGCCGAAAAGATGGTCACGGCCGGATAGGCGGAGCGAACGATGCGGGTCGCCGGATGCGGCTCCAAGACGACGTCAGCGAGCTCGGCCGGCGCCACCAGGCCCAGCGCATGCGGTGGCATGACTGGCGCATCCGCCGCGTGATAGGCGTCGAGCCAGGCCCGCTCGATACGGGCGACATCGGCGAGCCACGGCATCGACTGGGCATACTCGTAACGCTCGATGAAGGCGGGAAAGTCCCGCCCGTACTCGAAGAGAAGCGGCGACGTCGGCGGCGTCGCCCGCACGTGGAACCGAGCCATGGCGCGAAAGAAGGTTTCGCCGGTAATGCGCATCGTCGCGGGAAATGCTGCGGAAAGCGCTTCGATCAGGCTGACGGTCACGTTGTTGCGATAGACGTTGAAGCGCTTGTCGGCGGCCTTGCCCTTCGGTCCGGCAACAAGAGCGGGCGTGGCGCGGCCGGGATCGAGCAGCGGCGGCACGAAGCCTGTTGGGTAATCCAGCCCGTCGGCAAAATCGTCGGAAATGCTCTCAGCAACGCGCATGGCTCTTCCCCTGCAGGTATGCGCCGGCGTGCCGATCGAGAATCGCTTGTGCCGCGCTCGCCTCGGCCTTCAGCACCGGCCAATCGGGAATGGCGCTGTCCCATTCAATGAGCGTCGGAAGCGGACCGCACCGGCCGATGACGATGTCGAAGAGCGTCCAAACCGCATCGGCGACCGGCCCGTCGTGGCTGTCGATCAGGAGGAGTTCGCCCTCGTCATCCCGCAGGTCGGCGTGACCGGCCAGATGGATCTCGCCGACCTGCTCGAGCGGATAGTCCGCGAGATAGTCGAGGGCGGAAAACCCATGATTGGTCGATGAGACGAAGACATTGTTGACGTCGAGCAGCAAGCCGCAACCGGTGCGCCTGACCAGCTCGCGGATAAACGCCGTTTCGCTCATCGTCGATTCTTTGAAGAGAAGGTAGGTCGAGGGGTTCTCGAGCAGTATCGGCCGCTGGATCGCCTCCTGCACTTCATCGATATGTTCGGCCACGCGCTGGAGCGTGGCTCCGGTATAGGGTAGCGGCAGAAGGTCGTTGTAATAGGTCGTGTCATGCGTCGACCAGGCCAGATGCTCAGAGACAAGCGCCGGCTCGTATCGCTCGATCAGTCGCGCAAAACGGCCTAGATGGGCCTTGTCGAGCGGCTGAGGCCCGCCGATCGACATGCAGACCCCGTGGAGCGACACCGGGTAGTCCTGGCGTATTCGGCTGAGCGCCGCGTGCGGCGGCCCGCCCTCGCCCATGTAGTTTTCGGCGTGAACCTCAAAGAAGCCGCGCCCGGCCGCCTGATCCTCGAGAATGGATGTGAGATGCTGGTGCTTGAAACTGGTGCCTGCCAGCCCGTCGATCCGATGCGCCGGAAAACGAGAGCCTTCCGACGCGCCACGATCCGCGTGAACTACCAATTTGGCCATCGTCGCCTCCGTTTTCCGGCGCTTGTCCAGAGCAATTCCGGGAAAAGTGTGGAACGGTTTTCCGTCCGGAATTGCGTAGTTTCAAAGCTGACTTACGAGGGAAGATCGCGCGACAGCGCTTCCGGCGAGCCCTTGCGGCCCTCCGGCAGTTCCATCGTCGTGCAGGTGCCGCCGTCGACGAATTTCCAGGCATTGCCCTGATAGTCGACGGTCGAGGTTGCCTGGCAGGTCGTGCCCGGGCCGGCCGCGCAATCGTTCTGGCCCTTCAGCGCGACGCCGAAGCACTTCTCCTTGCCGGCATCCATTGCGGCCTTGACCTCGGCCTCCGAAAGCGGCGCGGCGATCGCGAACGACGACACCGCGGCGGCGACCGCACTCGCCAGCATGGCCGCACTGATTGTGGATTTCGTAGACATGATTTCGTCTCCGTGTTGGTTTTCCTCATGTGCCGCCTCTGGCACACAGAGGCTCGTTCGCCGCCAACGGGAGATATGTTACATTCGGCGTATACACGCTTTCGTGAGCCCGCAGTCGCTGCCGGATCACGATGCGGCGAGGAAGAGGATGCGGGCGGAATACTGCTTTACACTCTTGGTCGTCCCATTTTAGCGAAAGATTGATAGCCGAGATGTAACAAGCGGCGAGGACGAGCGAATTGGGAGGAGTGGCACGTGGATGGCGTGGATGACAGGGACCTCGCCCAGCTTTTCCATGCGGCGCTCGATGGCGACGAGCGGGCGTATTGCGACTTCCTGCACGAGGCCGCCCGCCTCGTTCGCGCGTGGGCGCGCCGCAGGGCGTTCGGCGGTCCAGATCCGGAAGACATCGTTCAGGAAACGCTGCTGGCCATCCATGTGAAGCGCCACACGTGGCGCAGCGACGGCCCGGTGGCTCCATGGCTCTACGCGATTGCGAAGCACAAGCTGGTCGATGCCTTGCGACGGCAGGGTCGCCATCCCCGCGTCGGGATCAGCGAGGTGGAAGACCGGCTTGCTGCCGAGGAAACGGAAACGGTCAGGGATTGGGAAATCGGCCGTGCGCTCGAAACGCTCACCCCCGGCCAGCGCTTGGTGGTGACGGCAATATCGGTCGAGGGGCGCACGATAGCGGAGGCGGCCAGGAGCCTCGACATGAACGAAACCGCAGTTCGCGTCGCGCTTCATCGCGGCCTCGCTGCCATTGCCCGGCGATTTGGACGAGATTGAAATGGAGACACACGAACTCATCAAGGCCCTTGCTGCGGACAGCCGGCGAACCGGCGTGCCGATGAACACCGCCTGGCGGGGCGCGGTCGTCGTTGCCGTCATCATCGCCGCAACGGTCTTCTCCGTCCTGCTTGGCGCCCGACCGGATATCGCCATCGCTGCGCAGACGGTCCGTTTTCTCTTCAAGTTCGTCGTGACGATTGCCCTTGCCGCAAGCGCCTTCTTCGTGCTGCGAATGCTGTCGCGTCCGGAGATCGACACGCGCGGATTGCTGCCCTATATCGGCATCGCTCCGGCGCTCATCCTGGCAGGGGTCGCGCTCGAACTCATCGTCGCACCAGCCGACACGTGGTCGAGTAGACTTGTCGGAACGAACAGCCTGGTTTGCCTGACCTTCATTCCGCTGATCGGGATTGGCCCGCTCGCGCTGCTTCTGCTCGCGCTGCGCCACGGCGCCCCGTCCCATCCGACCCTCGCCGGCGCGATCGCAGGGCTTGCAGCGGGCGGCATCGCCGCGACCTTCTATGCCTCCCATTGCACGGACGATTCACCTCTGTTCGTCGCCACCTGGTACACGATCGCTATCGCGATACTGGCATTCGTCGGTGCACTGAGCGGCCGCTACGTCGCCCGCTGGTGACGCGTCGCTATCAAGAGGTCACGCTCGCCTTCGGCCCTTCCGGCGCCTGCGGCAGGGCCTTGCGCACGACCTTGCCCTCTCCCGCCTTGTAGAAGAACTGGCTTGCGACCAGCCAGCCCTTCAGCGGCCTAAGCGGCGGAATGCAGGTGAGCAGCATGAAGGGCCCAGTCGTCAGCAGATGCACCCACAGCGGCGCAGCATACTGCACCTCCAGCCAGACGCCGAGGAAGACGCTTGGCACACAGGCGAAGCAGATAACGAAAAACGCGGGACCGTCGGCCGGATCGGCGAAGGAGTAATCTAGCCCGCAAACCTCGCATTCCCGGCGGAGCTTCAGGAAGCCTTCGAACAGATGCCCTTGGCCGCAACGCGGGCAGCGGCCACGCAGGCCCGTCTGCAACGGCGGAAGGGCCGGCCAATCTTCGTGTGAAGACATTGTCTTTCCTTTCCAGGGTTTCGTCGGCGGCGAGCGCAGCTGCGCAACTCAAATGCGAGACGCGCTCGTTCGGCGCCGACATGCCGGATCGCCTGCGGGCAATCCTCGCCGCGCCGGCTTCTGGAGGAGAAAGCCATACAAAGCATACATTGTCAAATTATTGTATGCATAATGCCTGCGACAATTGCGCCGGCAGCACCGCACCGCGCGTTCAAATGAACGCGCAAAGGACGCTCCACTTGAAAGCAGGATGCTTTACAGCGCCGTGCGTCCTTCAGGACGCACAAAGGACGCTGTAAGTCTTTGATTCTACCCATCATGCTTTCCGAAAATCGATTCCGATTTTCGGGCCGATGCGCTAGACGACGAAGTTTATCGCAGCCGGCGATTGTACGAGCAGATCGGCGATGATGGCGAGGCTGCGCTCAAGCTCCACGCGCGTTTCCGCCGCGCCGAGTCCCAGCCGCACCGCCTCCGGCGGATTGGCAAGCGCAAACGCGTCGCTCGTGACGATACTGATCCCGGCCGTACGCAGACGGGCAGTGAACTCACCGCGTGTCCACCCGGGAGGCAGCGTAAGCCAAAGATGAAAAGCCTCAGGATTGGTAAGGACGCGATCGGCCGGCAGGATCCCGGCCGCGATCCGTTGGCGCCGTCCAGCCTCGGCACGAATGGCGGCAAGCACAGCACCCGCCGTTCCATCCTCGATCCAACGCGTGGCGATCGCCGCCGAAAGCGGCGAGGCCATGCCGGCGGTCGCGCGGATCGCGCCCTCGAGGCGAACGGAACTCACGACATCCGGAACGACGAGATAGGCGATGCGGAGCGCCGGCGAAAGGCACTTGGCAACCCCAGCCACGTAATAGACAAGGTCGGGAGCCAGCGCGGCAAGCGGCGGTACCGGGCTTGTCGGCAATGCGCCATAGGCATCGTCCTCGATGATCGCAACACCATGCCTGCGGGCGATTGCGACGACCGCCTCCCTGCGCTTGAGCGACAGCGTCGCCGTCGTCGGATTATGAAGCGTCGGGTTGCAGTAAAGCGCCTTCGGCCGATGCTTGACGCAGGCGGCCTCGAATGCCTCGGGCAACAACCCCTGTTCGTCCACCGCAACGGCAGCAAGGCCTATGCCGAGATGGGCCGCGAGCGACCGCAGTCCCGGATAGGTCAGCGCCTCGGCGCAGATCACGTCGCCGCGCGCGGCAAGCATGCTGACCGTGGCAAGCAGCGCCCCTTGCGCACCGGGGCAGACGAGCAGGCGCTCCGCCGCCACCTCGCCGAGCCTCGGCCGCAGCCAGGCCGCCCCCGCCGTTTTGTCCGGCAGCGCGCCACCGACCGCCTGGTAGCGCATCAGGAGGTCCAATCCCCGCTCGTTCTCAAGGGCGTCGATACCACCCCACATCCGGGCGATAAGTTCCGGATCGTCGAAGAGCGGCGGCAGGTTCATGCTCATGTCGACGAGCCCGCCGCCGGATGATCGGCCGCCATTCTTTCGTCGCGCCTTGACATAGGTGCCCTGCCCGACGCGGCCCTCGATCAGCCCCCGTGCCCGCGCCTCGTTATAGGCACGGCTGACGGTGGTGAAATCGATGCCGAGCGCGCCCGCAAGCGCCCGCTGCGGCGGCAGGCGCGTTCCCTCCTTGAGCCCGCCGGTCGCGATATCCGCCGCCAACGCATCCGCGATCGCCAGATAAAGCGGCCCGGCTTCCCGACTCAGCGCCGGCACCCAGGAAAAGCCCGCGTGATCCTTGTCCATCGACAACATCCCGTTTTGCACAATGTATGGATATTGCATGGATCTGGTATCCAGCGCAAGTGCGGCGGCCAAGCTTCGAACGGAGCGGGACGCCAGCCATTCGGCGGCGCCATCCTACTGCGGCGACGTCTAGTGGGGGCCATCAACGGTGGCCCATGACATCCTTCATCATCACCGGTACGACAGTCGTCGCACCGAAAACACTAAGGTGGTGTTCGTCGGAGTAGAGCGGAATACCGTCCTTCGCGACCATGCAAGCGGGCCTGCACAGCCACGGAACGGCACTGACTCGCTGCACGCCAGCATCCTTGTCCGCGATTTCAAGCACCCGGTTGACACGCGCGTTACGTGCCTCGACCACGGCCCGGGTCGGCACAGGCGGTAAGGCGGCATCGATAAAGTGGTTGAGTCCGAGAACGCGAGGAACGGACCAGCCGATATCCGGGATATCATCAACAATGATGACCCTACGGCCCGTGCTGCGGATCGCTCGCACAGTCTTAAGCAACGCGCTCTCGAAGATATAGTCCTGCGGGAGGCCGTTTACTCCGCCGCCTTTACGGACAAGCTGCCCCGGCGCCCCTTCACCGGCGGGGTCGCTGTTGACCACTCGCGACCAGCGCGCACTGAGGACGACCACGGGCGCGTCGCGGACCTTCCGGAGCATCGACATGACCGCGGCGTTGAAGTCGGAGCAATCGTGGTCCGGCCCTTTGCCCAGCCGTTCCACGCCAAGAAGTGGCGGGCACCCGCCCTTGAACGCAACCGCGCCCTGTTCGTTGTTCTTCTCGAGCAAAACGTCGAGGCCGGACATGATTGCTCCGGCATGGGAATCCCCCCAGAGCAGAATGCTGTTCTTGCCGCTTGCGCGACCGGCCTCGGCCTCCGCCCCGATGCGGCACAGGCCCTCCTGCGGCGTCTTGCCGCTACAGCGATCGCGTTGCCCGTCGATGTCGTAGGTGCCGGAATAGGCCAGTTGCGCATCGCGCGAGAGACGCCCCGGGAACCCTTCCCACACATTCACTGTGGCCGCCACGAGCGCTACGGCTGCAATGGCGGCCGAAGAAGAGGCAAGAATGAAGTAGCGCGTAAATCCGCTCGGCGCCCGCCGTCGGAACGGCGTTTCGATGAAACGCCAACTCGCGTAGGCGCAGGCAAGTGACAAGGTGATGGCGATCAGCATCTGTTGCGGCGTAATTTCCCCCGTGCCGCCCACCAGTTTGAAATAAACGATGATCGGCCAGTGCCAGAGATAAAGCGAATAGGAGATCAGCCCGATCGCCACCGGTATCGAAGCGGACAGCATCCGGCCGACGGCCGTTATCCTCTGCTCGCCCGACCACAGCAGCGCCAGGGCGCCGAAAGAGGGTAACACCGCGCTGAGTCCCGGTAGCGGCGTTGTATTATCAAAGGAAGCGACCGCTGCCAGTATTGCGCCAAGCCCCAGCAGCGACACCGCCTGGGCAAGCCTTGCACTGCGACAGGGCGGAAAGGCGCCGACGGCAAGGAGCACGCCAAGACCAAGCTCCCAGGCCCGGGTGGGTGCGAGGTAGAAGTTCGCCCGCGCGTAAGCGCCGCTTGCCCAGACGGAAAGCAGGAACGACGCGAGACACAAGCCGGCGAATGCCCGGATCATGGCCCGCCGCGGCAACCGGAAAAACCACCACAGGACCAGGGGAAAGACGATGTAGAACTGCTCCTCGACGCCCAAGGACCAGGTGTGAAGCAGCGGCTCCAGGTCCGCTTCAGGGGCGTAATAGTCCGCATCGGCATGCCAGAACCAGATGTTGGACGAGAAGAACATCGCCGCCAGCGCGGACCGCGCCAACCCGACAAACATGTCCGGCAGCAGCAGCAGTGCCCCCGCAACCAGGCAGGCAGCAATCGCGAAGAAAAGCGCCGGCAATATTCGACGCGCTCGCCGCTCATAGAATGAGATCAGCGAGAAGCGCCCTGCTGCAAGCTCACGATGGAGAATTCCGGCAATAAGGAAACCCGAAACGACAAAGAATACGTCTACGCCAACCAACCCACCGGAAAAACCAGGAACTCCAGCATGGCAGAATACAACCGACGTCACGGCGATGGCTCGCACGCCGTCAATATCCCTGCGGTATTCCACGATAACGCCCCCAAACAGAGCGGGCTTAAATGAATTGGGTAATCAAATTCAGGGGGCTGTCTATACGCCGGCTTTTGGACGCATTTGTGAAACGGGCACCCTCAAATACGGTTGAGCCTTTTTCGATCAGCGCTCCCGCGCCCTGGCCGCTGCGCGCGGTGTCCATTCAGGCGCACAGCGGGAGTAGGAACACCCTGAATTCCTACAGTGATTTCCCCTGAGCGGGCTCCGGGTCGGAGAATATGGAGCCGCTCGGCGTCCCGAAGGACGCGCACTAACCGCTCTTCAAAATCCTGTTACCGCTCGGCCCTCATACATGACGCCCGAAAGTGTGCAGCGGTTTTGGGACAACGACGTGCCGGTTTTGGGACATGCACAGAATCAAAGAGTAAAGGGCTAGACCGACTCACCGCAGGCGCGGCGGAAGCGGCGCACCGTCTCCGCCATGCCGTATTCCAGCGCATCCGCCGTCAGGCCATGGCCGATCGAAACTTCGGCGAGCGCCGGGATGTGTTTAGCCAGCAATGGCAGGTTGGCGACGGTCAGATCGTGGCCGGCATTGACGGCGAGGCCGAGGCCAAGCGCGATCTCCGCGGTGCGGCCGAGTTCCCCGGCGATCCGCTCCGCCTTCTCGGGGTCATCGTAACAGCCGCCATAGGGGCCGGTATAAAGCTCGATCCGGTCCGCCCCGGTCTCCTTGGCGATCTTCAATGCCTCCGGATCCGGATCGCCATCGGCGAAGAGCGAAACACGGAAGCCCCTTTTCTTCAATCGCCCGACCACGTTCCCAAGCAGGTTGTGGTTCTTGCGAAAATCCCAGCCGTGATCGGAGGTCGCCTGCGCCGGATCGTCGGGTACCAGCGTCACCTGCTCCGGCTCGTGCCTTTCGACCAGCTGAAGGAAATCTTCGTTCGGGAAGCCTTCCATGTTGAATTCCGCCTGCGGAAACTCGTCGTCGATCAGGTCGCGGATCGGCTGGAGGTCGGAGAAGCGGATATGGCGCTGGTCCGGGCGCGGGTGAACGGTCAACCCGCTCGCCCCCGCCTGGAGCGCGATGCGGCCGAGGCCGGTGACGGACGGCCAGGGAAGATCGCGCCGGTTGCGCAGCATCGCGACGGCATTCAGATTCACGGACAGTTTTGCGGGCATGTCGAAACTTTCAGAGAGGCCAGGCGTTGCCGAGGTGTTCATTGTGACTATGCCGCTGTTCTACCGCAGATTTTGCAAAACCGGAATCGCCGTTTTGCAAGGTTTCGTCGGCGTTTTGACACGGCCAATATATGTTGATATCAACGTTAATGAGCAGGATGACGGTAAATCGCAGAGAGCGAGAGGAGAGCGATCATGACGACCACACTCATCCCCGCAAACGAGCTGGCGGCCAAGAACCACGCGAGCTTCCCCAACGAAAGCGCCGACTATCGACGCGCACGCAATGCGCTTCTCGCCGAAGAAATCGAGCTCAGGCGCCATATCGAGCGCGTGGCTGAACTGCGCCGCCAATTGCCGCAGGGCGGCGAAGTGACCAAGGACTATCGTTTCGAGGGCGAGAACGGGCCTGTCACGCTCGCCGATCTTTTTGGCGGCAAGGACACGCTCGTCATCTACAGCTACATGTTCGGCCCACAGCGCGAAAAGCCGTGCCCCATGTGCACCTCGCTGATGGGAGCATGGGAGCGCAAGGTGCTGGATATAGAGCGGCGCGTGGCCCTTGCCCTGGTTGCCCGCTCGCCGATCGAGCGGCTGGTGGCTGCGAAGAAGGAACGCGGCTGGACGCAGTTGAGGGTCTATTCCGACGGAGACGGCGCCTTCACCCGCGACTACGTCAGCGCCGAGGATGCCGACGTCCCCGGCTACACGGTCTTCACCCGCCGCGACGGTACCATTCGGCATTTCTGGAGCAGCGAAATGAACGGCAAGATGGCCGACCCCGGCCAGGACCCGCGCGGCGCGCCGGACCTCGACCCTCTGTGGACCCTTCTCGACACCACGCCCGAAGGTCGCGGCAAGGACTGGTATCCGAAGCTCGACTACCGCAACGGGGGATAAAGCACCGCTGCCCCGTCCCCGATCTCGCCCTCGCGATCGGGGAGGCGCTCTCCCGTCACACGCGGCTGGAGAGCGGTCCCGCCGCCCGCCGCGGACTTGAGTCGCGTATTTCAGAAAAAGTGCGATTAATCGTCATCGAACCTGACAACCGCCATTTTTGGGCTTAAGCTCCGAATCAGGTTTAAGTTGTTTCTTCCCGGCAATCTCGATTCCGGCATTCCGCCCGTATCTTTGGAGCTACATCGATGACGCCAGCCGAAAGGCCCTGCGACGAGACGATCCGGCTGGCGCTCCGCCGGATTCTCGACAGCCGCAGCTTTCGGCGGTCAGAAAGGTTGCGCGCTTTCCTCGCCTATGTCGTCGAAAAGGAAGTGATCGGCGAAGGCACCCAGCTCAAGGGATATTCGATCGGCGTCGACGTCTTCGGCCGCGACCAGAGCTTCAATGCCGACGGGGATCCCCTCGTCCGCGTCCACGCCGGCAAGTTGCGCAAGCTGCTCAAGACCTTCTACGACACCGAAGGCGCCAGCGAGAGGTGGCAGGTCATCATTCCGAAGGGAACCTATGTGCCGGAGTATCGCCGCGCGCATGTCGCCGACGCCGGCTCGGTTTCGGTCCGGCAGGAAAAGAGCGGTGGCCAGTCGTCGTCCCGGCGCCGAGCCCCCTGGCAGCCGGCTCCCTTTTCTTCTCCCTGGGCGGTACTCAGCGTGTTGCCCCTGCTCCTTTTCGCCCCCCTGCCCTCGCCCGAAATGACGCTGGATATCGACGCGGAGGCAAAGCTCGTCGAGGGTCCTATGGCTGCTATCCGCGGCCTGCCGTCCGTCAGCGTCGGCGTGTCCGGCCCCGAGCACAAGGGCACCAGGCAATTCGCGAAGGCCCTGCACGAGGCGGCGCTTCGCCACAAGACGCTCGCCAAGGCGAGCGCGGTCGAGGACACAGGCGCGCCCGCCTCCAGCAATCAGGCTCTGGCTTTCTCGATCGATCTCGCCTGGTACGACGCGCCCGCGGCGGGCATCCGCGTGACGCTCTCGCATGACGGTGTAGGCATTCCGCTGCGGCGCGACTTCATTACCGCGGAACGGCTGACGAGCGAGCCGGACATTCTCTTCGAAAGTACGTCGCTTGCCGCGCAGCTTTTTGCGCTCGACGGCGAGATCTACACCCACGCCGCCGCGGAGAGGATCCAGAGCACGCTTATGGAATGCATGACGGCAACGGCGCGCTACCGCCGGCTGCTGACGCGCGACAGCTTCCAGAAGGCATGGGACTGCCAGCAGAAACTCGGTCCTCTCAGGGGCGACGAGCCGCTCTTCATCATTTCCGCCAACAGCCCGCTCAAGGTCATCGGCCATTGAGGCACGTTGCGCGCATGGGATGAATTCGTTTGCTCCTACTGTACGACACTGCGTCCGAAGCCGCATTTTCCCAGCAATATTAAGGACTGTTCATTTGCGTGATTCGCACTTACCGTGAGTGCGTGCGTTGGATTTCATGCCGGGTTGCTCACTGGAGCACCACGCGTTCGGCGAACGCGTAACGGGGTTCCAGCTAGTCGGACCTGCGGCGTCAGGTTTTCGTCGCGGGCATGCACATTGGTCAGCAGTAGCCGCGCCTTTGCGCGCGGACGTGTTCCACGAGCAGCAGGTGTCGAGGCGGGCGACGGGCCGGGTGCTTGGCTGGAGGAGTGATCTCCGCCACAGTCGGCGGGTTGCGACGCCTTCCAGACGCTCGAACGGGGGACATCAGATGTCGCAAGATTCCTGGAAACAAGCGGGCGTCAGGGACGACCCTGTCGGCTTTCTGCCGCAACTGCCCGTACCCTACCGTGGTCCGGACGACCGGCTTGCCATCGCAGAGATGGCGGAGGTTTTCGGGGTGACGCACCGGACGTTGCATTTTTATGAAGAGAAAGGCCTGCTGACTGCCGCCCGCATGGGGCCGATGCGCGTTTATGGCGAGGACCATATCCGCCGTATGGCGGTGATCAATGCCTGCCGGGAAATCGACATGCCGATCGCCGCGATCCAGGAACTGATGGCGGCACTCGATCGGGCTGAAAGCCAGGCGCGGGCAGACGAATTGTTCGATGCAGCCTTGCAGGCGCGTCGCCGTGAGCTCGCTGCCCAGCAATCGATCCTGCGCCGCCAGATGCAGAAGATCGCTGAACTGCTCGAAGCCAGATCGGTGGAGGGCGAAGATGATCCGACGGCCGCGGAGCATGTCCATCTGTCGCCGATCGAGTCCGACTGCCTCGGCTTCATGGCCGAAGGTTATCCCGCCTCCCGCATCGCCCAGGTGATGGACATGGACATGACCGCGGCCCTCACGCTGGAATCCGGGATCATCCGCAAGTTCGCTGCCCATAATCGCTTTCAGGCCGTCGCCAAGGCCGTTCTCGCCGGCGTGATCGCATCGGAGTAAAGTACGAAACGCTCGGGCGGACCACAAACCGATACGGCCTGTCGTAATATTTGACGAGCAGAATAAGCCCTGACAGTTGTCACCGCCGCGGTGCGGCAGTAGTATTTGGCGGCAGCCGAGCACGTCTTTGGCGACGGTCTGCATGTCTTGTCAGCGATATGCTTCTGACAGAGCAGAAGAGCTTCTCGTTATTCGAGATGCATATTCAGAAGCTTATTTCCATCCGGCGCCAGAAAATGGCGCGTCCGCCGATATTTATTGCACACGGGCGGATATACTTGGAGGAAAAAATGAGCAAGGGCACGATAACTCTCATTCTCGCAGGTGGCCTCGCCCTGTCCGGCTGCCAGTCCGCTACGACCTCCAGCACTCGCGCCGGCGAGTTCGGCTGCATCGCCGGCACGGTCGGCGGCGCCGTCGTCGGCGGCGTGATCGGCGCGACCATTGGCTCGGGCACCGGCCAGCTTTGGGCCGTTGGCAGCGGCGCCACGCTGGGCGCTGCGGGCGGCAATGCCTTGACCTGCTATTGATGCGAAGGGCCGGGATGATGAAAAGAGTACTCCTACTGGCGGCCCTTTGTATTGCACAGGCCATCGGCGCCTCGGCGCAGAATCAACCGGCCGCCATGAGCCAGGGCCAAATGGATCGGCTCGACCGCAACAGGAATGGTGCGGTCGACCAGTCCGAGTACGAGTCCTTCATGAGCTCGGCCTTCGCCAGTCTGGACAAGAACAAGGACGGCAGCCTGCGCACCGAAGAAGTGGGCCAGATTCTGAACGCGCAACAATTTGCCGCGACTGACGCCAACCGCGACGGCAGACTCACGCTAAGCGAGTTCCTGAACAGGGTCATGGCCGACTTCAAGGCCGCCGACCGTAGCGGCGACGGCAATCTTCAGTAGGCGCGCCCGCCCGCTGCGTTGCGTGTCTCGCAGAGCGCCGCGCGGATTCTCCGGGCGCACGCTTTGATTTTATCGGATGGGTGCAAGATCCTATCCAGGAGTCATGGAGTTCGTTACTGTTCTGCTTGAGCTTTATCCATGTAAAGCGAACCGAACTCGAAGAATCATCCTCGAGGATGACCAAAAAGCAACTTGCACTCACCTGTAACCGCTTAACGCTAAATCAACGATTTTAGCAAACTCTGGTTGCGCAAGTTACGGGGAAGCGACGCCGTATCTGCAGCAAGCATTAACGCGGCCGCCCCGCCTTTGCCTTGCGCAGAAAACTTTCGAAGTTCTCTGCGGGTCTGCCGACCAGACGCTCGAAATCCGGAAAAACGGCTCCGTAGCGGTCTTCTGAAATCGATCTGCACAGCGACGAAAAGGCGTGCGGCCAAGGGTCCGGCGCCTCGGACAGGAGGCGTGCCAGATAGTCGGCCGGCGCGCAAGGGACGTAACGCATCTTCACACCGAAAGCGGCGCTTGTTGCCGTCGCGATCTCTTCGAAGGAATAAGCCCTCGGTCCGGTCAGATGATAGAGGCCGCCGGGTGTCTCCGACGCAGCCACGTTCGCCAGCGCCTCGGCCACGTCATCGCGCGAGATCGGCGCAACGCGGGCGTCGGCGAGCGGCACGGCGATCTCTCCCGTTTCGCGGGCAGGACGCAGCCAGTTGGAAAGGATGAGATCCGCATAGAGACCGCAACGCAGAATCGTCGCCCCTGTCCCACGTTCGGCGAGCCGACGCTCGGCGTCCCGATAGACGGGCGTGAAATAGAACGCCGATGCCGCATCTATATCGACGATGCTCGTAAAGACGATGTGGCCGACCCCAGCATCGGCAGCCGCGTCGATGACGTTCGCGTGCTGACGCATCACGGCGCGCGCGTCGCCATCGCTGGCGACGAAGACGAGCCGATCGGCACCCTCGAAGGCCCGCTCCAGGCTCGCCCGGTCGTCATAGTTGGCGATCCGTATCGGAACGCCGCCGGCGCGAACCTCGGCCGCCCTGCCGAGATTCCGCACCATCGCGGACACGGGATGCCCCCTTTCGGAAAGCCGCTTCAAAGCGGCCCCGCCGACATACCCCGAGGCTCCCGTCACAAGGATCATGATCACTCTTTGGGCAAAAGTCCGTCCGGAATTGCGCAGGCATAATCGCCTTCCCGCCCGGTATCGCCTGGCGGCTCGCAACAGAACCGACTATTATCGCCGTATCGAGCGTCTTGCCAAGACATGCTCGTCAGTCGCGGTGACGCTGCGGCGCCAAATTCATCGACTGCGCGTAAGCCAGCGTCGACCGGTTGCCGTGAATCGGCTGTGATTGAAGGAATCATGCGGTCGAGCGTTGCGCCTTGAGCCGTTCGATTTCGGCCTCCAGTAGCTCGATCCGCCGGTTGCGCTCGGCAAGTGCGGCCGCGACGTCGGCCGCCTCGAAGCGCTGAGGAATATGCTGGGGGCAATTGGAGTCCCAGGCGGAAACCGTGAAGAGGATTACCTGTTCCGGCCGCGCGCCATAGTCCTGCGGCATCAACCGGGTGATCAGGGCGGCGTCTCCCTCGACCACCCGCGCGGTGCCCCAGATCTTCACCCGCCGCCGATGAGTGTAATCGATCAGGAAGAGATGGGCCTTCGGATTGTCGGCAAGGTTGCCGGCGGTGATGTATTGCCGGTTGCCTGCAAAATCGACGAAGCCGATGGTCCGCTCGTCAACGACCCTGAGGAAGCCGGGCGGGCCGCCGCGGTGCTGGATATAGGGCTGCCCCTCAGCATTGGCAGTGGCGAGGAACACGCTCGTCTGCGCCGCGATGAAGCCCCGGAGATCCGGCGTGATGAGCGTCTGCCAGCCTCCACGCTCCTCCATGCGCTGGTAGGAATGGCGCGAACCCTTGCGACTCTGAATCGCCTTGACTGAAGGCGTGAAGGCGACATCGCTGGAATAGGTCACTTTGCTGTCCATATCCCTCTCCGGGCGGCGGCGAGATCGCGCCTATGTCCGGAGACTAGAAGCTTCCATACATCGTGACTATCCGTCAGAATCGAAAAGCATTCTCTCGAAATTCGAAAGGGCGGCGGGCCCGCCTCGGCATCCCGCCTGCGACCGCTAGCGCCGACAGCCTGCGTCACCGGACGATCGTCAACCGCTCCGCCGCGCGGGTGATCGCCGTGTAGAGCCAGCGTTCGCGCGTGTCGCGAAACGCGAAGCTCTCGTCGAAGAGAACGACATTGTTCCACTGAGAGCCCTGCGCCTTGTGCACCGTCAGTGCGTAGCCGTAGTCGAACTCGTCATAGCGCTTGCGGGTGGACCAGGGGATCTCGCCTTCGACATCCTCGAAGGCGGCCTTCAGGAGCTTGATCTTCGCCGCGCCGCGATCCATGTCGTCGTCTTCCGGGCGGATCATCAGGTTGATGCCCGGCTTCACCGTTTCCTTCGACGAACTCATCACCTGCCAGAGCGAGCCGTTGAGCAGCCCCTTGGCCGGATCGTTCCGAAGGCAGACCAGCTTGTCGCCGGATTGCGGATATTCGCTGGTGAAGCCCTTTAGCTCGCGGAGCCGCTGGTTGTAGCGCCGCCGCGTCCGGTTCGTGCCGACGAGCACCTGGTCGGCCTCGAGCACCAGTTCCTGCGTCACCTGCCCGCGGCCAATCACCTGGGCGGTGCCGTAGTCGCCATGCATGATCTCGCTGCCCTCGCGCACCTGCATGGCCAGTTGGATGATCGGATTGTCGCGCGCCTGGCGGTGGATGTCCGTCAGCAGGTAGTCCGGCTCCTGATTGGTGAAGTAGCCGCCGCCCGAGACCGGTGGCAACTGTCCCGGATCGCCAAGAACGAGGATCGGCGTGCCGAAGCTCATCAGGTCCTTGCCGAGCGCCTCGTCGACCATCGAGCATTCGTCGACGATGATCAGTGCCGCTTTTGCGACGGGGCTCTGCCGGTTGATGGAGAACATCGGCGCGATCGAGGTCTTGCCGGTTTCCTCGTCCTCCACCTCCTCCTCGCCACGTGGCCGGTAGATCAGCGAATGGATGGTCTTGGCATTGCTCGCCCCCTTGGAGCGCAGCACCTGTGCTGCCTTGCCGGTGAAGGCGGCAAACAGCACCTCGCCGTCCACGTGCTCGGCGAAATGGCGGGCGAGCGTGGTCTTGCCGGTTCCGGCATAGCCGAACAGCCGGAAGAGCGGCGAGCGCCCTTCCTTCAGCCAGCGCGAAACGGCCTGCAAGGCCTCATCCTGTTGCGGAGCGAACTGCATGGCCCGCAGTGTCAGGATTCGGGGGCGGTGCGCAAGTGCGGATTTCTTAATCGTGCCCTCTGCGAACCGCCTTCGAGAAAAAGCACCATCCGGCTGTAGCACTTTTTGCAGTGCACCTTGAACCCTGGTCGCGAATGCTTCTACCCTGCGCTGCATTGAATGCGGTGCAGGGCAGCGGCGCCTTGATATCGCGCATATGCTTTTTCCGAAAATCGATTTCCGATTTTCCGGTTATGGGTTACCAACCGCTGCATAGCTGCGCCGCCCTATCGTTCGCCCGCCGCACCGCGGAGAACAACCGGAGAAGCCCTTGAGACCGGAACACCCAGCAACGCCCTCCCCGCCGGAAAACGCAGGGATAGGCCGCTTGCGGCCGGCTTTGCAGTGGTGCGTGCTCGCCCCCCTTTCGGCATTGTTCGCGGCGATCCTCGAGACGATCGGCCTTCCGGCCGGCCTGCTGATAGGCCCGATGCTCGCCGGCGCACTGGTCGGCATGAACGGCGGCACGATCCGCCTGCCGCGCCGGCTCTACTTCTGTGTCCAGTTTATCCTGGCTATGATGATCGCCGGCTCGATGACGCCCGGACTGCTGGTCGCCTTTTCCGGCAACTGGCTGCTCTTCCTTGCCGTCGTTCTCGCGGTCATCGGTGTCAGCACGCTTTGCGGCTGGATCATGACGCAGATGCGCATCCTGCCTGGCACCACGGCGATCTGGGGCTCCTCGGCCGGCGCCGCTTCGACCATGCTGCTGATGGCGGACGCGTATGGTGCTGATGCAAGGCTGGTCGCCTTCATGCAATACCTGCGCGTTGTCTTCGTCGCCAGCGCGGCCACGCTGGTCGCCCACCTGTGGGTCTCCGGTGCCGAGGTCCGCGCCACGACCCCCTGGTTCGCGCCGATCGCCGGCTTCCCCTTCCTGGCAACGCTTGCCGTCGGCCTTGCCGGCGGCTTCCTCGGCAAGGTCCTGCGCGTACCGGCTGGCGTCTTCCTCGTGCCTTTTGCCATCGGTTCCGCTCTCAACATCACCGGCACGCTGACGACGGAGCTGCCGCGATGGCTGATTGCCCTGTGCTCCGTCATGCTCGGCTGGAACATCGGCCTCGGGTTCACGCGTGCGATCCTGATACACGCCCGCCGGGCACTGGTGCCGACGGTCATTTCCATCCTGGCCTTGATGTCCTTTTCCGGATTGCTTGCGGTCCTGCTGATCGTCGCCGCAGGCATCGATCCGCTGACAGCCTATCTCGCCACCAGCCCTGGCGGCCTCGATTCGATCGCCGTCATCGCCACCTCGAGCAATGTCGACGTGTCCTTCGTCATGGCACTGCAGACGGTCCGGGTACTGATCATCACCATGCTCGGCCCGGCCCTCGCCCGCTTCGTGGCCGATCGGGCTTAAGTCGCGGGCGTGTCGCTTGGCCGAGTGAACGAAGACGGCACATCGCATCCATGGCTACGCGTGAATGGCTGCTTCGACAACCATCGCCCCTGCCTCAACCATCACGAGCGCTAGGGAATAAATCCTGCATCCTCCGTGTCTTATCCGCGAACCGAACGCGGTTCCGCTTCAGCGGGGGCGGGGTAAACCCCTCGCCCCGCCGCAGAAACCTATTGAGGAAGGAAGGTCCCCATGAGAACGTTTCCAATAGCCATCGCCATATGCCTTGCCGCAAGCGCTTCCGCCTTTGCCGCGCCGCCGGTCAAGACGGTCGAATCGGAAAAAGGCAATGTGCTGGCTGCAGCGAACGGCATGACGCTTTACACCTACAAGGATGACCACGGTGGCGTTTCCAGTTGCTACGACGCTTGCGCGAAGAACTGGCCGCCCTTCATGGTTGAAGGAGATGCCATGGCCGATGGCGCCTACACGATCGTCGACCGCAAGGATGGCGGCAAACAGTGGGCGAAGGATGGCATGCCGCTCTATTTCTTCATCAAGGACAAGAAGATGGGTGACATTACCGGCGACGGCGTGAAGGGCGAATGGGATGTCGCACGGCCGTGACGGTCAAGAGGGGAGCGCGGGGACGGATCTTTCCGCCCCCGACGCCTTCGAGGAAGGGGTGCTGGCCCTGATGCCGGCGCTCCGGCGCTATTCGCGCAGCCTCACCCGGTCCGATCCGGACGGCGAGGATCTGCTGCAGGATTGCGTCGAGAAGGTTCTGGCGCGCCGCGCACAGTGGCGCGGGGTGAACCTGCGCGCTTGGACCTTCACGATCATGACCAATCTCTACCGCAACACTCACCGGCACAGGGCGCAGCACCCCGAGGTGGAACTCAATGACGAACTCGGTCTCGCCACCGCTGAAGACAACACCGACCCGCTGGAGAAGCTGCGCCTCGAACGCGCGCTCGACAGGCTTTCGGCCGAAAACCGCTCGGTGCTGATGCTGGTGGTGATCGAGGGTTACCGTTACCAGGACGTGGCGGAGATGATGGCGATCCCGATCGGCACGGTCATGTCGCGCCTGTCGCGTGCCCGTCGCCAACTCGCCGAAGCGATGAAGGACGACAACGTGGTTGCCCTGCGGAGACCGAAATGACCGACGAATTCAACACTGTCTCCGAAGACGAACTGCACGCCTATGTCGATGGCCAGTTGAGCCAGCCGGAGCGAGAGCGCATCGAGGCATGGCTCGAAAGGCACCCGGCGCGCGCAGATGAAGTGCGGCAGTGGCAGGCGCAGGCCGCGGCGCTGAAATCGCATTTCGCCAGCTATGCCCGCAGTGACGACGGCGACCGCTCGCTCGTCGCCACGGGCCGGCCGGCGCCCGAGGCCGGGGCGACATCCTCCCGCGGCCTGCTTGGACGCGTTGCCGCCGGCCTGCTGATCTTCGCCGCAGGCGCGCTCACCGGCCTCTATGCACCCGCGATCATCGCCCCCGACGAGCCGCTTCAGATCACGGAAGAGCCCGACACGCTGCCCCGGCAGGCACAATCGGCCTTCCTCATCTATGCGAGCGAGGTGCGCCACCCGGTCGAGGTGGGCGCCGGCGAGCAGGCGCATCTCGCGACCTGGCTCGGCAAGCGGCTCGACTATCAGCTGAGGATCCCCGATCTTTCCACGCTCGGCTTCTCGCTCGTCGGCGGCCGGCTCGTCCCGGTCAACGGCAAGGCGGGCGCCATGCTGATGTACGAGGATGGCACCGGCCAGCGGCTGACTGTCCTTCTCGGTCGCAACACCGAGAACCGCGAGACGAGCTTCCGCATTGCGAGCCAAGGCGGCGTCGAAACCTTCTACTGGATCGACGGCCGGATCGGCTACGCCGTCACCGGCGAAGTGCCGCGCGAGCTTCTGCAGAAGGTCGCCGACGAATGCTACCGGCAGTTCGAGGGCTCGTCAGCGTCGTGAAGAAGCGGGCGATCAAAGGAATGCGGCAGGGCGTCAACTTCGGCTCAGCCCACCTTCACCTCAGCGGATCGTTCTCGATGACGATCGGCCTGCCATGCGGCGTGGCTTCAGCCGCGCGCTGCCACCTTCGGGTGAGTGCGTCGAGCTCACGTCCGGAGGTGATGGAGAGTTCCGTTACCAGGCGGGAAAGCGCGGCCACCCAGCAATCGTAGTAGTCGCTCGCATCGGCCTTGCGGCCGGGCCTGTAGAGTTCCGCCGAGAGTGCTTCCGCCCACTCACTCCAGGAAAACACGCCCTGCTCGTGCAGCCTGATGGTCATGGCGAAAACGGTCGCCTGCCACGGTTCGGCAAAGACCGGATCGCCTTCCGCCGACTTCGGCAGCTCAGCCGAGGCGAGCAGCGGGGAATGGGCGAAAGTGGCCCCCGATTCTCCGCCTGCATTCCCCTCCGACCGTTGCGAGAAGGTTTCATGCGCGCTCAAGATAGCTCTCCCAGGCATCGATCGAGACGGTCAACGTCGGGTCCGCGCCGTCGCCCCAGATGTCGCCGCCGTCGAACACGACCGTATAGACCCACTGCGGATTCTCGCCCTTGCCGTGGGCATTGTCATCCGGAAAGACGAAGCTGCCCTGCACGGCCTCCACCACACCGATCTTGGCGCGGGCATAGCGCGGCAGGCGCGTGTGGGTTTCGGGATTGAAATTCTTCGTGCGCACCCTTTCTCCGGCAGCGAAACGCGGCGGCGTCGCAATCGGTCGGTCGCATGGGCCGCCTTTGGCGAGCACGTCCGCCACCATCTCGGCCCTCAATGTCCGCTTCGGCTCCGTTCCCTTCTCCAGCATGTGGCCGGCATCAAGTTCGGCCTGTGTGAGAAAGCCGTGGCGCTTCAGCAAGGCCTGCAGCGCACGGGTCCAGACCTCGTAATAGCTCGCCGAAAGATACGTCGTGGGCGGCAGGCTTTCGCGCGCATGCCGGCTCTCGTCGATTGTCCACGCGCCGAAAGCGCCGCAGGAGAGCGTCACCCCGAGCGCCCGCTTCTCCCATTCCGCATGAAAATAGGGCTCGTCCTTCTCGGGCGCAATCGGCCCGAGCCCGTGCTGGCCGCCGAGGTCATGCGGTCCGTTCATCGCGCGACCTCCCGCGAAAGCGCAAGACCAGTACCGATCATCGAGTCCCGCGTCACCAGGTCGGCCAGTTCCTCCTCGCTCAAGCCTTCGGTGCCGACCGGCCGCTCGGGTACGACGAGATAGCGCAGCTCCGCCGTGGAATCCCAAACACGGATCTTCTTTTCCACCGGCAGTTCGAGCCCGAATTCGGCAAGGACGCCGCGCGGATCGATGACCGCGCGCGAACGGTAAGGCGGCGCCTTGTACCAGACCGGCGGCAGCCCGAGTACCGCCCACGGATAACAGGAGCAAAGCGTGCAGACGACGAGATTGTGCGTCTCCGGCGTATTGAATACAGCCCGCATGTGCTCGCCTTGCCGGCCGGCAAAGCCGAGGCTCGCGATCGCCGCCGTCGCATCGCGCTTCAGCCAGTCGGAAAACTGCGGATCGCTCCAGGCCTTGGCGACGACACACGCACCGTTCCTCGGCCCCACCTTCGTCTCGTAAGTCTCGACGATCGCGTCGATCGCCGCCGGGTCGATCAATCCCTTTTCCGTCAGCACGGTTTCGAGCGCCTTCACCCGCGCTTCCATGTCGGTGAAATGGTTGTCGTGATGGTGATGATCGTGACCGTGGTCATGACCATGATGATGCTCTGACATTCCACCACTCCTCTGCCGGAAACGACGTCCTTTTTAGTGCATCAGCGCAAAGATCGGAATCGATTTCTGAGCCAAGCGCCACTAAAAGTTGTCACGACAAAGCTCATTCAGCGGAGGCCATGCCGAGGAATTCATGGTCGAGCAACCCCATCATCACGTCGTCGTGCCATGTTCCGTTGACAAACGCAGCCTCGCGCTCTCTCCCCTCCTCAACAAAACCGCACTTTTCATAGGCCGCGATCGCCCGTTCGTTGTAGCTGAGCACACGTATTCCAATTCGATGAAGCCCCATCGGACCAAAGGCGTGCGTCAGAAGAACGCGGATTGCCTCGCTGCCAAACCCACGCCCGAGTAACGAGCGGTCGAAGATTCCGATTGCCATTGAGGCGCGGCGGTCATGTTGGTCGACACGGTCCAGCCTGATCTGTCCGGCGCACGTCTCCTCGACTGACGCCGAACATTTCCGCGATGTCGGGATCGCTCCCCAGGAGAAAACGAGCCTCTATGTCCGTTTCAGACGGGGGCCGGAGCCTGATGGTCGGTCCTTCGAGAATGGGTGGCACCCTTCATCTCCTCATTCGTATTCTCGGCCAGAATATCCCCGACAACGAAAACCGCCAGCCGCTCGCAAGCGCCGATCTATGGATTGACGTTGGCGGCGAGGTTGCAACCGGTACTATCGCGCGTCTTATCAGCCGCGCAAAGGTCGCTGTAGCACTTTGAATTGCTGCATGTTTTTGTCCTTTCATCGCTACGATTAAAGGAAACATGCATTGGCGGTTTCAGCTAAGGTCGTGCCATGAACATCCTGATTCTCGGTGCGACCGGATTCATCGGTTCCGCCATCGCCAAAAAACTCGTCAATGATGGCCACCGGGTGACCGGACTCAGTCGAGACCCTTCGCGCGCCGCGCTGACGATGCCTGCGCTTCAGTGGATCAGGGCCGATCTTGCCGGCATGACGCGGGGCGACTGGCAAGGTGCGCTCACGGGCCACGAGATCGTCGTCAATTGCGCCGGCGCGCTGCAGGACGGCCTTTCGGACGATCTCGTCGCCACCCAGGAAAAGTCAATGCTGGCGCTCTACGAGGCCGCGCGCGACAGCGGACTGCGGCTTGTCGTGCAGATATCGGCGGAAACGGAAAGCGCCGGCAGCGATCTTCCTTTTCTTGCGACCAAGCGCAGGGCGGACGCGGCGCTTGCTTCTAGCGGACTGCCCTTTGTCATCCTGCGCCCGGCGCTTGTGCTCGGCCGCAACGCCCATGGCGGCTCCGCGCTGCTGAGAGCCCTTGCCGCCCTGCCCTTTGCAATCCCGCTCATCCATGCCGGAAGTCCGGTCGCAACGGTCGCGCTCGATGATGTCGCAGGGGCCGTCAGCGCCGCTGTCAACGGCGACCTGCCGGCCGGCTCTGATCTTGCGCTCGGCAACGATGAGCACCTGACGTTGAAGGATCTCGTTCTCATTCATCGCCACTGGCTCGGCCTCCCGCCCGCTCCGGCGATCGCCTTGCCGCCCACTTTGGCGCGGCCGGTAACCTGGCTCGCTGATGTGGCCGGTCTGCTCGGCTGGCGCTCGCCACTCCGCTCCACGGCGATGATGGTCATGTCCGGCGGCATCGCGAGCAGGCCGTCAGCGGATTTCAGGCCGCGCCTGGTATCCGCCGCCGAAAACCTCGCCGCTGCTCCTTCGGGCGTCCAGGATCTCTGGTTCGCCCGGCTCTACCTGTTGAAGCCGCTGATCGTCGTAGCCCTTTCGCTTTTCTGGGTCATCTCCGGCCTCGTGCCGTTTTTCGCCTTCGATGCGGCAAGCACTCATTTCGCGGTCTTCCTGCCGGAGCCGCTTGCCAGTGCGGCAACCATCGCGACCTGTCTTGCTGATATCGCGCTCGGGCTCGCGGTTCTCGTGCGGCCCTGGGCAAGGCGGGCGCTCCTCGGCATGCTTTTGCTGACGCTTGCCTATCTGCTTGCGGCAACGCTCGCCGAACCAACACTCTGGCGCGATCCGCTCGGTCCGCTGGTCAAGGTTCTGCCGTCGATCCTGCTGACGCTCACCGCCCTTGCCATTCTGGACGAACGCTGATGACCTTCGACGATCTCCTCCGGCTACTTCACGTGCTCGGCGCGGCGGTGCTCTTCGGCACCGGCGCCGGCATCGCCTTTTTCATGGCGATGGCCGAGCGGACCCGCGATCCGCGCATCATCGCCCATGTCGGCGGAATTGTGGTTGTTGCCGATACGGTCTTCACTGCGACCGCGGTCGTGCTGCAGCCGCTGACCGGCTACGGGCTGGCGCGCGCGATCGGCTGGCCGCTCACCGAGGGCTGGATCGTGCTGTCGCTGGCACTTTACGTCTTCGCCGGCCTGTTCTGGCTGCCGGTCGTCTGGATCCAGATCCGGTTGCGAGACCTTGCGAAGCAGGCCGTCGTAAGGAAGGCGCCCCTGCCACCCGCCTTCGACCGCCTTTACCGCATCTGGTTTGCCTGCGGGTTTCCCGCCTTTGCCGCGGTAATTGCGATTTTCTGGCTGATGCTGGCGAAACCCGACATCACCCTATTTTAACATCGGCCAGAGGCTGACGACGAGCAGCACGGCCATGGTGATGTTGAACCATTTGAGCCGCGACGGTTCGGAGAGCCATTGCCGGAGTGCCGAACCGAAGCCAGCCCAGGTCGAAACGCTCGGCACATTGACGAGCGCGAAGACGAGGCCGACGAAAAGCACACTCACGAGATAGCTTTCGCTGCTCGTATAGGTCGCCATGGCCGAGACCGCCATGACCCAAGCCTTTGGATTGACCCACTGAAAAGCGGCCGCCTGCAGGAAGGTCATCGGCTGCGCGCTCGCCTTGCCCTCGCCGAGCGATCGCGAGGTCCCGATCTTCCAGGCGATCCAGACAAGATAGACGCCGCCGGCAAATTTCAGCGTGGTGTAGAGGACCGGTACCGAGTGGAGCAGCGCACCGAGACCGAGGCCGACTGCGAGCAGAAGCACGAAGAAGCCGACGCCGATACCGAGCATGTGCGGAATGGTACGCGCGAATCCGAAATTCACGCCTGAGGCAAACAGCATCATGTTGTTCGGTCCCGGCGTAATCGACGTCGTGAAGGCAAACAGGAACAGCGC
The DNA here is from genome assembly GCF_036488675.1 of Sinorhizobium chiapasense. NCBI lineage: Bacteria > Pseudomonadati > Pseudomonadota > Alphaproteobacteria > Hyphomicrobiales > Rhizobiaceae > Sinorhizobium > Sinorhizobium chiapasense. Next base: position 2,491,932 of record NZ_CP133148.1, read on the forward strand.
GAGCAGCGTATCCAGTTGCATGCATTTCCTCCTGCAGCGCAGCGCCGCCGCTGCGACGCGCCCTATCTTCCTGATCTGGTTGCGGTAATCCGACGGAACCGGAATCGGGTCCGGCCAATTTGGGTCAGCCTACCTGACCTAAAGGCAAACACCAGCCAGTATTTGTCATGGTGACAAAACCGGAATTGATGGGCGGTCGCCAGTCATGGAATCGGGCGTTCGACCGTTGCCTTGACAACGTTCCGGGCGCGTGGAAATTGGCCGCCTGCGCTAAGGCATGTCGCTCAAAAGTGTGCAGCGGTTTTGGGACAACGACATGCATGAAAAAAAAGACCTAAATCGCGTCGCATGAGGCCGTTTGAACGCGACGCGCTTTAGGTGGAACGCTCAAATGGCACAAAATATCTACGACAAACCCGAATTCTTCGCGGGCTACAGCCAGCTCGCGCGGTCCGTGCACGGGCTCGACGGCGCCGCCGAATGGCCGGCGATCCGGGCCATATTGCCGGACCTCAAAGGTCTCCGCGTGGTCGACCTCGGCTGCGGCTTCGGTTGGTTTGCCCGTTGGGCGCGCCAGCACGGTGCCGACCACGTCCTCGGACTGGACCTTTCCGAAAACATGATCGCGCGGGCAAGAAAGGATACGGACGACGCGGCGATCGATTATCGGATCGCAGATCTCGATCATCTCGTGCTGCCGGAGGCGAGCTTCGATTTCGCCTACAGCTCGCTCGTCTTCCACTATATCGAGGATTTCGATCGCCTGGTGCGGACGATCCATGCGAGCCTCCTGCCGGGGCGCATTTCGTCTTCACGATCGAACATCCGATCTATATGGCGCCGACCAAGCCGGGCTGGTCCAGCGATGCGGACGACCGCCGGATCTGGCTGCTCGATCGTTATTCGGTCGAAGGGGAGCGACGTACCGACTGGCTGGCCAAGGGCGTCGTCAAATATCACCGGACGATCGGCACCACTTTGAACACGCTCGTCAGGGCTGGCTTCTCAATCCGCCATCTCGAAGAGTGGAGCCCGACGCCCGAGCAGATCGCCGCCAATCCCGATCTCGCGGAAGAGGTCGACCGGCCGATGATGCTTCTGGTCGCCGCCCAGCGTTAAGACAACGCGAACGCAATTTTTCTATATCCGCTTTTGCGCCTTTCGCTTCTCTTTCGGCGCGGGGGCAGGATTTGCTGCCTCCTCGGCGGCTTCTTTTTCCAGCCGCAGCTGCCGGAGACGGGCCGTCTTCTTCTCGCGGGCGATCTTCTCCTGCTCCACGATCGCCCGTGAGGCGAGCGTGGCCTGGTCGGCGCGGTCGGATGGACTCTTCTTGGTCGGCTTGAACACGCTGTTGCTCTGGCTTTCCTTCATCAAGATTCCTCCTTTCCCACTGCATGTTTCCTTAAATCGTAGCCGATTTAAGGATAAAAACATGCAGCAATTCAAAGTGCTACAGCGTCCTTTGCGCGTCTGCTAGGACGCGCGGCGCTGTAGGACAAATAAAAAAGGCCGGGCGAACCCGACCTTCCCTCATCATCTCAACCTGCCAGTGCCAGTACATCCGTGGTCAAAGGCAGGGAGATGATAATCTCGTCTAATGCGATCATGGAGCACAATCGCGTGCACAACTCAAAGGGCGCGCAGGTTTTCTGCGGACGTCTTGCCCGTGCGGCGATCCTGGGCGAGTTCGAAACTCACCTTCTGACCATCCTTGAGAGTGGACAGGCCGGCGCGCTCAACGGCCGAGATGTGCACGAACACGTCAGACGTGCCGTCATCCGGCTGGATGAAACCGAAGCCCTTGGTGCTATTGAACCACTTTACTGTTCCGGAAGCCACGCCGATATCCTTTCAATCGCCCATGGAAAAACAACACCGCGTTTCCGCGATGTATTAAAACCGATTTTGTCAGGATCTTCGTGACGATGCGCCAAGGGCGCAGAAACAAATATCGTCGATCAACATCGATTTGATCTATGTAGGTCAAAATTGTGTCGCTGGCAAGGCGCAGTTTGTTTTTATTTCTTGATGACTTAGCGGTGCCGCCCCGCCATTTTCATTATTGTGCCTGTACGAACGCCGGCGAGCTTCCACCGATTAGCGGCGCTTGTCCTTATGGACTTTCTTCGATCGCATCTTAATCTTGGAGTGCCTACAGCGCCGCGCGTCTTATCAGACGCGCAAAGGACGCTGTAGCACTTTGAATTGCTGCATGTTTTTGTCCTTAAATCGGCTGCGATTTAAGGAAATATGCAGTAGCCAACCCTCAGGGCGATTTCCTATGCACGATGTGATCCCGACGACCGCTTTTCCCGATGGCCGCAAGGTTCCCGTACTTGGCCAGGGCACCTGGCGCATGGGCGAGAACCGCGCAAGGGCGGCGGAGGAAATCCGCAGCCTGCAGGCCGGCCTCGATCTCGGCATGACACTGATCGACACGGCTGAAATGTACGGCGACGGCGGCGCGGAATGCATCGTCGGCGAAGCGATCAAAGGCCGGCGCGACGAGGTCTTTCTCGTCAGCAAGGTGCTGCCCTCCAATGCCAGCCGTTCGGGCACCGTTGCTGCCTGTGAACGCAGCCTCAAATATCTCGTCACCGACCGGATCGATCTCTATCTTCTGCACTGGCGCGGCGGATATCCGTTCGCCGAAACCGTCGCCGCCTTCGAGGCGTTGCGCGCAGCCGGCAAGATCGGCGCCTGGGGCGTCTCGAATTTCGATGTCGACGATATGGAGGAGCTGGAATCGGTGCCGGGCGGCCGGAATGTCGCCGCCAACCAGGTGCTCTACAACCTCGCTCGCCGCGGCATCGAATACGATCTCCTGCCCTGGTGCCGCGATCGTGGTGTGCCCGTCATGGCCTATTCGCCGCTCGATGAGGGCCGGTTGCTTCACAACGCCGATCTGATCCACATCGCCAAGGCGCATCAGGCGACGCCGGCGCAGGTGGCGCTCGCCTTCCTCAAAAACCGCCCGGGCGTCATCTCGATCCCCAAGACCGGCTCGGCCGAGCGCGCCGGCGAAAACCGCGACGCGATGGACATTCACTTCACGGCGGAGAACCTTGCCGAACTCGACCGTCTTTTCCCGCCGCCAAGGAGGAAGATGCGGCTGGAGGTTATTTGAGGAAAGACTGCCGAATAAGGCCCCTCATCCGCCTGCCGGTCCCCTCTCCCCGCAGGCGGGGAGAGGGGACTCGTGGCGTCGCTTTTTATCCCCTCTCCCCGCCTGCGGGGAGAGGGCTAGGGTGAGGGGCAATCGCCGCCAGAACGCAGCATTCCGCCTCACATCCCCTGCGGACCGCGGTTCATCGCGGCGATGCCGGTCCGGCAAACCTCGATCAGGCCGAGCGGCTTCATGATGGCGATGAACTGCTCGATCTTCGACGGCTTGCCGGTGATCTCGAAGACGAAGTGCTCGATGTTGGCGTCGATGACCGAGGCCCGGAAAGCATCCGCGAGCCGCAACGCCTCCACGCGGTGCTCGCCGAAGCCGTGCACCTTGACGAGGGCCAATTCGCGCTCGATCGGCCGGTCGTGGCCGAGGCCGGCGGCGCGAACCGTGAGGTCGACAACCCGGTGCACCGGCACCAGCCGTTCGAGCTGGTTCTTGATCTGCTCCAGCACATGCGGGGTCCCGCGCGTGACGATGGTGATGCGCGACAAATGCGCCTCGTGTTCGGTCTCGGAAACCGTGAGACTCTCGATGTTGTAGCCGCGGCCGGAAAAGAGGCCGATGACGCGGGCGAGCACGCCCGGCTCATTGTCGACGAGAACGGAGAGCGTGTGCGTTTCCGCAAGTTCCGTCTCCTTGGCGATGAAATAGGCGGAGCCCGTCGGCTGAAGATGTGCACTCATTTTGTTCTTTCCTACCTTTTCATCAGACGAGCTGGCGACCCTTGGCGTCGATCGCATTAGCGACCGCCTCGTCCGTCGCCTCGTCGGGCAACAGCATTTCGTTGTGCGCCTTGCCCGACGGGATCATCGGGAAGCAGTTGGCGAGGTTGGCGACGCGGCAGTCGAAGATGACCGGCGCCGGCGTGTCGATCATCTGGCGGATCGCCTCGTCCAGTTCGCCCGGCTTTTCGCAGCGGATACCGACGCCGCCATAGGCCTCGGCGAGCTTTACGAAGTCCGGCATCGCTTCCGTATAGGAGTGCGACAGGCGGTTGCCGTGGAGCAGCTGCTGCCACTGCCGGACCATGCCCATGTACTGGTTGTTGAGGATGAAGATCTTGACCGGCAGCCCGTATTGGACCGCGCAGGACATTTCCTGGATGCACATCTGGATCGAGGCGTCGCCGGCGATATCGATGACGAGGCTCTCCGGATGCGCGACCTGAACGCCGACCGCGGCCGGGAAGCCATAGCCCATCGTGCCGAGGCCGCCCGAGGTCATCCAGCGGTTCGGCTGTTCGAAGCCGAAGAACTGCGCCGCCCACATCTGGTGCTGGCCGACCTCGGTGGTGATGTAGGTGTCGCGGTCCTTGGTGAGCTCATAGAGCCGCTGGATCGCATATTGCGGCATGATGACGTCGTCGTTCGGCGCGTAGGCCAGCGAATTGCGCGCCCGCCACTTGGCGATGCCGGTCCACCAGTCCTCGAGCCGCGCCTTCTCGACGGTCTTCGCCGCAGCGCGCCACAGGCGAACCATGTCCTCGAGTACCGTCGCGACATCGCCGAGGATCGGAATGTCGACGCGGACGTTCTTGTTGATCGAGGACGGGTCGATGTCGATGTGGATCTTCTTCGAGTTCGGCGAAAATGCGTTCAAGCGGCCGGTGATGCGGTCGTCGAAGCGGGCGCCGATGCAGACCATGACATCGCAGTCGTGCATGGCCATGTTGGCCTCATAGGTGCCGTGCATGCCGAGCATGCCGAGCCAGTTCTTGCCGGAATGCGGATAGGCGCCGAGCCCCATCAGCGTCGAGGTGATCGGGAAGCCGGTGAGTTCGACCAGCTCGCGCAGGAAATGCGATGCCTGCGGGCCGGAATTGATGACGCCGCCGCCCGAATAGATGATCGGCCGGCGCGCCGTCTTCATCAACTCGACTGCTTCCTCGATCTTCTTCAGGTCCCCTTGCGTCTTCGGCTGATAGCTCTTCTGGGTCGGGACGGCCGAAGGCGGCGTGTAGGTCCCGGTCGCGAACTGGACGTCCTTGGGAATGTCGACGACGACCGGCCCGGGACGGCCGGACTGTGCGACGCGGAAGGCCTCGTGGATGATGCGGGCGAGATCGTTGACGTCCTTGACCAGCCAGTTGTGCTTGGTGCAGGGCCGGGTGATGCCGACGGTGTCGCACTCCTGGAAGGCGTCCGAACCGATCAGCGGGGTCGGAACCTGGCCGGAGATGCAGACGAGCGGGATCGAATCCATCAGCGCGTCCTGAAGCGGCGTGACGGCATTGGTGGCGCCGGGACCGGAGGTGACGAGCATGACGCCGACCTTGCCGGTGGAGCGGGCATAGCCCTCGGCCATATGGCCGGCGCCCTGCTCGTGGCGGACCAGAATGTGCTCGATCTCTTCCTGCTGGAAGATCTCGTCATAGATCGGAAGCACGGCACCGCCGGGATAGCCGAAGATATGCTTGACGCCGTTGTCCTTCAGTGCCTGGAGAACGATCTCCGCGCCCGTCATCTGGTTTTCTGTTCCGCTCATTGGCCTGCTTCCGTCCCTTTTCAAGGTTTGGGGGTGTGATTAGCTTTTCTCAGGGCATAAAAAAAGGCCCCTTCAGGAGCCTCGTTCAGCGCATGGGTGGCTACTGCCGGATGGTTACACCATCCTGCCCATGCGCCGTCCCACCACAAGAATAACCGCGAAATTTTTCATGGGGCGATTTGATAAACAGAAAAATCCTGCCCGTCAACGCCTTTTCCGACTGCGCGCAAAAGGCGAAAGAAACCGGTATATTTCGATAAACGCGCGAAACCACTTATTAAATCCCCTCCTCTAATCTATCGAGCTAATCGTCGCGTGAGGTGCTGAATTGCTTGACAGTAATCGTCATTCCTCGGTCCTTGCCGGAGAGCAGGATCGCCGTGACAACCTTAAACCCGGCAATCGCTTCCTTGGCCGTGTCGTTGGCTGCAGCGGCTCGCGCGCAACGATCGCCGCAGTTGCCGAAGGCGGCGAAACCGCGCTGACGGAACTGTGGTCCGTCGGTCGCCTGATTTCCATTTCCGTCGGCGCCAACCGCGTCGTGGCGCTCGTCTATGCCATGCAGACCGTCGCCAGCGAATGGGGCGAGCAGACGAACAACACCTTCCGCATCGAGGTCGAGTTGATGGGCGAGGTCCACACCGACCCGGACGGACGCGAGTCGTTCTCCACCGGCATCAGCCAATATCCCTATCTCGGCGCCATTGCCCACCGCATCCGCGCCACCGACCTCGCCCGCATCTACGAGACGACCCAGACGGACAGCTGCGTCATCGGCAAGCTGACCCAGGACGAGAGCCTCGACGCCACGATCCACGTGCCGTCGATGCTCGCCAAGCATTTTGCCATCGTCGGAACGACCGGCGTCGGCAAATCGACCGCTGTCACACTGCTCTTGAACAAGGCGATCGCCGCCGATCCGAAGCTGCGCGTGCTGATCCTCGACCCGCACAACGAGTTCGCCGCCGCCTTCCCGGAGCATGCGGTCGTCATCGATACCGACACGCTCGACCTCCCCTTCTGGCTTTTCCGGCTGGAAGAATTCGCCGAAGTCATCTTTCGCGGACGCGCGCCCGTGCCGGAAGAGCTCGACATCCTCCGCGACGTCATTCCCGATGCGAAGAAGGCCTTCAAGGGCGGCGAATCCGGGCTGATGCGCCGCCAGAACGAGAAGAGTTCGATCACCGTCGATACCCCGGTGCCCTACCGCATCGCCGATCTGCTGGCGCTGATCGATGAGCGCATCGGCCGTCTGGAGGGCAGGACGGACAAGCCGCACCTGCGCTCGCTCAAGATCAAGATCATCTCGGCGATCAACGATCCGCGCTACCATTTCATGTTCTCGTCGAACACAATCACCGACACGATCCAGGACACGATCGCCAAGATCTTCCGCATTCCCGGCGAAGGCCGGCCGATCGCGACCTTTGAGCTCGCAGGTATTCCGTCGGAAGTCGTCAATTCGGTCGCCTCGGTGCTTTGCCGCATGGCTTTCGAAATCGGGCTCTGGAGCGACGGCGGCATCCATATGCTGGTGGTCTGCGAAGAGGCGCACCGCTACGTGCCGGCCGATGCCTCGCTCGGCTTCCTGCCGACCCGCCAGGCGATCGCGCGCATCGCCAAGGAAGGCCGCAAATACGGCGTCTCCCTCGGCATCATCACGCAGCGCCCGGGTGAGCTCGACCCGACGATCCTGTCTCAATGCTCGACCGTCTTCGCCATGCGGCTTGCCAATGATCGCGACCAGGAGATCATCCGCTCGGCGATCTCGAATTCGTCGATCTCCACCACCAGTTTCATCTCCTCGATCGGCAATGGCGAAGCGATCGCCTTCGGCGAGGCGGTCGCTGTGCCGATGCGTATGCGCTTCACCCGTGTCGACGACCGGCGCCTGCCGCGTGCCCACGGCATCACCGACAAGGTGGACGAGGAGGCTGCGCCAAGCGTCGACCTGCGGTCGATCGTCAGCCGGATGCGGGCGGTCTCTGGGCCGGACATTTCAAACTTCCAGCAGAGCTATCTGGCGGCTCAGAACGCCAGGGCGTCGACCTTTGAGGAGGATGTGTCAGTCGAGGAGGTCGCCCATAGCGCCGACCTACCATCCGATGCCGAAGCCTGGCAGAAGCCGGCGTTCGAGCCCTACCGGCCGGACATGCTTCCGCGCCCGGAGCCGGTCAACCCGCAACTCGAGCGCTTCAACCAGATCCGCGAGCAGATCCTCTCCGGTCAAGCTGAACGGGACGGCAGTCCGAAACCGAGTGCCCCGGATCCGCGCCTTGCGCAGCCGACACCCGAGCCGCGCCGCGAGGGCTCGTCGCTACGTGAAAGCCTGCTCAAACGCCCGCTCGGCAGCCTCATCCGCAAATAGGGTCGTGAACGCAACACGGCGGAGATGGCCTCGAAGGGCATTTCTCGCGCCAAATGCTTGCGCGCACTAATTCCCGTAACGAGCACAGGAAGCCAGCCACGGCGCGTCCGCGCCGCGATTGACTCCTCTTCGGCAAATCGCCCTCCGCGCTTGCAATCGTGAGTTGACATTCTTGTCACGCGGACGAATCCTTCCTGTTGCAAATATAAAGGCGGCTGAACTCAAGGAAATGCATCGGCTGGACAGCAAATAGCGGCGGCAATCCCGGGAGGAGCAAATGTCCGTTTTGTCGACCATGCCTCCGCGCAAGCTCCGAATCTTCGCATTCGACCCAAGCATGGGGCGCCGGCACGAGACGCTGCCGCTCAACGAGGTCATCGTTTCGATCCCCTGGGAGATGGACAAGCTAGATCCCGGCGTCCCCTTCGTCGGTCCCGTCGGGGAATATGTAGAGGTGATCGACTTCGACCCGTCGCTCGATCTCGTCTACGCGCCGGTCAACCTGCACGATCCGAGCCTGCTTGCCGACAATGGCCTCAGACCCGCGGAATGGAACCCGCAATTCCACCAGCAGATGACTTATGCGGTGGCGATGAACACCATCGTCAATTTCGAAAGCGCCCTCGGCCGGGTCGCTCTCTGGGCGCCGCACGACCGCGACGAGAAGGGCCGGTGGATCAATCCGCAATATGTCCAGCGCCTGCGCATCTATCCGCACGCGCTGCGTGACGCCAACGCCTATTACAGCCCCGAGAAGAAGGCGCTCCTCTTCGGCTATTTCGCGGCCGGCGAAGGCCAGCCTGGCGCGCCGGCCGGTACGATCATATTCACCTGCCTCTCCCACGACATCATCGCCCATGAAACCTCGCACGCGCTGCTCGACGGCATGCATCCGCGCTTCAGCGAGGCGACCAATCCGGACGTGCTCGCGCTGCACGAAGCCTTCGCGGACATTGTCGCAATCTTCCAGCATTTCTCCTATCCGGACGTCTTGAAGGACCAGATCGCGCGCACGCGCGGCGATCTCGAAAGCCAGAACCTCCTCGGCCAGCTCGCCCAGGAATTCGGCCAGGTCCTCGGCCGAGGAACGGCGTTGCGGGACGCACTCGGCGGCTGGAAGGACGGCGTCTGGCGGGCGCACGAGCCCAATCCGAGGCTCCTGCGCGAGACGGAGGAAGTGCATGACCGCGGCGCCATTCTGGTGGCCGCCGTGTTCCGGGCGTTCCTGTCGATCTATCGCGCGCGCATCTCCGACCTCCTGCGCATCGCGTCGAGCGGCACGGGAATTCTGCCGGCGGGGGCGCTGCATCCCGATCTCGTCAACCGGCTGGCGAACGAAGCGTCGAAATCGGCCCGACACATCCTGCAGATGTGCATTCGCGCGCTCGACTATTGCCCGCCCGTCGATGTCACCTTCGGTGATTACCTGCGCGCGATCATTACCGCCGACCGCGATCTCTACCCCGAGGACGAGCACAACTATCGCGTCGCAGTGATGGAGGCCTTCCTGGCCTGGGGTATCGTTCCGCGCGACATGCCGATCGTCTCGGTCCAGACGCTGCTCTGGCCGACGATGGCCGAAGCAGCCGCCGATTACAAAGCCGTCTTTCCCAGACTGAGCGATCTCAAAGGTGATGTCGCCTATCTGCTTTCGCGGCCACTCGAAATGATCGATGAGCTCAAGACCCGGAGCGATTTCCACGACAGCGAGGGCCAGACGTTCCTGGACGGCCTGGACCGCATCGCACAGGAAATCTTCAACGAGCTGAACAAGGCGATGGGCAACCGCCTGCCGGAGACCGCCAAGCGATCGAAATCGTCGCTCCGGGAAATCCTCGGTCGCAATCTCCTCGAGCTCGGGCTCGAGGCCGACCGGAAGGTCGAATGGCTGGCGCGCGACCTCTACGGACGATTGTTCTGGGGGCTCATCACCGAGGCAAAGAATGCGCCGCTTCGCGACATCATCCGCATCAGGACGGACGCCGACGCGCCGGCGACGGTCCGGCGCAGCAAGATCGTCACCGGCCCGGCGATCGAAGTGCACAGCGTTCGCATGGCCGCACGCCGCGGCAACCGCGATCAGATGGAGCGCGAATATGTCGTCGAACTGACGCAGACCCGTTATGGCTACCTCGACCCGAAGAAGCAGGAGGCGGCGGACAAGGGCAAGCCGCCGAGAGCTCCCCACGACTTCTATTTTCGCCGCGGCTGCACGCTGCTCATCGATGCCGAAACCTTCGAGATCCGGCGCGTCATCCGCACGCCGGGCGACATTTGCGACGACGCGGAGCTCGAAAGAATGCGCGCATATCTGACCAGGCAGGCGCGGAGCCGGGAAAACGCCTTCACCGCCGGCGGGCGCAAGCCGGTTCGACCGGAAGTTTTCGCCCACCTTCACCGACAGGAGAGCTAGGAGGAAGCCCATGCCCAGAATGGAGGCGCCCGAGTCCGGTGTCACGGTGCGCATGTATCGGCAGGGCCATGGCGACTGCTTTCTTCTGGCGACGCGCAAGATGGACGGCAGCGCCTTTTACATGCTGATCGACTGCGGCCTGTGGACGAACTCCGAGATCAAACCCGAACAGACGATCGACAAGGTGATTGCCGACATCGGCGAAGCGACCGGAAACCGGCTGGACGTCGTGCTGGTGACCCATGAGCACATGGACCATGTCAACGGCTTTGCGGCGAAGGACCCCACGACAAGAAGGCCATGCTTCGACCCGATCGAGATCGGCGAGCTCTGGCTGGCATGGACCGAGGGCGATGATGATGCGTTTGCCAACAGTCTGCGCGAACGCTTCCATGACACGCTGCTCGCCCTGATGGGCGCCGACGAACGGCTCGATCGTGCGGGCTTCGGTATCCATTCGCCGAACCGCACGATGCTGCGCGATCTCCTTTCCTTCGAAACAGGGGAGGATGCCGCCGATGGGCTTCGGGAACGCTTCAGGGAAGTCAAGCGGCGCCACCCGGCGCTCTCGACTCGAAGGCAGGGCGCGCTTGCCATCGAAGGGATCACCAATAAGCGCGCCATCAAATATCTGCGCGAACGGATCGCTGGCGACCCGGTTTTCCTGCGGCCCGACCACGATCCTTACGGATTGCCGGGTGTCGAGGGGGTGCGCGTCTACGCGCTTGGGCCGCCACGAGATGTCGAGCTGCTGCTGTCACTGGAGCCTCAAGGCGAAGAAGAGTTCAGGCTGTCGGCCGATGGCGCGACGCTGAGCCTGCTCGCGGCGACGGTCGACGGCGGCCCGGAGAACGCCAGCCGCAGCTTCGACCCGCGCTTCGGCATTTCGCGCAAGGACGTCGAGCGGAGCCAAGATGCGTTCCTGAAGGCGTTCTTTGCCGACCACTATGGCATCAAGGGCAAGCGCGGTCCCGAGGTCTGGCGGCAGATCGACAACGACTGGCTTGAGAGCGCGGAAACGCTGGCGCTCAGGCTGAACGACGAGGTGAACAACACGAGCCTCGTCATCGCGATCGAACTCCCCGCAACCGGCAAGGTGCTGCTCTTCACCGGCGACGCCCAGCGCGGCAATTGGATCTCCTGGGCGGCGCTCAAATGGACGGTCGATGGCAGGATCATCACGGCGCGCGACATCCTCGGCCGGACGGTGCTTTACAAGGTCGGTCATCACGGCAGCCACAATGCCACGCTCGACGGCAGCGTGGGGGCGGACTATGCCAACCTTTCCTGGCTGGCAAGCAACGCCTTCCAGGACGAATTCGTAGCGATGATCCCGGCCAATACGCCCTGGGCGGCGCACAAGGACAAGCCGTGGGAGCACCCGCTCCGTTTTATCGAGGACAGGCTTTTGCAAAAGGCCCGCGGTCGCGTCTTCCGCGGCGATGTCGACCATATTGCTAAACCCGGTGACATCAGCGCCGCCGAGTGGCAAAAATTCAAGCGGATCGAGACCGACCTCTTCTTTGAATACACCGTCGCCGACAGCCCAGCGTAAGCGTATGCGGGAACCCGGCTGATCGCGAATGCCCCGGCGGCGCGTTACAGGAACCGCACCGCACGGGTGCGCGTTTTCATCCAAACCGTTCCAACAAAATTCAGGGCCGCAATCATGGAAGAGATCCTCCGACGCTTCTTCGCGCGATACGAAACCATGGCTAATCGGGTGCTTGCCGCCGAAATGGATGTCGGCGAGACAACCTTCGCTTTCGCCTCGGAGTTCATCGCCGCCTCGCCGGCAGGCGTGCTTGCCGGCAAGAACGACGACAGCCTGAAGGTCTCGATGGCGAGGGGTTATGCCCGCTATCGCGCGATCGGTACCAAGGAGTTGAAGATCCGCAAGACCACCATCACGCCGATCGACAACCAGCATTTCCTCGTCAGGATCGACTGGCGCTCCACCTACGACATGCAGGACGGGCCGGACGTCAACATCGATTTCGAGGTCCACTATCTGGTCCAGGTGCGCAACGACGAGCCGAAGATCTTCGGCTGGATCAGCGGCGATGAGGAAGCCGTGCTGAAGGAGCACGGCATCGGTTGATTGGCGGCCGCCCGCCTTTTCCCGATGGCGGGCAGCCGGCGCCGGCGAGAGCTATTCAGCGGCCGCTGACCCGGCCAGCCTGCCTTCCCAGATGGGGACGAACTCGCGCATTATGCGCGCATAGGAAGGTCGCATTTGCGCTCGTTCCCAATAGCTCACGAGGTTCGGGCGGTCGGCAAAGGGCGCAACCGTCTGGGCATAGTATAACGGCGGGATCGCTGCGCAGTCCGCCATCGAAAAGTCGCCGCAAATCCATTCCTGCCCGGACAGGCGCTTGTCGAGGTGATCGTAGCTCACCTTGATCGCATTGCGGGCGACGGCGGCGTCCCCCTCATTGACGGGTTTGAAGCCAAACTGCTGGAACAGGAGTTCCCGGACCGGATCGTTCAGGTAGAGATCGGCCATGCGATCCATGAAGCGGACCTGCCGTTGCGCGTCACCGCCGCCGGCCGGAATCAGCCGCGGCGTGTCGGGGGACTTGTCGTCGAGATATTCGATGATGATGCTCGATTCCGGCACCATCCAGTCTTCGCTCGGCTTGAACATCGGGACCTTGCAGAGCGGATAGATGGCCGTGTAGGCCGCACGGCCCTCCGGCGTCATCAGATCGACCAGTTCCGGTTCGTATTCGATTCCCTTTTCATTGAAGGCGATCATCACCTTTTGCGAATAGGTGGAAAGCGGATGGTAGTAGAGTTTCATCTTTCTCTCCTTCGTGATCCGGCACGACGCCCTAGCCCTGCCGCAGGTAGCGGTGCAGATTGGCCATGCAGCCCGCCCAACCCTTGGCATGGTTGTCGCGTGCCTCGGCATTTGCGAATTCGGTGTGGATGAGCGTCAATTCGGTGCGGTCGGCGTCAAGCGCGCGGAAGATGAGGTTGACTTCGGTGACGTCCGGATTGCCTTCCCACTGCCAGCTGAAGCGAAGCCGCTCATTCGGGACGATTTCTCGGTATTCGCCGCCGACGATGTGGCGCTTGCCGCCCGGTTCCTGCATGACGATGCGATAGCGTCCGCCGGGTCTAAGGTCGGCAGCCGCCTCCGGCACCGTCATCTCGCCGGGCGCAAACCATTGCCGGAGCTTGTCAACGTCGCACCAGGCAGCAAACACGCGCGCCAACGGAGCCTGCAACACTTCGGATATCCTTAGTTCCTTCATTTCTCCTCCCCTTCAGCGTCGTCCCTGGCGAGCCATTGGGCCAGGCTATCCAGCCGCCGTTTCCAGAATTGCTGGTAGAAGGCCATCCAGTCCGAGGCATCCTCCAATGCCTGCGGACTGAGCGAACAATAATGCACGCGGCCATCTATCCTTCGCCGCAGCAGGCCCGCCTTTTCCAGCACGACCAGGTGCTTGGAGACCGCCGGCAGCGACATCTCGAAGGGCGCCGCCAATTCCGTAACGGACGCCTCGCCACGGGCGAGCCGGGCCATAAGCCCTCGGCGCGTCCGGTCGGAAAGCGCATGGAAAACCTGATCGAGTTGCCGTTCGGCCTTTTCCTCTGAGCGTGCTTGCATCAAAACATTTAACCAATTAGTTTAATATCTAGGTACGCGCTTGCGACCGCGAAGTCAAGCTGCCTTCCTGCTGTGCCTCGTTGGTTGCGGTACGGTACGGCTTCTCCTCCGATCCTCATTCCTGTGACAAGCACAGGGAAGACGGCGGAAAAGCATCCGCCAAATCCGTTACGCTGCTGTCGTGTACTGTGTTCGGTGAAACAGTGGAGTGATCTAGGGTAGTTCGTCCGGCCTTTCGATCCGCCGCCAGCTGTCGTCGAGCTGGTTGCGGAACCAGGTCATCTGGCGCTTGGCATATTGGCGCGTCGCGGCTGCGCCGGCGGCGATGACCTCCTCCTCGCCGATCTCGCCCTTCAGCATCGCGGCGATCTGCTGAACGCCGATCGCCTTCATCACCGGCATGTCGGGCGAGAGGTCGAGCGCAAGCAGCGCACGCACCTCGTCGACTGCCCCGCGCTCCAGCATGGTCTCGAAGCGCCGGTCGATGCGGCCGTGCAGGAGGGCGCGATCCGGCAATACGACGATTTTTTGTGCCTTGTCGGGAACGACGATCATGGGGCCGCGGCTCTGCTGGAAGAGATGGATCGGCTTGCCGGTCGCCTCGATTACCTCGAGCGCCCGAACGATCCGCTGCCCGTCGCCCGGCTGCAATTGCGCGGCGGTTTGCGGGTCTCGCGCGGCAAGCTCCGCATGGAGCGCCTCCGCCCCCTCCTCCTTCAGCCGCGCGCGCAATGCATCGCGGATCGTCGCCGGTATCTCCGGCATATCGGAAAGCCCGCCCGTCAGCGCCTTGAAATAGAGCCCGGTGCCGCCGACGAAGACCGGCAGCCGCCCCTCCTCGCGCACCTGAATGACCAGGGCCTCCGCCTCGCGCAGCCAGGCGCCGGTAGAATAGGCCGCTCCAGCCGGCACATGGCCATAGAGAAAATGCGCTATCCCGCCCATCTCCGCCTCGTCCGGCCGGGCGGTCAGGATCTTCAGCGTGTCGTAGACCTGCATGCTGTCGGCGTTTATCACCACGCCGCCGTGCCGGCGCGCAAGTTCCACCGCAAGCGCGGACTTGCCGCTGGCGGTCGGCCCGGTTATCAGGATCGCGTCCGTGTCTCTTTCAAGGTTCTTGATCATGGCTCTCGTTGCCACGCTTATCGCCAATCCGTCAAATCCTGTTCTGACGCCTGCGCTGGCGGAAGCGGCGGCGACTGCCGTAAACGCATCCGGGGTCTACTGGCTGGCAGACGGCGTCGCCTGCGACATGGCGCTTACGGACGGCACCGATCCGGACGCCGCCGAGGCGCGGTTGCGCGCCGAGGTGAACGGCTTTCCGATCGATGTCGCGGTGCAGGATGCCGAAAGCCGCCGCAAGAAGTTTCTGATCGCCGACATGGACTCGACCATGATCGGCCAGGAATGCATCGACGAACTTGCCGCCGAAGTGGGCCTCAAGGAAAAGGTTGCGGCGATCACCGCCCGCGCCATGAACGGCGAGATCGCCTTCGAGCCGGCGCTGATCGAGCGCGTGGCACTCTTGAAGGGCCTGCCCGGCAGCGTCATCGACGAGGTGATCGCCAAGCGCATCACGCTGACGCCGGGCGGCAAGGAGCTGATCGCGACCATGAAAGCCAAGGGCCACTACACCGCCCTCGTTTCCGGTGGCTTCACCGTCTTCACCGGCCCGATTGCCGCAAAACTCGGCTTTGACGAGAACCGCGCCAACGTGCTGATCGAGAAGGATGGCACGCTCACCGGCGAGGTCGTCCATCCGATCCTCGGCAAGCAGGCCAAGGTCGACGCGCTCATCGACATCTCCGGCAAGCTCGGCATTTCGACTGCCGAGGTGATTGCCGTCGGCGACGGCGCCAACGACCTCGGCATGCTGCAGCTTGCCGGTAGCGGCGTCGCGCTTCATGCGAAGCCCGTGGTCGCCGAACAGGCGAAAATCCGCATCGACCACGGCGACCTCACGGCCCTCCTATACCTCCAGGGCTACCGCAAGACGGATTTCGTGGCGTGATCATCCGCGAGACCGACAGGCTGCGCATTCGCGGCTGGAAGGAAAGCGATCGCGACCTCTTTGCCGAGATCAACAGCGATCCGAAGGTCATGGAATTCTTCCCCTTCCGCCGCAACCGTGCGGAATCCGGTGCGCTGTTCGATCGCATCGGCCGCGGCATAAGCGAGACCGGCTTCGGTTTCTTTGCACTGGCATTGCGCGACAACGACATGCCGATCGGCTTCTGTGGCCTGGCGCTCACCGATCTGGAGCCGCATCTGCCGGACGGCACGATCGAGATCGGCTGGCGTCTCGCCCTGCCCTTCTGGGGCAATGGGTATGTCACCGAGGCGGCGACAGCACTCCTCGACTACGGCTTCACCGAACGACGCCTCGGCGAAGTCGTCTCCTTCGCCGCGCCCGCGAACACCCGCTCCACCGCCGTGATGAAACGGCTTGGCATGCGGCCGGACCCGAACCGCGACTTCGACCATCCTCGCGTGCCCGACGCGCATGCGTATCTGAAGCGCCACGTGCTTTACGCGATCACGGCGGATGAGTGGACGCGCGGCATTCCGGGGCGGGACTAGATACCTGCTCGAGATCCCCCCCTCGGTCAAACGCCATTCCCCGCATCGCCCTTCCGAGCCCGACCGGGATAACAGCGCTCGATCCACGCGACGAAACGTCTGGCGGATTCGGAGAGCGCATCGAACCGCCGCGCAACCAACCAGAAGGCACCATACGGAATGGAAATATCAAAGGCCTGGACGAGACGCCCCTCGCGCAGGTCATCGCGCACATGAGCGCGATCCATGAGCGCGACGCCGTGACCGCGGAGCGCCGCTTGTAGCACAAGCGCCCCATCGGCGAATATGGCGCCGCGCTCGACCCGCACTTCGCCTGCCCCGGCAGCAGCGAACCATTGCTCCCAGAGCGCCCTGGTGTCCTCGTGCAGAAGGCCGTACCGCGAGAGATCCAGCGGCTCGCGCAGCGGCCGAGGCCCGAGTGACGGTGCCATCACCGCGATCATCTCGACATCGGCAAGATGCCTGGCCTCGACACGAGGCCATGAGGTGACCCTCGCGCTGTGCCGAATAGCAACCTCGACGTCGTGGCCGCGAAATTCGGCGAGCCGGGGATCGGCGTCGATGACGAGGTCGATTTCGGGGTTTTCCGCCTGAAACTCAGCGAGATGCGGCACGAGCCAGCAACCGGCCAAGGAGGGCTCGGCGCTGACCGTCAGCGTTCCGGCCCGCTTCGCGCCGCAGAGCGCATCGAGGCTTTCGCCGATCCGGTCGAACGAATGAGTGAGTACCGTCAACAGCGCCTCGCCATCGGCGGTCAGGCTGACGCTGCGATGATGCCGCTCGAACAGCGGCTTGCCGATCAGGGCTTCGAGGTCGCGGATCTGACGGCTGATCGCCGCCTGCGAAACAAAAAGCTCCGTCGCAGCCTCGGTGAAGCTGCCGAGCCGTCCGGCCGCCTCGAAGCTTCGCAATGCCGTCAAGGGCAGTCGGCCGCGCTTCATGCATAACCTCAAGTCATTCGAGGCGGACTGTAAACTCGTTTGAGGAGGGGCGGCAAGTGCGGTGAAATTCTCGGAGTGAAAGGTGCCAGATGTTTTTTCGCCCATCTCCATGCGGTTCTTGGAGTGCCAACAAGTGAGGGCAGGATCATGCGCGAGATCCTCGAAGCCATTCTCGCAACCGTCCGCCTGCTAACCTTTCAGCCTACGGCACAGCCGACGCGGCGACGCTCTCTTTCGCGATGAACGAAAGTTGCTAGAACGTGCTGGGTGAATGCTAGGACTCGGGTGCTTTCCATGCTGCATTCTGCAGGCTTTGATTTCCAGCTTACGGTGAAAAGCTCGGCTGAGCCGCCAATTGTTCTTCTTCATGGCAGCAGTGGAAGAGAGACAGACTGGACGGATTTTGCCGAGTGTGTTGCTGCAAGTTCCACCTGTTTCGCCGTCCGCGGCCCCATCGCCTCGGAGCATGGGTTCACGTTCTTTAAGCGCAACCCGGATCGGAGTCTGAACATTGAGGAGCTAGCGCATCGAGCAGCAAACCTGAGCGCCTTCATAGAAGCAATATCGAGAGAGTACGATTTGGCTCGGGCGCCGGTCATCGCAGGCTATTCGAGCGGAGCTGTCATCGCTGCCGCCGTTGTATGCGGTCAACGCGCCCTTACGTCAGGCGCAATTCTGCTGAGACCGCAGTCACCAGATCCACAAACGCCTTTTCCAGAGCTAAAAGGGTATCCCGTACTGATCCTCGCGGGGGCGGATGACGACCGCCGCGATCACTCCGATGCGCCGGTTATTGCGGAACAATTCCATACGGCTGGGGCGGATCTGACCTATCGCTTGCTGGATGCAGGGCATGGCTGGGAGCAAACCGGACTGGACCGATCACTTTCAGCGCAATGGTTCCAAAACCAGTTTCGATCGCGCAGCAATCCATGAATATCAGCGGCGATCGCGCTTGATTGATCAGGATAAGCCAATCGCGATGCCGAGTACCTTACTCCATCTGCACGGTGACGAAACGCAATTCGCCGGTCTTGTTGGCGATCATCAGAAGCGCGTTGCGGCGGCCGTCGTTCTTCAGTTCCTCGACCCGCGCGGAAACGTCGTCCGGCGTTGCCATTGCCTCCTGGCCGATCTCGACGATCACGTCGCCGGCCGCGACCCGACGCTCGGCCGCGGCTGAATTCGGCTGGACCTCGGTGACCACCACGCCTTCGACGCCCTCGGCAATGCCGAAGCTCTTGCGGCGATCGGCATCGAGCACCGCGAGCTTCATGCCGAGTACGACGTCGCTCGCCGGCAGTTGGGCGGCCGGCGGCTCGTTCGGCTTGGCGCCCTCGCCGTTCTCGTTTACAGGCGCATTTGCAAGTTGCTCGCCATCCTCCAGCCGGCCGAGCGTGACGCGAACCGTCTGTTCCTTGCCGTCGCGAATGATGACCACGTCGACCGCCTTGCCGACGGGGCTCTCGCCGACCACGCGCATCAGGTCGCGGATCTCCGCAACATCCGACCCATCGAAACGGATGATGATATCGCCTGCCTTGATCTCGCCCTTGGCGATCGGCCCGCCTTCGATGATGCCGGAGACCAGCGCACCATGCGGCCTCTCCATCTTCAGGCTTTCGGCGATATCGTCGGTGACCGGCTGAATGCGGACGCCGAGCCAGCCGCGCCGGGTCTCGCCAAATTCCTTGAGCTGGTTGACGACGTTCATTGCCAGTTCCGTCGGCACGGCAAAGCCGATGCCGACCGACATGCCGGTCTGAGAAAGGATCGCGGTATTGATGCCGATCACCTCGCCCTGCATGTTGAACAGCGGACCGCCCGAATTGCCGCGGTTGATCGCCGCGTCGGTCTGGATGAAGCTGTCATACGGGCCGGCATTGATGTTGCGCCCGCGCGCCGAGACGACGCCGACCGAAACGGACACGCCGAGGCCGAACGGATTGCCGACCACCATCACCCAGTCGCCGATACGGATCTTGCGCGAGTCGCCGAATGAAACGGCCTTGAGCGGCTTCTTCGGCTCGACCTTCAGCAGCGCCAGATCGGTCTTAGTGTCCGTGCCAACCAGCTTCGCCTTCAGCGTGGACCCGTCCGAGAAGTTGATCTCGATGTCGTCTGCGTCCTGGATGACATGGTTGTTGGTGACGATGAAGCCGGCCGGGTCGATAATGAAACCGGAGCCGAGTGAATTGACCGTTCGCGGCCGGTTACTCTCGCCGCCTTGCCCCTTGAAGAACTCGTCGAAGAATTCCTGATGCGGCGACCCTTCCGGCACCTGCGGCATGGGTGCGTCGTCATCATCGCTCTTGACGTTCTGGGAAATGGAAATGTTGACCACCGCATCGAGCAGTCCCTCGGCAAGGTCGGCAACGGATGGCGGTCCGGCCGCCGGTCGTGACGTTGCCGTCTCGGCGAGCGCCGTGTTGTTTAGAAGCAGTGCCGTCGCGGCCGCAAGCACCAGGCCGCGGAAGATTTTTGGTCGTGTCGACAAGTCGCTAGGCTCCTATTATTCCTCTTGGACCACGCCGGTCATGGATTGTCGCAATTCATGGATTGTCGCAATCCGGGATCGCCCCGTGATCGATTCCCTTCGACTGCACGATACGCCGCTGCCGCGGGTCCGCACACAAGCGATCTTCCCTTGAAGATACGGCGGAATTCCGCAGCGTCCAAACACGATTTCCTGATCCGCTCCACGAGGCAGCGGGCCGGCATCTCGGGCCAGCGCCACCTTCACGCGCTCAGCCGGTGATCTCGTGCCCGTGATCCTTCAGCGCCTGCACCGCCTTTTCAAGGTCGGAGCCGGCGACGAAGACATAGTCGGTACTGAAGGTCGAATTGGCGAACACGCCGACGCCGGCTGTCGAAAGTGGCCGCAGCACCGAGGACAGGACGCCCGGCACGTCGAAGCTGAAATGCTGCTCGATGCGGAAGCAGCGCCATCCAAGCGAGCTCTGCACGCTCGACGGCACGCGGGCGGCGCGACAGACCAGCGTCATTTCCTCGCGAGAGCTGGACACCGTCCAGAAACCCGGCCCCGGCAGCCACTCCGGTGTAGCGGACCCGACATTCAGACGGGTAATGGCATATTCGGCATCGACCAGCCGGATCAGCAGTTTATGTGGCATTTCGCATTATCCTCGAACCAACCATACAAGTCCGACGCCAGCCGCCACCGAAACGAGTCCGGCCAGTCGGAGCTGATGTTCCGGGACATACGGCAAACGCTTCGCCAATTCCACCAAAACCAAAGGGGCCAGTGCGTACACCAGCCCCTCGATGATCAGGAAGAAACCAAACCCAATCAGAAAATCGGACATTGTCCGCTCAATCTGCGGTGGCAGGCGCCGCCGGCGCGGCCGGGGGCGATGGAGGCGCCGCACCGTCCGCACTGTTGAAATAACGGAAGAATTCCGAATGCGGCGACAGCACCACGGTTGTGTCCGGATTGCCGATGGATTGCGTATAGGCCGTCATCGAGCGGTAGAATTCGAAGAAGCCGGGGTCGCGCGAGAAGGCGTCGGCAAAGACCCTCGTCCGCTCGGCTTCGCCCTCGCCTCGCAGGATTTCCGAATCACGCTGCGCCTCCGCGACGATCTCGACGACCTGGCGGTCGGCGATCGCGCGACGGCGCTGCCCTTCTTCGTTGCCGCGGGCACGGATCAGCTCGGCTTCGGCCAGACGTTCCGCCTTCATCCTCTCGAAGGTCTGCTGCGAGACCTCCTGCGTGAGGTCTGTCCGGCGGATGCGCACATCCTCGATTCTAAGCCCCAACGATTCCGCGTCAGCCTTGAGGTCCGTCCTCACCTCGCGCATCATCGATGCGCGCTCATCCGAAAGGGCCGCCTCGAAGCCCCTCAGGCCGTAGACACGGCGCAGCGACGCGTCGAGACGGGTCCGGAGCCGTGCCTCGGCCGACTCCCGGTCGCCCGAAACGGTCTCGCGGAAACGGCGGGCGTCAGCGATCCTGTAGACCACGAACGCGTCCACCTCGTAGAACTTGCCGCCGGAGACCTGTACGCGGATGTTGTCGAGATCGAAGCGAAGCGCCTGGTCCTCGACAAACTGCACGCGATCGGCGTCCATGAAGGCGAAGGGAAGCTTGAAATAAAGGCCCGGCTCGCTCTTGACGGCGCGGATCTCGCCGAAGCGCACGACGATCGCCTGCTGGCGCTCATTGACCACGAACACCGATGAATAGACGATGAAGAGCACGGCCGCGAGGACGATCAGGATGATTGAACTGCGATTGTTTATCATTGTGTACCTCCCGACTGCGCGGGCCTGCCGACTTGATTGAGCGGCAGATAGGGCAGCACGCCCTGACCGTTCTGTTCGTCGAGAATGACCTTGTTCGACTTGCCGAGGACATCCTGCATCGTTTCCAGATAAAGCCGCCTGCGGGTAATCTCCGGGGCCTCGGAATATGCGCCATGGACCGAGATGAAGCGCCGCGCCTCACCCTGGGCCTCCTTGACGACGCGGTCCTTATAGGCGGCCGCCTCTTCGCGGATTTGTGCCCCCTGGCCGCGCGCCTTGCCGAGCACCTGGTTGGCGTACTGGTTGGCTTCCTCGACGAAGCGGTCCTCGTCCTGTTCGGCGCGTTGCACCTCATCGAAGGCGTCGGCGACTTCACGCGGAGGCGCGGCATCCTCGATTGCGACCGTATTCACAGAAACGCCGGCACCGTAACTGTCCATCGTCGCCTGGATGGTGTTCTTCACGTCGGCGGCGATTGCCTGGCGGTTGTCGCGGAAGATGTCCTGCGCCGGGCGCCGGCCAACGACCTCGCGCATGGCGCTTTCGGCCACCTGCTGCAGCGTGTCGGACGGGTTCTCGACGTTGAAGAGATAGGCCTTCGGGTCGGTTACCGAGAACAGCACCGAGAACTGCACGTTGACGATGTTCTGGTCGCCCGACAGCATCAGCCCGGCACTGGACTGGCCGGCGGAGCGTCCGCCGATATTCTGCTGCTGCTCCGTGACCTTGACGAACTCGACCGTTTCGAGGGGCCAGAAGTGGTAATGCAGGCCCGGCATCGAAATTTCTTCCTTCGGCCTGCCGAAGCGCATCTCGACGCCGCGTTCGTCCGGCTGGACCGTGTAGATCGAGTTGAGCAGGATGAAGCCGACGATCAAAAGACCGACGATGACGAAGACGCCGCCGTTGAAGCCCCCCGGAACCACATTCTTCAACTGGTCCTGACCCCGCCGGATGATCTCCTCGAGATCTGGCGGGCCGCCTCTCCCGCCTCGCGGCCGATTGGGCCCCTGGCCCCACGGCCCTTGATTGCCGCCGCCGCCCCATGGGCCGCCGCCGCCATTCTGATTGCTCCAGGGCATCAAAACCTCTCTTCAAGAAAACTCTCTCGCCGACCACTCGCTGGCACGAGCAAGCGGTCGCGATGTGAAACCGTTATAGGTATCACATGCATTGCTTTCAACGCGATACGGCCGACTTCACCGTAAATGGGTTAAAATAGTTGAGAGTCTCGCTACACGAACAGGTGAGCGCCACATGCGCGTGGAAAACCGCTTCGCATTTTCCTGATCCCGGCTTCTATACCTGAAACGGGATGCGGACGGAAAACCGCTGGCACTTTTCCTCATTCCGCTGTCTCCCGCCGGCGCCAGGTCACGAAATGCATCGCATGGCTGTCCTTCTCGCCGCGCGGCAGCTCCTCCTCGAACACCCGCTCGAAGATAGCCGGATCGATCGCCGGAAAGCGCGTGTCGCCATCGACCTCGGCCTGCACCTCCGTGACGTGCAGCACGTCCGCGACGCCGATCGACTGGCGATAGATCTCCCCGCCGCCGATGACACAGATCTCATCTGCGCCGACCGCCGCCGCATGTCGGCGCGCCAGTTCGAGTGCCGCCTCCAGCGAGGGAACGACCTCGGCCCCTTGCGCCTCGAAATCGCGGTTGCGGCTGATGACGATGTTCGCTCGCCCAGGCAGCGGGCGCCCGAGCGAGGCCCAGGTCTTCCGCCCCATTACGACCGGCTTGCCGATCGTCAGCGCCTTGAAGCGCTTGAGATCGGTCGAGAGCCGCCATGGCAGGTCGCCCTCGCGTCCGATCACCCCGTTGGTCGCGACCGCGACGACGATAACGATCTTCGGTTCAGCGCTCGTTTCAGTCTTTGGTTCAGTCATGGAAACCACTCGGCTTGCTGTCGATCTCGCGCGCTCGCTGCAGGGCGGCCCGGTCGGTCACGACGCGAATGTAGCGGTCGATCACCTCGCTTTCCGGCAGTATCTTGCGCATCCATTGAAGTGCGCTCGCCAGCAGGAGATCGGCGGCGCTCATGGTCTCGCCGAGCAGATAGGTCTGGCGGCTCAATACGCTGATCACGTGGGCGCACATTTCACTGTAGAGTCTTGCGAGCGCCGGATTGTTGACGGTCACGCCGGAAATATGGGCAAGCGCCGTCGGCTCGATGACGCCGGCATAGTAGGCGAGCCAGGAAAGATAGGCGCCACGCTCGGGATGGCCCGGCGGTCGGCCGAGACTGCAGTTCGGATAGAGATCGGTCAGATATTGCACGACGGCGGCCGACTCCCAGATCACCGCTCCGTTGTGCAGAAGTGCCGGCACCTGCTTGTGCGGATGTGGATTATTCTCGTCCGGCCCGCCCGAGCCATCCCAGCGGCGAATGTTGACATAGCGGATCTCGTATTCGGCGTCGATTTCCTCGAGCAGCCAAATAATGCGCGATGAGCGCGACAGCGGCGCATGGATGAGCGTCAGCATCGAACCCTCCCTGTTGCGCCGGTTCGCGGCGCTTTTCCGGGAGCGCCGCCCCCGCGCCCGGAGGAACGCGGGAGGAAGCTTCCGGTTTTCGTTTCAGAACATACTGGCCGCTTCAGGCAGTCACCTGGAGCCGGGCACCCGCACCGACCGGACGCGACCGCAAGGCATCATACCGCTCGCCCTAGACGGCGACCGGCGCCTTGATATGTGAATCCGCTTCGTAGCCAACGAGCGTAAAGTCCTCGAATTTAAAGGAAAATATGTCCTTCACGCCCGGATTGATGCGCATTTCCGGCAGCCGCTTCGGCGTTCGCGTCAATTGCAGCCGCGCCTGTTCGAAGTGGTTGTGATAGATGTGCGCGTCACCAAGCGTGTGGACGAAATCGCCGAGCTTCAGTCCCGTCACCTGCGCAACCATCAAAGTCAGCAGCGCATAGGAGGCGATGTTGAATGGCACGCCGAGGAAGATGTCGGCCGAGCGCTGGTAAAGCTGGCAGGAGAGCTTGTCGTCCGCCACGTAGAATTGGAACAGGCAATGGCAGGGCGGCAGCGCCATCTCGTCGACCAGCGCCGGATTCCAGGCCGAAACGATGTGCCGGCGAGAGGTCGGATTGGTCTTCAAGCCTTCGACAAGTGCTGCGATCTGGTCGACGTGGCCACCCCCGGCCGTCGGCCAGGAGCGCCACTGGTAGCCGTAGACCGGCCCGAGTTCACCCTTCTCGTCCGCCCACTCGTCCCAGATGCTGACGCCGTGCTCCTTGAGATAGGCGATATTCGTCTCTCCCTTGAGGAACCACAGGAGCTCATGGATGATCGAACGCAGGTGCAGCTTCTTCGTGGTCAGGACCGGGAAGCCTTGCGACAGGTCGAAGCGCATCTGGTAGCCGAAGACCGAACGCGTGCCGGTGCCGGTCCGGTCGCCGCGGTCGGTTCCGGTTGTCATCACGTGCTCGAGGAGATCGAGATATTGCCGCATGCTTGCTCGCCGACGATTCGTTGCTTCATCCAAAAATAGGACGAACCCTTCGGCGAACCAATGGCCCGGGCGCGTTTTCCGCAATTTGATGCCTGCGGTAGCCTCGTGCTGCTCTATGCGACCGCTGTCAGGGAACGCAGCAGACCTTCGCAGCGCTCTCGAACAAGACGCGTTTGCCTGTTTCAACCCGCGTTCTCGTTTCACCCGGGCCATATCCATCCGCTAATCCGACGGACTCGCGAATGTTCCGAAATTGTTGCCGGCGCGGATTTCTCGGCCAGCGACGAAACAAACTTGGCCGAGTGGGGTTAGGCCCTTGAGATTGATAGAACGTTCGACCTGCAAGAGAGGTGTGACCATGAGTGCGACCGGCCTCGATGTCTTCGACAAGACCCTGCAAACCACCAATATCTGGCTCGGCGAGATCATGGAGCATCACGGACCGGACCGGAAAGTGGCGTGGCACATATTGAATGTGGTGCTGAGGGCGCTGCGCGACAGGCTTCCTCCCGAGGTGGCCGCTCATCTCGGCGCGGAGCTGCCGCTACTCGTGCGGGGCGCCTACTACGACCAATACCGTCCCAACCATCGACCCGAAAAGGCGATGCGGTCGCTTGATGAATTTCTTGACTGCGTCGCGGACGGGATGAAACCCGGCCGCCCGGTCAATCCCGCGGAAGCCACGAAATCGGTATTCCAGGTTCTCGCGCGGCATATCGACCTTGGCCAGTCGGCGAAGGTGCGCGATACGTTACCGAAGGAAATCCGTGCTCTCTGGCCGGACAGCGTCGGCACCAAGGAGCAGGCGTAGCGCCGGACGGCCGCTGGCGTTAACTTGATCGCCCCGGATGAGTGAAATCGGTATGTTCGTGATCCTGGATTGCTCGGCCAGGATCACGAAAAAGCGTAGCATCCTTGCGCGCCTAATAGGACGCGCGGCGCTGTAGGATCAGAGCGTCTGGAGTTTGCCGAGGTTCTTGGCCACCAGATAGTAGAATGTCACACGTGACTTGGAGCGGTCGTCCGCCATCGCCTTGGCCGTGGCAGCGATTGCCGCATCGGCGTCCGCGCCGCCGACGCCGAGCTTCTTCTCGCACCACTTTTCCTTGACGCGCTCGAGCTCCTTCGGGTCCGAGGCCGAGACAAGGGCGGAATCCTTGTTGCGAAGAGCGATGCCGAGATGGCGCACGATCTTGTTGACAACTGCTTCGTCGGCGCCGCTATCGTATTTCTGCACGTCTGCGAGATAATCGGTCATGATGCCTCCAGTTTGCACTTGCTCTCAAGCTGCCGCCCTTTCGCGAGCTGCGTGCAGCAGCCGGAGTTTTTCACGCTGCTCGGGTATGTCAAGGCGTTTCCGTGCCCGGCGCATGAGGGATAATATATCCGTCACATTTCCCTCGATCGCCTCTTTTCATGGCCGGCGTAAAGACCTATATCAAGCGTGCCGTCTTCGGGCGGCTATGGCAATAAACGGGCGATGCAATAAACCCATTGGACCCGGGGGCGGTACCCGGCGCCTCCACCAAAAACCGGCCTGGAAATCGGACCGGCTTTTGATGGGGGCGAAATAGGATCGACAAGGGCGTAAAGATCGACTTTTTGCTCGGCATTGTACCACCGTTATCGGGCTAAACTTATAGTTGCAAACGACAACTATGCTGAAGCACGTCTCGCTGCCTAACGGCGGTGCGGCACTTCAAATCAAGCCCTTCCGGGTAGCACCGTAAGGCGGGGTCCGAAGGCACCTGGCAACAGAAGCCTTCACCTTCTCCCCTGTCGCGAAATGGTCTATAGATGCTTGATAATTGACTCGTCACAAGCGGACGGGGCAAAGGAGTGTCCGTGCGGCGCTGCACGCCGGCTTTGGTGCGCAAGATCGCAGCGGCGCTTTGACATGCAGCAGTTGAGTTCGAAGGAAGACGGGGATCATATGGGCCAGGACCACATACGCTACGACATTCTGGCGCAGGACGCGCTTCGCGGCGTCATTCGCAAGGTGCTGGCCGAAGTCGCAGCCACGGGTCATTTGCCCGGCGACCACCACTTCTTCATCACGTTTCTGACGGGCGCCCCAGGCGTGCGCATCTCGCAGCACCTGAAGGCGAAATATCCCGAGCAGATGACGATCGTCGTGCAGCATCAGTTCTGGGACCTGAAGGTCAGCGAAGCCGCTTTCGAGATCGGCCTCTCCTTCTCGGACACGCCAGAGAAACTGGTGATCCCCTTCAACGCCGTCCGCGGCTTCTACGACCCGTCGGTTAATTTCGAGCTCGAGTTCGACGTTGCCGCCAGCGAGGAAGAAGAGGAATCTGCGGAGATCACCGCTTATCCGGTCAGCGAAGACGGCAACGAACCTGCCGAGAAGAGCCCGGAAAAATCGGGCGAACCGAAAAATGGCGGTGGCTCGGTCGTCTCGCTCGACTCCTTCCGCAAGAAGAACTGAAAGATACGGAGGCGGCGATGGCCGGCGATGTCGTCAACCTGCGCCAGTTCCGCAAGAAGCAGGCCCGCACGGAAAAAGAGAAGCAGGCCGAGCAGAACCGTATCGCCTTCGGCCGCACCAAGACGGAAAAGTCGCTTACCCGCGCGCTGAACGAGAAAGCTTCGAAGACACTTGACCAGGGCCGACTGGAGACGCCGGCGACAACGCGCTCGGCGGACGGCACCCCGGGCGAGAAGGCGTGACAAGCCGCGCCGCCCACAATCCCGAAAAACGATTCTGCCGCAAAGACTTGAGCCGGGTTCCGGAATCGGAATGCCAACGCCTTGAATCGGTTTGTGAGCGATGACGATCGTCAAGCATTCCGCCACCCTCCACGGCCATCGAACGAGTATTACCCTCGAAGAACCGTTCTGGCAGGAACTGAAATCGATCGCGCAGAGCCGCGGCATGCCGCTCGCTCGGCTGATCGCGGAAGTCGATGACGGGCGCAGCCCCGACGGCAATCTCTCCTCGGCGCTTCGCGTTTATGTACTCGCCTGGGTAAAATCGCGCACCGACGCGACAGAAACGCCCTGAGGCCGCATCTGCAGCGCCGTGCGTCAGACGCACAAAGGTCGCTGTAGCACTTTGAATTGCTGCATGTTTTTATCCTTAAATCGGATCCGATTTGAGGAAACATGCAGTGGGCCGTGCCTCTCCGGCGCAACGATCACAGTAGCGCCTGAACCCCCTTGATTTTGTCGTGAACCGGGCCTCGGAAATCAGCGCCCTGCCAGCCGCGATGCCTGATCGTCGACTCCCGTGTCGACCGGATGCGCGTCGAGCTCCGCAAAACCGCTGCGCAATCGCTCGGCCATGGCGCGTATGCTGCCCGGCATGTGCGAGTGCTCCATCATGCAGACGCAGTTCCGCCCCGCCCTCTTGGCAAGATAAAGCTGGTCGTCGGCAATCTTGAAAATGTCCTCGTAGACGGCCGGATAGGTGAAGAGGGCAGTCCCGATGCTGACGGTGACCGCATGCGCACAGCCGGCTTCCCGCCCGCTATCCTCGGCGACCCCGAGGCGGATGCGCTCAGCCAGTGCGCCGATCGCGACCACATCGGTCGAACGCACGAAAGCGCCGAACTCTTCACCACCGAGCCGCCCAACCACGCCCGCTTCGCCCACCGCATCGCGCAGTACCGCCGCAATGCCGACGAGCGCGGCATCTCCGGCAAGGTGCCCATGGCAATCATTGATCTTCTTGAAATGATCGGCATCGAGGATCAAGAGCGCCGATGTGGGCGGAAAGGGCGTGAGGTCCTGTTTCGCGAAGAAATCGATGACATCGGCGGTGAAGGCGCCCCGGTTCAGACAGCCCGTCAACCCGTCATAGCGGCTCGCCTGGACAAGGAGCCGGTTGGCCAGTGCGAGTTGCTGCATCTTGACCCCGATGAAGGCAAAGAGCGGCACGGCGAGAAGCACGGGGATATAGAAGGCGAGGCTGAGCGTGGTGGCCATGACCTCCGCGCCGAAGTGGGCCGTGCAGCGGTAGGTGATGAGCATCGCGATCGCCGTGCAGCCGACGGTGCCACCGAGGGTACAGTTCACGATCCAGATGACTGCGCGGCGATCTAGCCCCGGCTCAAGCGGTTTCATCTCGCAACCCCAATTATAGGCACATTGTGCCTGAGGGGATGCTAATACGGCTTCAAATGGACCACTAAAATTCTAGGGTTTTTGACGGTTTCGGCACCGGGAGGAAAAAACCGCTTCGCACTTTTCCTCGTCCCAGCTTGCTTGTTTGACCCGGGATGCGGGCGGAAAACCGCTTCGCACTTTTCCTCGTCCCAGCTTGCTTGTTTGACGCGGGATGCGGGCGGAAAACCGCTTCGCACTTTTCCTCGTCCCGCTTATTGCACCGTGATGTCTGGCAGCATGTCGAAGTTCAGCGGGGGGCCGGCGTTTTCGCCGGCTGCGTTGCCGCCGGACGATGGCTGCTGGTTGCCGCGCTGGACGTTTTGCGGCGGCGGAGGCGGCGCTACGGTGCTGCGCGGCGGAAGTTGCCGCAGGCGCAGGCGCAGTTCCTCGGCCGCGCGCCGTTCGGCCGCCGCGCGCGCCTCCGTCTCGGCCTTCATCCGCGCCGCCTCCGCGGCCGCGGCCTGGCGGTGGCGTTCCTCGGCGATCGCCCTTAGGCGTGCAACCTCGCGTTCGGCCGCGCGCGCCTTGTAAAGCGCCACTTCGCGGCGAAGCCGCTGCTTCTCAAGCACATTCGACTGCAACGTTTCCACGCGCCGCCGCTCGCGCTCGAAGGCCCTGAGCGACAGGAAATTCGAAAGGTCGGTGACGTCCATCGAAACACCCGGTGCGTCCAGGAGCCCATCAAAGCCGAAGCGCACGCGCGGTTCGGCGCCGGCGAGCGCCTCTTCGCCCGGCCGGAATGCCAGGTCGATCACGCCGTTCATGCGTTGTTCCGCAAGGTCGAATGCCGCTTCGCCGGTGAACGCGGCGTTGCCGTCGCCCGCCGTGACGTTCTGCGCCCTGGCCCTGCCGCCGGCGACGCTGAAAGGCACCTTGATGGCACCGACGACCGATTGACCGGTAAAGAGCACTTGCTCTGCCGCCTTGCGGACCGCGTCGGGCGAAATCTCGGTCTTCATGGCATCGGCGGCGGCCATCAGCGGCGCCAACGCCGCCGTGTTTATACCGTTGAGCGTCACGCCGTTGAACGTCGCCGTCCCTGACCCGCTCGCCGAATGTGCCATCGCTCGGGGGGTCGCACCCGAAGCCTCCATCGCAACGGCCAGATCGAACCGGCCCGTCGCTACCGGACCGCTTTCGCGTACCCATCCGGCGGCGGCAAGATCGCCGCCCTTGAGGTCGAAGCGCGAGCGCAGGAAGCCCGAGCCATTGGCGTTGCCGACTTGCAGCCGCCCCTCGAGCTTGCCCCCGAGCCATTCGCCGGTGGCGTCGCTCAGCGCAAGCTCGTCGCCCTTCCATTCGAGCTTCCCGGCAAAGCCGGCGACCGGACCGTAGATGCCGGGCCAGAAGCGCTTCGCCGTGACGTTCAACGCCACGTCGAGCCCGGTCCAGGCCGGCTGCGCGACCGGCCCCATCGACAATCCGCCGATTGACGCGTCCTCGAATTGCCCGAGGATGCCCTCGCCGAGCCAAGCGAGATCGAGCGTGTCCAGCGCAAGCTCGCCGACCGCCTTGCCGGCGGTCTTGCGGTCGATCGCCAGCGCGCCGGAAAAGACATTCTGATCGACCTTGCCTTCGATCGCCGAGAGGGCGATTCTTTCCGCATCGGTCGTGATGTCGGTCGACAACGTTACCGGCAGCCCGCTGCCCATCTGCGGCAGTCCGATTCCCTGGAGAAGCAGGAATGGCTCCAGATCTTCCGTCTGCAGCGTTAGCTTCGCCTGCCCTTCGAGATAGTGGTCACGGGCAAGATCGAAGTCCCCCTTGGCGGCCAGCGACGTTTTCTCGGTGGTGAAGGTCAGCGTGCCGTTCGCCTTCGAACCCTCGGTGCTCTGCAGCTTGACCGCCAGGATACCGTTGGCATCCGCATCGAACGGCAGGGGATCGAAGCCCGCCTGCCCGACAAGGACGACCGTCTGCGGGTTTTCGAGTGTCGCCTCCAGCAGCATTCCCTTGCCGGTGAGCGCCTGGGCGACATCGGGAGCCTGGTAGCTTGCGGCGATCTTGCTGCCGTTGGCGGTGCCGATCACACCGAAGGTGACCGGCGCACTGCCCTCGTTGCTACCGGCCGTCAACGTCACGTCCAAAGCGGCGTCGGAATAATAGGGGCCGGCCCTGATGAGCCGTTGCAGGGCCGGATGGGCGACCGTGTGTCGGCCGACCATTTCCAGGAAGGGCGTCAGGTCCTTGGCGGCGAGCTTCATCTTGGCCGAAAGCACCGGCTGGTCGAGGCCGCCGCTCATCCGGCCGGAAAACGCAAGCTGGGCGCCGGATAGCGAGCCGATCGCTACCCGTTCCGCCTGCAACTGCCCGTTCTTGAGCGTCAGGACTGCCTGCACATCACGCGCCTCCTCACCGAAGGCGGAAAATGCCTCGGCGGAGAGATCGGCGGCGATCGCATGCTGCAGCAGCGTCCCGGTCGAGGCATCGCCGGCGACGAGACCAGCCAATGCCTGCAGCGCCTCCAAGTCGATACGGTTGCCCTTGAGCTGCAGCGACAGGCTCGGCTGCTGCTCCGCGAAGGACTGGCGTTCGATACGGCCCCGAAGAGTCGCAGGCCCGGCCGCCACCTCAAGGCTATCGAACTGCTGCAGCGTGTCCGTCAGGTTGACGGTCGCGGCAAAACCGGCCGTCTTCAGCTTGCGGATCGCCGGGTCCACGGACCCCGCCAGCCAGTTCGCCAATCCTGAAGGCTGGTTGGAGGCGACCAGGATGTCGCCGCGGAAGGCGCGCTGTTCCTTGAGGTTCAGTCGCCCGCTGGCCTCCATTTGCGTCCGGCCGGGCAGCAGCGCCACGGCATTCTCGACGATCCAGCCGGCGCCATCCGGCCTGACGTCAAGCCGCACGTCCCGAACCGTCGTGTCGCCGATCACAATCGCGGGCAGCTTCAGGCTGGCGCGGCCCGGCACCTGCGGGATAGGAATGTCGGCGGCGATTGCCAGCATCGCCTCGATCCGCTGGCGCAGCGAAATTGCGGGGTCGCGACCGGTCTTGCCACTGCGGCCGGAATTGCCGATGCGGCTGACGTCGATCTGCTGGCCATCGGCAATCAGCAGGAATTTCTGGTCCTTGCCGGTGTCGAGCGTCGCCTCGCCGGTGACGACATAGGGATCGTCCGGCGGGCCAGCCTCGAAGCGGTATTCCGGGACACGGATGCTCTCGTTGGTGAGCTGGAAATCGCCGTTGATGCGCAGGGCACCACTTTGCTTGGCCTCGTCCGCGGGCCGGTTTTCGGTCAGCGTGAAACGGCCGGCATAAACCGGCTTGAAGTCGACGACCTTGAGATCGCCGTCGAGCTCGACACCGAACGGCCGCTTGTCCGGCGTCAGCCGCGCCCTGAGGCTCAGCGCCCCTTCCTCGTTCACCTGGTTGCTGGAAAAGGCGAAGCTGCCGGCTTCGCCGTCGAGTGCCGCGCGGCCCTCGACCTTCCATGGGCCGGCAAGAGAGCGCGCCGCCAGATCGGCGGAAAGGTCGCTGACGCGGCGGGTCCGCCCCGTCTGCTCGTCCACGAACTCGATCTCACCGTCGACGATCTCAACCTTTTCGAGAACGACCGTACTTGCCGGGATCGACGCGCGGGTCCCACGCGCCCAATCCAGCGTACCGTCCGGCAGGAGGCGGATCCTCGCCTTCGGTCGATCGAGCCGCATGTCGAAGATCAGCGCTTCGCCGCTCAGGAACGGTGCAAGCTCGGCACTCATCGAGAATTGCGCGACCTGGATGATCGGCTGGTCGCCCTCGGTGGGACCGACGCGCACGTCGTTGAGGGTTACCGTCGGGAACGGGAGGATGCGGGCATCGACACTGCCGTGAACGACCACCGGCTTGCCCATGATGCGGCTTGCCTCGCGCTCGAAATCGTTGCGGAAGTTGGTCCAGTCGATGAACAATGGCGCGATCAACGCCGCAAAAAGAGCGACGACAAGCAAACCGCTGATGGTAACCAGAATTCGCGCCAGCACCGTGTCACATTCCCGTCTGTCTCATTCGCGCCCCTACTCGCATCCTTGGGCCGCCGATCCCCGCAGTGTCAGACAAAAATCTTGCCCGGGTTGAAAATATTGTCCGGATCCAGCGCGCGCTTGATCTGTCGCATCAGATCCAGCGCGTCGCCGAGTTCCGCCTCGAGAAACGGCATCTTGCCCTGCCCGATTCCATGTTCTCCCGTACAGGTACCGTCCATCGACAGAGCCCGCGCGTTCAGCCGCTCGACGAAGGCTTCCGCCCGCGCCACATCGGCTGGATCCTTGTCGTCGAAAAGCAGCCCGACGTGAAAGTTGCCGTCGCCCGCATGGCCGACGATCGGGGCGACCAGCCCGTGTGCCGCGCTATCCTCCTGCGTCGCCGCGACGCAATCGGCAAGCCGCGAGATCGGCACGCAGACATCTGTCGAAAGGATCGCGGCGCCGGGCACCAGCCCCTTCTGTGCCCAGTAGGCATTGTGCCGCGCCTTCCAGAGTCGCGAGCGCTCTTCCGGATTGGTCGTCCAGATAAAACCAGTAGACCCCAATTCCGACGCTATTTCGGCGAACTGGCGCGATTGCAGCTCCACGCTCTCGGCGCTGCCATGAAACTCGACGAAAAGCGTCGGAGTCTCCGCATAGCCGAGGTTCGAATAGGCGTTGCACGCCTTCATCTGCAGCGCGTCGAGCAGTTCGATGCGCGCCACCGGAATGCCCGACTGGATCGTCAGGATCACCGCGTTGCAGGCATCCGCAGTGGTCGGGAACGGGCAGACGCCGCCGGAGATCACCTCCGGTATGCCCTGCAGGCGCAGCGTGATCGACGTGACGATGCCGAGCGTGCCTTCCGCGCCAACAAAGAGCCGCGTCAGGTCGTAGCCGGCCGAAGACTTGCGCGCCCGGTGGCCGGTCGAAATCTCGCGACCGCCGGCAACGACCGCCGTCACAGCCAGCACGTTCTCCTTCATCGTGCCGTATCGCACCGCGTTGGTGCCGGAGGCGCGTGTCGAGGCCATGCCGCCGATCGAGGCGTTCGCCCCGGGATCGATCGGGAAGAAAAGACCGGTATCGCGCAGATAGGTGTTCAGCTCCTCGCGGGTGACGCCAGGTTCGACCGTGCAATCGAGATCCTCGGCATTGACGGCGAGAACCCGGTTCATGCGCATCATGTCGACCGATATGCCGCCGTTCGGCGCGTTGACGTGCCCTTCCAGCGACGATCCGGTGCCGAAGGCGATCAGCGGCACGCGGTGTGCGCCGGCGATCTTGACGATCTCGCGCACTTCGGCGCTGTTCTCGGGAAAAACCACGGCATCGGGCAATTGCGCCGGTATATAGGTCGTCGTGTGCGTGTGCTGGGCGCGGACCGTCTCGCCGACCTGGAAGCGCTCGCCGAATCGGGTGGCAAGAAGTTCCTTCGCCGCAACGATACCGCTGTCGTTTCTCGTTCCCGCCTTGATTGCCTTCAACGCCACGAAACGCCCTTTCCCTGCAGCACCTCGCGTCCCGGCCAGTCGCGCAAGGTCACTGTAACATTCTGAATTGCCGCCCGATTTTATTCCCAATTCGACACCGAATTAAGGAATTCCACGGCGGCTGCCTCCACCCGGCGCGCAAGCTAGTGGGTTGCCATGACCTCCAGTCTCAGGCGCACACGCGTCTTTCCGTGATGCCACGTCGGGACGAGACGTCCGGGGCCAGATCGGAAGCGCTGACATTTCAGGGCGCTACTGTGCAAATCGGAATCAATTTGTCCAGAAGTTCACGCAGGTTCAAAGCTTCGCAACGCACAAAATCACAGACGGTGATACTCGCTTGTCACAAGTGCGCCGTTGGGCGGCCACCTCTTCTGGCGGTCGACAGCCGTGCTCCTCCTCGTTTGGCGGCAAGCAAAGCTATGATACATCTACAGCGCCGCGCGTCTGATCAGACGCGCAAAGGACGCTGTAGCACTTTGAATTGCTGCATGTATCCTTAAATCGGCGACGATTTAAGGATACAGTACCGTACCGCCATCCATCGCCCGCTCTCAGGGAGAAGGTCGAATGTTTGGATTGCTCGCCCTGGTCACGGCGTCCGTCTTCTTCGGCGCCGCCATCTATATCAACGTGGCCGAGCAACCGGCACGGCTCGGCCTCGATTATCGCTCGGCGCTTGCCGAGTGGGGGCCAGCCTACCGGCGCGGCTTCGAGATGCAGGCTTCCCTCGCCATCGTTTCAGGGCTCCTCGGCGCCGCGGCATGGTGGCAGACCGGCAATCCGCTCTGGGGTCTCGGGGCCGCGGTCATCATCCTGAACTGGCCCTACACCCTGCTCGTCGTCATGCCCGTCAATCGCCGCCTGGAGGCGACCCGCCCGGAAGAGGCAAGCGATCAGACCCGCGCGCTGCTAACCCGCTGGGGCAAGGTCCATGCCGGCCGAAGCGCGCTCGGCGCGATTGCGGCGGCGATTTACCTGCTCGCCGCGCTACGCGGGTTCTAGCCGTCATCACACTGTCGCAAACAGCAGGCCTCGTATACGCCGAACGCGAAGGGCGGGAAGTACGTTACGTCGCCGACATGACTGGCTTCGGCGGCCTCCTCGCCTATCTCATGGAGGACTGCTGCAACGGCAATCACGAACTTTGCCGCTCGCCATCCGGGCTGTCACCTGCAATTGCTTAGGAGGATCAATCGTGAGCGACCACAGGCCATTCAACGTTCTCTTTCTTTGTACAGCAAATTCGGCGCGCTCGATCATGGGCGAGGCGATCCTCAATCGACTCGGCCGGGGCAAATTCAAGGCGTTCTCGGCCGGATCACAGCCCAAGGGGAAAGTTCATCCTCTCGCCCTGGAACTGCTGCAGAGTCTCGACTACGATACGTCCTTCGCGCGTTCCAAGAGTTGGGACGAGTTCGCCGGCGCTGACGCGCCGAAGATGGATTTCGTCTTCACCGTCTGCGACGATGCGGCCAACGAAGCCTGCCCCGTCTGGCCGGGGCAGCCGCTATCGGCACATTGGGGCGTGCCGGACCCGGCCGTGGCCGAAGGCAGCGAACCTGAAAAACACTTTGCCTTTTCCGAAGCCTATCGGATGCTGAATAATCGGATATTGGCCTTCACCAGCCTGCCGATGCCCACCCTCGACAAGCTAGCCCTGCAGCAGCGCCTCGACGAGATCGGCCGCGATACGCCGAACGCGGGCTGACAACGAAGGCAAGCGCATTCGCTGACGCGGTGCGATCTGACCTATCGTATTTCGACCATCGCTGAAGCCGCGTCCATCTCCTCGTGCAGCTTGCGCTCCTCGTCGGCATGCGGCTTCGTGAAGCGCGCGATGACGAGATAGGCGACCGGAGTGAGGTAGAGCGTCACGATCACCGCGAGGCCCAGCCCGCCGACCAGCACCCAGCCGAGTGCGATGCGCGCCTCGGCCCCTGCCCCGCTCGCCAGAACCAACGGCAGAGCGCCAACGACGGTGGCGATCATCGTCATCATCACCGGCCTCAGGCGGATATTGGCTGCGTTCTCGATGGCGCTGCGCACATCCTGGCCGCGATCGCGCAACTGATTGGCGAACTCGACGATCAGGATGCCGTTCTTCGCCATGATGCCGACCAGCATGACGAGCCCGATCTGGCTGTAGATGTTCAGCGTATTGCCCGTGATGATCATCGCGAAGACGGCGCAGGCAAGCCCAAGCGGCACCGTCGACATGATGATGAGGCCGCTGACGAAGCTCTCGAACTGTGCTGCCAGCACCAGGAAGATGATAACGATCGCGAAGCCGAAGGTGATGAAAAGGCCATTGGCGTTTTCGTTGAGCGTCGCCGCTTCCGCAAGCGGCATCACGCGCGACCCCGGCGGCAACAGCGGCTCGGCCATCTCCTCCACCATCGACAGCGCCTCGCCGAGCGCGAGGTCCGACTTGAGGCCGGCCGAAAGCGAAACGGCGCGAAGCTGCGACTCGCGCGCCAGCTGCGGCGCCACCGCCTTTTCCTCGATCGTCGCGATGGTCGACATCGGCACGATCCGGCCGTCACGCGCCTTGACGAAGATGTTCTGCAGGTCCGTCGGGTCGTTGAGCGGTGTCGTCGAGGAAAGCAGCTTGACGGGATAGGCGTCGCCCTCGACGAAGATATCGACGACGCTGCTGCCGTCGAGCATCGCCTGAAGCGCCCAGGACAACCCGCTGATGTCCACGCCGAGGTCGGACGCGCGCTCGCGATCGATGGTGATCGAGAGTTGAGCCTGGTTGGCCTCATAGTTGAGCCGCACGTTCTCGAAACGGCCGCTGTCCTCGATCGCGCGGACGAGCTTGGCCGCCGCGTCGCCGAGCTTTCTGTAGTCGTTGCCGACCAGCGCCACCTGAAGGCCGCTCCCGGCACCGCGAATGCCAAGACTGTTGGACTGGATGGCGAAGGAGCGGACGGACGGAATTTTCGCGGTCACGTTGTTGATGTCTGCGACGATCTGCTGTTGCGTGCGCTCCCGCTCTTCCCACGGCGCAAGCGTCAGCACCATGAAGCCGCTATTGGCCGAGCCACCCTGCCCCGAGATCGAAAACACGTTGCTGATCTCTCCCGATTTGACCAGCGGCTGAAGGCCCTCCTCGATGCGACGCATCTGCGCCTGCGTATATTCGAGTGAGACGCCCTGCGGCGCGTTGATCCTGAGCATCACCTGCGAACGGTCCTCGTTGGGGGTCAGTTCGGACTTGAGCGTCAGGAAACCGGCGGCGCCCGCCGCGGTGAAGAAGGCGGCGACGACGAAGACGATAAGCGGCGCATTGAGGCAGGCGCGAAGGGTTACCCGATAGAACGCCGCGGCCCGCGCCCCGAGCCGACTTATCACGCCCTGATGCGCATGCGCCTCTTTCGTCAGCAGACGCGAGGCGAGCATCGGGCAGAGCGTGAGCGAAACGAAGGAGGAAAGCAGGATCGAGAAGGCGAGCACGAAACCGAACTCGCGGAAAAGCCCGCCTGTCTGCCCCGGCAGGAAGGAGAGCGGCACGAAGACCGCGGCAAGCGTGGCCGTCGTCGCCAGCACGGCGAAGAAGACCTCGAGGGTGCCATGCACGGCGGCCGCGCGTGGCCCGAGCCCCCCCGCCCGGCGGCGCACGATGTTTTCGAGCACCACGATCGCATCGTCGACGACGAGGCCGGTTGCAAGCACGATCGCAAGCAGCGTCAGGATGTTGATCGAGAAACCGGCGAGATAGATCGCCGCAAGCGTGCCGATCAACGCGATCGGCATCGAGATTGCCGGAATCAGCGTCGCACGCCAGTCGAGCAGGAAGAGATAGATGACGAAGGTGACGATGAATACGGCGACAAGGAGCGCGATCTCCACTTCGTGGATCGCGCCATTGATGAAGACCGCATCGTCACTGGTGATCTTGAGTTCCGTTCCCTCAGGCAGGATCTCCGAGGAGATCGTGTCCACCACCTGGTGAACACCCTCGGAGATATCGACCGTGTTCGACTGGGCCTGACGGACGATGCCGAGGCCGATGCCCTGCCGACCATTGGAGCGCAGCGCCGACGTGCCCGTATCCGGGCCGAGCGTCACCGTCGCGACGTCCCGCAGCCGCACATTGTCCCCGATGATGAGATTTTCGAACTGCTCGGGCGTCTGGAGGTCCGCCGTCGCTCGAACGGTAATGTCCTGGCTGGCGCTGGTGAGCGAGCCCGCCGGCACGTCGTAGGATGCGTTGGAGAGCGCTTCGCGAAGATTGGCCACCGTGACCCCACGCCCGGCGAGCTTCGCCTGGTTCAGGTCGATGCGGAAGATCTTCTCCTGGTCGCCGTAGACCGTTACATCGGCGACACCCTCGACTGCCGCGAGCCGGTCGCTGATCTCGTTCTCGACCAACAGCGTCATGTCTTCCATGGTCATCGTGTCGGAGGTCAGCGCCAGCCGCATGATCGGCTGGCTGTCCGCGTCCGCCTTGACGATGATCGGCTCGTCTGCATCGTCCGGCAACTGGCCGGCAACGCGTCCGAGCGCATCGCGAATGTCATTCGCCGCCTGGCCAATGTCGGTCGTGTCGGAGAATTCGAGCGTCACGCGGCTGCGCCCGAGGGAAGAACTCGAGGAAATGCCCTTGAGGCCCTGGACGCGCGATACCGCGCCTTCGACGATCGAGGTCACCTCGCGGTCGATCGTTTCCGGCGAAGCGCCTTCGAACCATGTCGTCACGGAAACGACCGGCTGGTCGACCTGCGGCAGTTCGCGCATTTCGATTCCGTTCCAGGCGGCGAGGCCGGCAACGACGATCAGCGTGTTGACCACCAGCGCGAAGATCGGCCGACGGATGAAAAGCGCGGTAAAGCCGGTCTTTCCCCCCTGGCCTCCGCCCTTGCCGTGATGGCCGCCGAACCCGATGTTCATTGCGCCTCTCCCGCGACCTTCTGCTCTGGCTCGCGCCGCTCTTCGCCGGCAACGCGCACCGCGCCGCCATCGCGCAGGCGCTGCACGCCTTCAGTCACGATACGGTCGCCCTCCACAAGAGCGGCGTCGACAAGCACCTTGTCCGGATTGCGCTGGATGATCTTGATCGGCACCCGCTCGCTGCGATCGCCTTTGACGCGCCAGATATAGGATCCGTCCGAACTCCACTGGATCGCCAGCGGATCGACCGTCGGATAACGGTCGCCGTCGAAGGCCATGGTAACCGAAAAAGACATGCCCGCCCGAAGCATGTCGTCGGGATTTTCAAGCCTTGCACGGACCCGGAGCGTCCGGCTCGCCTGATCGAGACGGTTGTCGATCGCATGGATGACGCCTTCGAGCTGCCGCCCGGGCTGCGCGATCGCATTCGCCGTCACCGGCTGGTCGACGAAAATCTTGCTGGCGAAGCGTTCCGGCACCCAGAAATCGACAAGAATTTGCGAACGGTCGTCCACCACTGCGATCGGCGTTGACGTCGTCACGTAGTCGCCGGCATTGACGGTGATGATACCGACTACACCTTTCGAGGGCGCGACGATGTCGCGGCGTTTGAGATCGAGCTCTGCCGTCCTCAGCGCCAGCTCGGCCGCCTGCAGCACGATTTCCGCGTCGCGAACCTCCACCGCCGTCACCGCCCGTGCGCTGCCGAGATTGCGATAGCGTGCGAGCTTTTCCTCAGCACTGTCGCGCGTCAGCCGCGCCTGTTCCGCCGCAACCTTCTGGTCGTCGCTGTCAAGCCGCGCGATGACCTGGCCCTCGGCGATCCTGTCGCCGGATTTTACCAGGATTTCGGTAAGGTTGCCCGTCGCGGTCGGCGTCACCGTGACGGAATGAATCGCTTCGCCATTGCCGATGGCGTTGAGCCTGTCGTTGACGATCGCGCTCGCCGACGGCCTGACGACAACCAGCGCCGCATCGCCGAAGCCGCCCTGGCCACCCTGCCCGCGTTCGCCGTTGCGCCGCCCGCCTTGACCTTCGCCGCCCTGCGACTTCGACAGCGCATCGATCAGCGGGTGCGAAACGCCGATCGCCGCCAGCGTTTCGCCGGCGCCGGGCGCAAAACGTACCCAGGCAGCCGCCCCCACCACGAGCACAACGACGCTGACCGCCAGTTGCTTCCAAAGCCGCATTCACATCTCCAAATGAAAAGCGCGCTCCAGCGGCCCCCGTGCCGGCGGAGCGTTCCGATTTGCCCCCGAGTATCATTGTTTGCCTGCCTTCGGGCAATCTCGGAATGCCATCATTACGCAATTGTAATAAAAGCCGAATTTGTTGGCGGCATGATGGCGCCCATCGCCGTTCGCCGATTGCACAGTATTTTACTGGACAACCAGTGTTTACAGCCTCGGCGGCTGGGCTATTCTGCATTCCTCGGGCACCATTCCGATCGGTTTCGATGTTCAACTCATGTTGGGAGAAGAACGATGTGCGACGCCTGCATCATGGAATCGGTAAAGCAGCGAATGCTGTCGCGGCGCGGCTTTTTCCGCGCGGCTGCGGTCGGCACGGCCGGTATTGCCGCCGCCAGCATGGGAATAGCGCCGGCGGCGCTCGCCGCCGGCCATACCAGCGTCACAGACCTCACCCATGAACTCTACGAGGAGTTCCCGACCTACTTCGGCCAGCAGCAGTTCTTCCGCGAGCAGAAGTTCAGCTACGCCAGCACGCATGTCGACGCGCCGCTGCATTTCTCCGCCGACGGTATGTCGGTCGCCGAACTGCCGGTCGAGAAGCTCATCGTGCCGCTCTGCGTCGTCGATATCCGCGAAAAGGCAGCGGGAAATGCCGACGCCCAGATAACGCCGGACGATATCAAGGCATGGATCGGCGCCAATGGCGACATTCCGGAAAACGCCTGTGTCGCCATGCTCTGAACAACCGATCGCGCAAAATTCAATATGAGTTCAAGGAGAAAGCATGAGCACTGTCGTCCCGCCGCCCGATCCGGAAGCCGACCCGCGCGTCAAGGCAGTTTTCGATGACATCCGTGCCACACGGAAATCGGACTTCGTCAACAATATGTGGCTCTGGCTCGCCTACGACGCGGACCTCCTGGAGCGGACCTGGGCGGAGGTGAAGGCAGTCATGGCGACGCCCTCCGCCCTCGACCCGCTCGTGAAGGAAATGCTCTATATTGCCGTTTCCGTCACCAACGGCTGCGGTTATTGCATCCACTCCCACACGGCATCGGCCAAGGCCAAGGGCATGACGGCGGCAGAGCACGCCGACCTCCTGCGCGTCATCTCGCTCGCCGCCAAGACCAACCAGCTGGCCACCGCGCTGCAGGTCCCGGTGGACGCGGCTTTCGACGCGACGGGCGAAAATTGATGACTTCGAAATACGCTATCTTTCCACAGGCTTGCCTTCGCGCTTGAAGAGTCCGGAATAAAAGAAGAACATCCTTTCTGGCCTTTCGGTCCCGAATCACTACATTGGGCCGCATGAGCAAAGGTTTTGACGACATTCCCTTCTTCGACGAAGAGCCGGCGCCGCGCAAACCCGCGCTCGCCGCCGGCGGTATCGCTGCGCGCGCCATGGCCGCCCGCGACAAAGCCAAGCGCCCGGATTATCTCTCCGGCCTCAATCCCGAGCAGACGGAAGCCGTCGAAACGCTCGAAGGCCCGGTGCTCGTGCTCGCCGGCGCCGGCACCGGCAAGACCCGCGTCCTGACGACCCGCATCGCCCATATCCTTTCGACCGGCCGCGCCTTTCCCTCGCAGATCCTCGCCGTCACCTTCACCAACAAGGCTGCGCGCGAGATGAAGGAGCGCATAGGCGTGCTCGTCGGCCATGCTGTCGAAGGCATGCCCTGGCTCGGCACCTTCCACTCGATCGGCGTCAAGCTGCTCCGCCGCCATGCGGAGCTCGTGGGCTTGAGGTCCGATTTCACCATTCTCGACACCGACGATGTCGTGCGGCTGATCAAGCAGTTGATCCAAGCCGAAGGGCTCGACGACAAGCGCTGGCCGGCAAAACAATTCGCCGGCATGATCGACACCTGGAAGAACAAGGGCCTCGACCCCTCGCAGATCCCGGAGGGCGACGCGCGCGCCTTCGCCAACGGCAAGGGCCGCGAACTCTACGCCGCCTACCAGAACCGGCTCCTGACGCTCAACGCCTGCGATTTCGGCGACCTGCTGCTGCACCCGATCCGGATGTTCCGCGCCAATCCGGACGTACTCGGCGAATATCACGACAAGTTCCGCTACATCCTCGTCGACGAGTACCAGGACACCAACACGGCGCAATATATGTGGCTGCGGCTCTTGGCGCAGCGGCCACGGGCGTCTGAGCGATCTGTCGCAGGAAATCCGGGCGAAGCCCAAGCCAGCCAAGGCTGGCCGGACGACGTTTCGTCCGCCCCCGCGGAGCGCAGCCGCGCAAGCGGCGACAGCGTGAGCGCGAAGAAACCCACACAACAAATCAACATTTGTTGTGTGGGCGATGACGACCAGTCAATCTATGGCTGGCGCGGCGCGGAGGTGGACAACATCCTCCGCTTCGAGAAGGATTTCCCCGGCGCGAAAGTCATCAAGCTGGAGCGCAACTACCGCTCGACCGAACATATCCTCGGCGCCGCTGCGCATCTGATCGCGCACAATGAAGGCCGCCTCGGCAAGACGCTCTTCACCGAACGCACCAATCCTGACGACGAGAAGGTGCATGTACATGCCGCCTGGGATTCGGAGGAGGAAGCCCGCGCCATCGGCGAGGAGATCGAGCAGCTCCAGCGGCAGAAGCACAATCTGAACGACATCGCGATCCTGGTGCGTGCCTCGTTCCAGATGCGTGAGTTCGAAGACCGCTTCGTCACGCTCGGCCTCAACTACCGCGTCATCGGCGGGCCGCGCTTCTACGAGCGGCTCGAAATCCGCGACGCCATGGCCTATTTCCGCCTTGTCTGCCAGCCGGCCGACGACCTTGCCTTCGAGCGCATCGTCAACACGCCGAAGCGGGGCCTGGGCGACACCACGGTTCGCACGCTGCACGACTATGCCCGCGCCCGCGACATACCTATGTTCGCCGCCGCGAGCGACATCATCGAGACGGACGAGTTGAAGCCGAAGGCGCGCAAGGCCCTCTTCGACGTCGTCACCGATTTTCGCCGCTGGCAGACGCTGCTCGAAACGACGCCGCATACCGAGCTTGCCGAGCAGATCCTCGACGAAAGCGGCTACACCGCCATGTGGCAGGCCGACAAATCGGCGGAGGCCCCGGGACGGCTCGAAAACCTGAAGGAACTCATCCGCTCGATGGAAGCCTTCGAGTCGATGCGCGGCTTTCTGGAACATGTCGCGCTCGTCATGGACGCCGAGCAGAACGAAGACATGGATGCCGTCTCGATCATGACGCTGCATTCGGCCAAGGGCCTGGAATTCGACACGGTGTTCCTGCCGGGCTGGGAGGAAGGCCTCTTCCCCCACCAGCGCGCACTCGACGAGGGCGGCCGCGACGGCCTCGAGGAAGAACGCCGCCTCGCCTATGTCGGCATCACCCGCGCCAAGCGCCGCTGCCATATCTGGTTCGTCTCGAACCGCCGCATCCACGGCCTCTGGCAGTCCACCATGCCGTCCCGCTTCCTCGATGAACTGCCGATCGATCACGTGGAAGTGGCTGAGCAGGACGTCTCCTATGGCGGCTACGGACGCGGCGGTTACGGGCAGTCGCGCTTCGACAAGGCCGATCCCTTCGAGAACTCCTACCAGACCCCCGGCTGGAAGCGCGCCCAGCAGCACCGCTCGGAGGCCACCCGCGACAATTGGGG
Source organism: Sinorhizobium chiapasense (assembly GCF_036488675.1). NCBI lineage: Bacteria > Pseudomonadati > Pseudomonadota > Alphaproteobacteria > Hyphomicrobiales > Rhizobiaceae > Sinorhizobium > Sinorhizobium chiapasense. Next base: position 2,536,526 of record NZ_CP133148.1, read on the forward strand.
CACCCGCTCCGGCCACGCCGTCGAGCGCATCGGCTACGGCGAGTCCGGGCCGCGTACCCGCATGATCGAGGGCGAACTGGTCGCCAAGTCGACCACCTCGGAACCGTCCCGCTTCAACATCGGCGACCGCGTCTTCCACCTCAAATTCGGCAACGGCAACATCGCCGCGATCGAAGGCAACAAGTTGACGATCGATTTCGATCGGGCCGGGCAGAAACGCGTGCTGGACGGGTTTGTGGAGCGGGTGTGATCAGGCCGATCTTTTTTGGGGACTGGTTCGCGGCCATAGATGCCAGCAACCTCGGCGGAGCCGATCCGGCCGACGAGACACTCAAATCATCATCTTATACATCACGAAACCGGACTTCTGCGCCACTTGGTCGTAGAGCCGCATCGCCTTGACGTTGCTCTCGTGTGTCAGCCAGTAGACGCGCGGTGAGCCTGCCCGTCGCGCCGCGTCGAAGACACCGTTGATCAGCGCCTGGCCGACGCCCTTCCCGCGCGCGGCTTCGTTGATGAAGAGATCCTGGAGATAGCAATTCGGCTGGATCGAGATCGTGCTGCGATGGAAGATGTAATGCGTGAGCCCGATCAGCCGGCCCTTGCTTTCAGCAACCAGCGCGTGCATCGGTTCATAGGCATCGAAGAAGCGCGACCAGGTCATGAGCGTGATGTCCGGCGTAAGCGCGGCCTCGCCCGCACGGCCATAGAAGGCATTATAGCCTTCCCAGAGCGGCAGCCATCGCTCGTAGTCACCGCGCACGACAGGCCGGATCGAGAGGTCTTCGGTCATTTTTCGAACCCACCAATAAAGACCTTGAAGAGCGCGAGAGGATAAACCCTGACATCAATCCGGTCTATGCGGCAGCGGCGTGTCCGCTCATCGCCTGGACGATCCCCTCGACATCGCCCAAGATCGCATCGCCCATGTAAGCGATGTTGTCGAAGGATCGCTCCGCCGCCTCCTGATGCCCCGCCCCGCAGGCGTCGCGGATGACCACCGGCACGAGGCCGAGATCTGCGCCGTGGCGCACGGTCGGATCGATGCCGATCTCCGTGGCAATACCGCAGATCGCGAAGGAGGTAAGGCCGAGATCGCGCAGGACGATCGCAAGCGGTGTGCCCTCGAAGGCCGAGAGGGTGATCTTGTCGAGGATGGCTTCGCTTTCGCGTGGCGCAAGTTCGGGAACGATTTCGAAGCCGGGCGTGCCGCGCAGGAACCATGGCTCGACCGCATCAGGATCATCGGTTCTCTGCCACGCCATCGCCTGGCGAAGCTGGAACGCTCCCATAAGCGCGCGCGGCATCGACATGTGACGGAGAAAAATGACCGGATAGCCGCCGCGCCGGGCGGCATCGAGGACCTTCAGGACCTTGGCCGTGATCTCGGCACCATCCTTCATCTGCCGGACGATGCCGGCCTGCATGTCATAGACGACGAGCGCCATCTGATCCGGGCGGCAAAAGTCCCGCAGTGTTTTCCCAATTCGCAGTCCAGCGACCATCGCCCTCTCCTCATGTTTGTCAAAGACATGAGGCGGGCGCACGAAAATTCAATGCCACGAAAAAGGGAATGTCGGCGCGGGCACTGATTGCTCACCGGCCGTCGCCCCTCGCCTCCTTCAGGAGTGCAACCACCTCCGCGTCCGTCGTCTGTTCGAAATCGTCGTAATAGATACTGACTGCATGGAACGGGCTGGGGCTCGCAAGGCAAACCATCCGATCGACCTCCCGGCGCAGGCTGGTAACGGCGCTCGGCGGTGCAACCGGAACGGCGAGCATCAGGGCCGCCGCCCCTTCCTTCCGCAGTGCCTGGATCGCCGCCTTGGCCGTGCCGCCGGTGGCAATGCCGTCATCGACGACGATGACATTGCGCCCCTTCGGCGAAACGCGCGGTCGGTCGCCGACGTAAAGCGCCCGGCGCCGCGTCAGTTCAAGCCGCTGGCGTTCGGTCTCCGCCTCCACATAAGCCTCGGGCGGATGCACGAGACGCATCGCTTCGTCGTTCAACACAAGCTGCAGCTCTTCGCCGTCGACGAGTGCGCCGAGGCCGAATTCGGCATGCCCGGGCGCACCGATCTTGCGGACGATCAGGAGTTCGAGCGGCGCGCCGAGATGGGCGGCGACCTCGAACGCCACGGGCACGCCACCGCGGGGCAACGCCATCACCACGGGATCGGCGAAGTCCTCACGCTCGATCGCGCGAGCGAGCTTCCGGCCCGCATCAACCCTGTCTGCAAAAGGTATGCTTTCACCGGGCATCGCATCCGCTCCCGCCGGCTCTGCGCGCGTCGGCATGCACAACCGAACCGCGGCAGACCAATCGCTAAAATTGCAACAAATTTTGCCGGCTTTCGTTAATGCGCCACAGGTACCAATTGACGTCGCATATTGGCTGGAACGCAAGCCGCCTTTCTATTTTAGCATGACAGGCCGTTTCGAAATGAGCTTTCTCCCTGCCATATCGCTCCTGGCGCTTTTGATGATGCTGCCGATGCTTTTGGCGCAACGGCAGTCGACGGTGGCCGGCATGCAGTTTTTTTGCGTCGGCTGTGCGCTTTCGGCGGTCGCAATCGCCTCGATGATGGTTGCGGATATGCTCCGGGCCTTTCTTCCGGTCGTGCTCGGCTACGCCGCGCTGATATCCGCATGCCTCTTCATCCTTCTGGGGTTCCGCGGTCTTCTCGCGCTATCCGTTCCCGCTTTCCTGTTGCCGGCGCTGGCGCTCGCCGCCGGCATTGTCGGCCTGGTCGTCTCGTTGAACGATTACAGCAGCCTCGGCGCCCGGCTGCTGATTGCGGTCGGTCTTGCCGCCGCCCTTCTTCTCGTCGCCGGCCTCGCGGTAGTCAATCGCTGGCCGAAGGCGCGGCGCGCGTGCCACGCGCTCACCGTCTCTTCGGCTGCGCTGGGCTGCGCTGCGCTGGTTTATGCGCTCAGCCCCCTCCATCAGGAGATGGGGGCTTCGGCTTCCCACAGGGCTGTCGCCTTCGAGTTCGCCGTTGCGGCAATGCGGGTTGCCTTTCTGCCGATCCTGTTCCTTGCCGTGATCTTCACCGTCCAGAGCCGCATCATCGCCGGTCTGAGGACAACGATTGCCCGCGACGGACTGACCGGCGCGTTGTCGCGCACGGCGCTGATCGAGGCGGGAGAACGGATTTTCGCGGACTGCCGTGCCCGGCACCGACCGCTTGCCTTCCTGCTCCTCGACCTCGATTATTTCAAGCAGATCAATGACCATTACGGCCACGCCTGCGGTGATATAGCGCTCAAGCATTTCGCCGAGACAGTGTCCGACTTCCTCGGCGGCCGCGGCGCCTTTGGCCGGATCGGCGGCGAGGAATTCGGCCTCATCCTGCCGGACCACACCGAGGAGCAGGCGACCGCGCTCGCCGAGGCAATCTGCCGAACCGTGCGCGAAACGCCCGTCACCCGCGTCCACCAACGCATCCGGCTGACCGTCAGCATCGGCATCGCGACCGCGGCGCCGGGTGACACGATTACCGAGGTGATGATCCGCGCCGATCTGGCGCTTTACGATTCCAAGGCGGACGGCCGCGATCGCTGCACGATCGCTAAACAGCGCCAGATCGACGCCAGCGCCCGCGCGCTCGCGGCGGCAGCGGCGCAGTTGCGCCAGTCGGAGCCGGAAGAGGCTGCTCCGCGTCGTGTGACGCGCCGGCATCGGTCTTGACATTCAAGCCGCCACGACAGCGCTGGATGCTTGTGCAAACCAGCCACGGGCCAGCGACTCGCCTTGCATTGCCGCGTCCGCCACCTATCTCAACGCTGCAATCCATCGGAGAGTATTTCATGTTCCGCCCCATCCGCATCCTGCTCCTTGCCGGCCTGGCCGCCTTTGCCGCAGCGTCCCTCCCCGCGCGCGCCGAAACGGTCGGCCAAGTGGGCGTCGACTGGCTCGGCAACGACATCAAGATCGACGCCGTCCGCGACCCCAAGGTCAACGGTGTCACCTGTCACGTGACCTATTTCGATCGCAGCGTGATCGACCGCCTGAAGAACGGCAACTGGTTCGAGGATCCCTCCAACAATTCGATCGCCTGCCGGCAGACGGGGCCGATCGCCATCGGGGACATCGACCTATCGAACGAAGGGGAAGAAGTTTTCCGCTCCGGCCTGTCGCTGATCTGGAAAGATCTGCTGGTGACCCGCATCTACGACAAGGCCAATGACACGCTGATTTACCTCGCGCATTCGCGACAGCTGACGGATGGATCGGCCAAGATGTCGATCACCACAGTGCCGCTATTCGGCCAGACGGTAACCTGGGAGAAAGGGCGCCCTCAATAGCGCCCTCAAAAATCAAGGCGGGTTGTCCCGCCCCGCCTTGAGAGAAAATTGTTTACGCGACGCGAATGTCAGGGTGTCGGCGCGATGATACCGCGATAGTATTCACCTTCACCGGTCTGATAGCGTTGCTGATAGGATCCGCCGCTCGGATATAGGACCCGGCCGTTGTCGATACTGCCTGTCGGCGTTTGGTCAACCGTGGCCGGCGTGCCCACGTTCTGCGGCAGCACCGCGGCTCGCCTCTGGTTCTGCGTGCCCGGAGGGTTGTTCGGGTCGATGCCCTGATAATAGGAGTCCGCAAAGGCTGGCGCCGCGGCGCCAAGTACGGAGGACAGGGCAAATGCAACAACTGATGTTTTCAACGAAACTTTCATGACATTGGCTCCTATGTTCATTCAGCATCCGGCCTCCAACGGATGCTGAAAGCATAACATCTTTTGAGAGCAGTTGCTCCTTGCAAGCGGTGACGTTTTGTCACGAATGACTCATGCAACCGTGATGGAACATTACGCGACTGTAACTTGACGCGACTGTAACTTGACGCCGCTCTCGCCGGGCCCTGAATTGCACGTGCACGTGTCAAAGATTGGGTGCCGATCGAGGACAAACCGCTCCGCGCGCAGCGGCGATAAAGATCTGTGGTCGCCAACGCGCACACACCGGTAGCGCTTCACGCGCCATCCAGTGCTCTCCAATGTATCGGCAAAATCCAGACTATGCTGTTACTCAGGGAACCGGTGCCGGGGGCATGATACCCTGGTAGTAGTCGCCTTCACCGCCACCCTGGTATTCATTCCGATAGTGTTCACGCACGCGACCGGGGGCTCCACTAACGCTACCTGTCGCCATGGGATCGACATAGATGCTGCCCGTGGGCATTTCATCGACGTAGTACGGGCCTCTTTGCATGGGTACTAACATCGTTCCTCTGTTCTGAGTCCCAGGAGGATTATGCGGATCGATGCCCTGATAGTAGCTGTCGGCAAGGGCCGAACCCGCAACGCCTGCAAGGGCAGACGAGAGGACAAATGCGGCCAAGGATGTCTTCATGGAAACTCTCATGGCATGCTCCTTATCCGTAGCAGCATCCCGCCTCCCGAGGGATGCTGTGATTTTGCAGCATAGGAGTCCTTCCCATGCTGTCAGGGTATAACGCCTTCGCTGCGCTCGTGTTCCTGCAAAGCGACTGACCATCGGGGCACCCTTGCCCGTCGAACTTTGAAACGCCCGGCGGAAAACCGAGACAGATCTGCATCGTCGTCATGCGAAAAGGCCCGCCGAAGCGGGCCTTTTGCAGTAGGTCAGCGCCTGCATTCAGGCTATGCCGCCTGCGCCAGCTCGTCGGCGATGACGGTATCGAGATTGAGGAAGCAGACCATCGTCTTTTCGAGCGCAACGATGCCCCGGCAGAAGGCGCGCTGTGCCTCCGGAATGATCTCCGGTGCCGGTTGCAGGTCTTCGCTGCGGATCGTCATCATGTCGGAAACCTGCTCGACCAGGAGGCCGACGAGCTTGCCGTTGATGTCGGTGACGATAATCGCCGAGCGTTCGGACGGCTCGGTCATCTTCATGCCGAGACGGCAGGCCATGTCGATCACCGGGATCACGGCGCCGCGCAGGTTGATGAGGCCAAGCACGTAAGGCGGCGTATGCGGCATCGGCGTGACCGGCGCCCAGCCGCGAATTTCGCGAATCGCCATGATGTCAATGCAGAATTCCTGGTCTCCGAGGTGGAAGGAGACGATTTCGAGATAGGCGCCGGACTGCTTGATAGCGTTGCTCATGATCAGAATTCTTCCCAATTGTCGCCGGAGGCCGTAACAGAAGGTACGGAGCCCGGCTTGTTGCCGAAAGCGCCCGCCAGCTTGCCCATCAGGGCCTTGGCGGGAGATGGAGCTGGACGGGTGGATGGCTGCGCTGCCGCGGGTTTGCGCAGCGGCACGGGCCTTGCGGGAGCCGCTGCGCTGACCCGCACCGAGGCCTTGGCCGGAGCGCCGGCCTTGACGGAGGGCTGCGACGGAGCGGGCGCTGCCCTTCGGAACGCTGCCTCGCTCACCTGCCCGTCACGGAACTGGCCGACGAGCTCGCTGAGCTTCTCGGCGTCCTGCGCGAGCGTGTGGCTCGAAGCGTTGGTCTGTTCCACCATCGCAGCATTTTGCTGCGTCATCTGGTCGAGCTGGCCGACCGCGGTGCTGATCTCGTTAAGCCCCGTCGACTGCTCCCGCGCCGCCATTACGATCGAGCTCATATGTTCGTTGATGCGCGCGACGTCCGCGCCGATGCGGCCAAGCACCTCGCCGGTCGCCTGCACCAGCTTCACGCCGGTTTCCACCTCGTTGCCGGAGCGCGTGACGAGCGCCTTGATATCCTTCGCCGCGCCCGCCGCCCGCTGGGCCAGTTCCCGGACCTCCTGGGCAACGACGGCGAAGCCTTTGCCCGCCTCGCCCGCCCGCGCCGCCTCGACACCGGCATTGAGCGCCAGAAGGTTTGTCTGGAAGGCAATCTCGTCGATGACGTTGATGATCTTGCCGATTTCGTTGGAGGCGCCCTCGATGCGTGCCATCGCGGAGATCGCCTCGCCGACGATGCGTCCGGACTCTTCCGCCTTGGTACGCGTCTCGTCGACCATCCGGCTTGCCTCGTCGGCGCGCTCTGTCGCGGTTTTCACCGTAACGGTGATTTCTTCCAGAGCGGCCGAGGTCTGCTCGAGCGACGCCGCCTGCCGTGCCGTCCGGCGGGCCAGATCGTCAGCGGCGCTGCGCATCTGGCGGCCGTTCGTTTCGATCGAAACGGCATTCTCCTTGACACTCGAAAGAACGTGGCTCAGCCGTTCGACGGTGTTGTTGAAATCGCGGCGCAGCGTATCGAGATCACCTGCGAAAGGTTCGCGGATCGCGACTGCCAGATTGCCCTCGGCAAGCTGGTTGAGCGCCCGCCCAAGCGCATCGACCGCGGTCTTGATGCGGACGACAGCCCGCTCGCGCTCGGCCTCCTGGCGCTGACGCTCCTCCTCGATTTCCTTGCGGCTCGCCACCGCGTTCTGCTCCAGCGAGCGCTTTTCGATCGCCGAGGCCCGGAAGAGCTCCACGGACCGGGCCATCTCGCCAATTTCGTCACCGCGCCCGAGCCCGGTCACGCTGGAGTTCAGGTCGCCCGAATGGATCCGCTGCATGCCGTCGCGCAAGCCGAGGATACCTCGGCGCAGCGTGTTGCCGTGGAACCAGATCAGCGCCAGCAAGCTACCCATCGCCAGCAGGCCGGCGGTCGCCTGCAGGATGAGTGCGTTCGTCGACGCCGCCTGCGCCTCACCGATGCGCGCGGATGCAACGCCGGCGGCCGCTTCGCTCAACTCAGCGAGGGCGGCGCCAAGACGCTCTCCGCCACTGTCGATCGTATCGTCGATGCGGGCGAATTCGTCCGCTTGCGCTCCAGCCTCCACCAACGCCTTCAGATCCACCTCGCTCGCCTTGCGCAGTTCGGCAAGATCGGCATCGAAATTGGAGAGGACTTCCCGTTTGCCAAGCAGACGTGCCAGCGCCTCGACATCGGCTTTCCGGCTTTCGAGCGCTGCCAGCGAGGCTTTGATTTGGGCGGCGCGCTCGGGCAGGATCTTGCCCTCGTCGCGATCGACGATCGTATCCATCGCAGCGAGCACCAGCTCAAGGCCGGCAAGCCGCATTTCCTCGGCCGTTCTCATGCCCCGCTGGGCAGCAATCGCCTTTTCGAGCGTCTCTTCCGATCGCCGCTCCTGGTACAAACCGACGGCGAGCACCGAGCCAAAGCCTAAGAAGGCAGCGGCTGCAAGCGTCGCCAGTCGCTGGCTGACCGAGAGGGTACGTCCGACGGATGGAGAGGTGTTCATTGACTGGCAGTCCATGGCAATGGACCCGCCGCGGCAGGCGAGGTCCTCCGTTGCGATCGATGCGGAAGGCCGGGCTCGATCAAAACCGGATGACCTCATGTCATTTCGAAGTGGTGCACTTCTCCGCTTTCGGCGACACTGGCAAACAGACCTTAAACATTCGCTAAAACATGGCTACCAGCTCTGCGGATCAACCGCTTGTCCTCGGCTCTTTCCTTGTCGCCTTCGAGTGCTATGATCCTCCCATGCACACGGACACGAAGAAATCGCTCTCCCCCCTCGTCCTCGCGCTTGCCGTGGGTGCATTCGCGCTCGTCGCGCTCCTGGCTTTCCGGGGCTGGATCGCACACGGCGCCGACATCTTCCTGTCGCTTGCCCAAGCCGGCATTTCCTGGTGCTTCTGACGCCCTACTTCGCAAGCGGCCGCATGAACCGCCTGCGGCAATTCTCCCTTTGCTGTGACGGTGGTGACGCGGTATCAAAACGCCACGTTCATTGACGGCCCCTACGAAGGCCCAGAAAACCGGTAGCAGAGATGAAAACTATACGCATCGTCCTTTGGGCCGCCATCCTCGTCATGGTGGCGATCCTCGGCTGGCTCACCTACGACATGACGCAATCGAGGCAGCAGCAGGCATCCTCCGGCCCGTTCGGCGTGCCGTTCACGCTCGTCGCGCAGGACGGCAAGCCGATCACCGAACAGGCGTTCGCCGGCAAGCCGACCGCGCTTTTCTTCGGCTTCACCCATTGCCCGGAAGTCTGCCCGACCACGCTTTTCGAGCTGAACGGCTGGCTTGAAAAGGTCGATCCGGACGGCAGCAAGCTGCAAGCCTATTTCATCACCGTCGATCCGGAGCGCGACACCCCGGAGGTCCTCGGCCAGTACGTCTCCAACGTCTCCAAGCGCGTCACCGGCATTTCCGGGCCGCCGGACAAGGTGCTGGAAATGGTCAAAGGCTACCGCGTCTACTACAAGAAGGTGCCGGTCGACGAAAAGAACCCGAACGGCGACTACACCATGGACCACACAGCCTCGGTGTTCCTGCTCGACGCGAACGGCCAGTTCAGCGGCACGATCGCCTATGGCGAGAACCCGGATACCGCCGTCCAGAAGCTCGAGAACCTGACCAAGGGCTGAGCGACCGGTTCACCTCACATTGTTGAAAGCACCGGCCTACAGCGCCGCGCGTCTTATCAGGGCGCGCAGAGAGCGCTGTGTCGCTTTGAATTGCTGCAGGGGAACCTGCAGCAGCCGGCGCTTTGCGTTTCGGCCTGATCCGTGATAGCGGCGAGGCCAGCCACAGCCTAAGGACACACCGTTGAGCGAGATAAGACTTTTCGTCACCAGCACCGAGAAGCAGGTCGAGGCCGTGCTCGATGTCATGAGCACGATCTTCGAGGACGAAGACTTTGCCATCGCGACGATGGAGATCGATGAGAAGCGCGACGTCTGGGAAGCCTCGGTCTACATGATGGCGGACGAGGAGGAGAGCGCCAGGGTGCGGCTCGTCGAAGCGCTCGCCGCGGATTTCTCCCATCTTCCGATCGAACGCGAGGTACTTCCCGATATCGACTGGATCGCCAAATCGCTGGAGGGGCTCGCCCCGGTGCGCGCCGGACGCTTCGTCGTCCACGGGTCGCATGACCGCGACAAGGTAAGGACCGGCGAGATCGCGATCGAGATCGACGCCGGCCAGGCCTTCGGCACGGGCCACCACGGCACGACGGCCGGGTGCCTCGAAGTTCTCGCTTCCGTCGCGCATACGCGGCAGGTCCGCAACGTCCTCGACCTCGGAACGGGCAGCGGCGTGCTTGCCATCGCCGCGTGGAAACTCCTGCATGTACCGGTGCTCGCCACCGACATCGATCCGATCGCGACCCGCGTCGCGAGCGAAAACGCCCGCCGCAACGGCGTCGTCACCGGCATGACCTTCGCCACCGCCCCCGGTTTCCACTCGACGGCCTTCAGCGCCAACGACCCCTTCGACCTGATCATCGCCAACATCCTGGCGCGGCCGCTGATGAAGATGGCGCCGCAGCTTGTCGCCAATCTCGCCCCCGGTGGCTCGGTCATTCTGTCCGGCATCCTCGCCGAACAGCGCTGGAAGGTGCTCGCCGCCTATAACGGCCAACGCCTCAAGCACGTGCGCACCATCTGGCGCAACGGCTGGGTCACGATCCACCTGACGAAATAGCGGCTGTTCGCCAGAGCGTGCTCCGCTTGAAAGGAGCACGCTCCTGCAGAAACAGTCCGCAAGGAACGCCGCCATCCGCGGCATTTTTTCCGATTGGTCGGAGCGACCGCGGTGGTCGAGTCCGCGCCATAAGGTCGAGAAGGCCAGAAAACGAAAAAGGCCACCCAGTCCATCATGACGGGTGGCCCTTTTCGAAACAAAGGCGATGCCAGAGGCATCGCCTGTGCCCGCGAGCCTGAGGAGGAGGAGCGCTCGAGCGGGCTTCTACCGTTCTGAAATTGGCCACCCTTGAGGGAGGAGGAGAACAGAATGACCAACTATTCTCAGAACCGCAGCTTCTTGAACCACCGGATGTTCGTCCGTGTTCGTTGAGCGCGCTTATAAACCATTATTCCGATAGAGATAGATGCCTTGCAGCATGGGTGCCATGCATGTGACGCATATGTCCGCGGAATGGGCAAATGCCCTCTTTGACGGACGGATATCCGCAGCCCATCCGCCTGTTCACGGCCGGATATCGCCTCTTTCCTCGCAAGCGGCCTTTCCGCTAACATGACGATCATCCCAGTCGCGGTTCTCCGCCAAATTGCCGGAAATAATCCATGTTTCAGTCCTTCGAAGTCACCTCCACGCCTCAGTTCGGCAAGGAGCGCACCGCCGCTTTGCGCGCCGCCTTCCCGGCCCTTGGCATTGACGGCTTCCTCGTGCCGCGCGCAGACGAATTCCAGGGCGAGTATGTGCCGGCGTCGTCCGAGCGCCTTTCCTGGCTGACGGGCTTCACCGGCTCCGCCGGCGTCGCGCTTATCACGCAGCGTGAAGCGATCGTCTTCGTCGATGGACGCTACGTGACGCAACTCAAGGAGCAGGTCGACGGCAGCGTCTTCACAGGCGGCGACCTGATCGGTGAGCCGCCGCATGTCTGGCTGCAGGGCCATGCGCCGAAAGGTTTCCGCCTCGGCATCGACCCGTGGCTTCATACCGGCGCCGAGGTCCTCAAGCTGCAGAAAGCGCTTGCGGCGATCGGCGGCACGCTCGTCTTCCTCGATCACAATCCGCTCGACAAAATCTGGACCGCCCGGCCCGCCGCTCCCCTTGGCCGGGTGACGATCCAGCCGATCGAGCACGCCGGCCAACTGGCGAAGGACAAGATTGCCGCGATTGCCGCCGGCCTCGAAAAGGCGAAGGCAGCCGCCGTCGTCCTCACCGACCCCTCCTCCGTCGCATGGACCTTCAACATTCGCGGCAGCGACGTGCCGCACACGCCGCATCCGCTCGCCCGCGCGATCATCCATGCGAATGGTCGCGCCGAGATCTTCCTCGACAAGCGCAAGACCGGCATCGAACAGGAAGCCTACCTGACCCAGCTTGCCGATATCGCCGCGCCCGCAACTTTCGAGGACCGGCTGGTGGCGTTGGCGGCGACCGGCGCAGCGATCATGATCGACCCGGACCTTGCTTCCTTCGCCATCGGTGAGCTGATCCGCGCGAAGGGTGGCTCGGTCGTGGGCGCCGTCGATCCGGCCCGCCTCCCCCGCGCCCGCAAGAACGCCGCCGAGATCCAGGGCTCGCTTCGCGCCCATCTGCAGGACGGCGCCGCGATGGTGGAATTCCTCGCCTGGCTCGACCAGACCGAGCCCGGCAGCGTGACCGAGATCGCCGCGACGGAAAGACTGGAGGCCGTGCGCGCGACCGTCGGCGAGCGCATGCAGAATCCGCTGAAGGACATTTCCTTCGACACGATCGCCGGCGCCGGCTCGCACGCGGCGATCATGCACTACCGCGTGACGACGGATACGGACCGGACAATCGAGCCCGGAACCATGTTCCTGATCGATTCCGGCGCGCAATACATCAACGGCACGACCGACATCACCCGAACGGTCGCGATCGGTGCCGTTCCGGATGAGCAGAAGCGCTTCTTCACGCTCGTACTGAAAGGCATGATCGCGATCAGCACGGCGCGCTTCCCCAAAGGTTCGCGCGGAGTCGATCTCGATCCACTCGCCCGCATCGCCCTCTGGAAGGCGGGCGCCGACTATGCCCACGGCACCGGACACGGTGTCGGCTCCTATCTTTCCGTGCATGAGGGACCGCAGCGCATCGCCCGGCTTTCGACGCAGGAACTGCTGCCGGGCATGATCCTTTCCAACGAGCCCGGCTACTATCGTCCGGGCGCCTTCGGCATCCGCATTGAAAATCTCGTCGTAGTTCGGGAAGCCGCGGAGATCGAAGGCGGCGACCTGCCGATGCACGGCTTCGATACGCTGACCTACTGCCCGATCGACCGACGCCTCGTGCTGGCCTCGTTGTTGACCGACGAAGAACTGGCCTGGCTGAACGCCTATCATGCGGAAACGCGCGAGAAACTCATGCCGCTCATCGCCAGCGACGAGACGCGCCGCTGGCTGGAGGCTGCTACGGAAGCGATCGCACGCTAGAGCATCCCGCTTTCAGGTGGAATCACTGAAAGCGGATAAGATGCTCTAGAATCAAAGTGCTAGAGCGTCCTTTGTGCGTTCACTTGAACGCACGGCGCTGTAGTTTCACGGACAGCCTGTCGAACCAGAGCGTTTTTCCGCGCAACCGGCATGGCGCGCAGGTCTTCCGTGACAATGAAAGGGCGCGGGGGAGGCCCGGCGGCGTAGGTTGGGGGCTACAGGGGGGCGGCCGGGCCTCCGTTGGGAGGTACGATGTCTCTACCAACGACAATGTTATATTTCCCGCGCCGCTCCCGTGTAACCCGGAAATTTTACGGGATTGCGCGTTTGATTTGAGAATCGTCAGTCGACCAGGCCTGAAAGGTGCAGCAACGCCGCTTGCCGCACCGCAAATCCTTGGGGAGCCGGCGTGCAGATTCACGCCGATGAGCACGGACATTCGCGGGCTTGACCGCGCTTCAGGTTGCAGCTGGAAGACCGTGGGTGCACCTCCCGGCTCTTCCATTCAGATTCCCAGCATTTTCTTCGCCTGGCCAAGCGCTGCCTCCGAGCCAGCGTGATCGCCGGACTGGTGCAGTTGTTCGCCCTGCTGGCGCAACTGTTTGACCTTGGCCATGTCGGCTTCGGAAAGGGAGGCGTTCGGCAGGGCCGCGTCTATCGCCGCCATCATGGTGGGGCACTGATTGGCGAAAGCCGTCACAGGCGCGAGCGCCAGCAAAAGCGCAATCGAAATCCTGATAATCATGGGTCGCTCCTCCAAGGCCGGAGGACCGATGCCTCTCCGGCAACCACTGGATGATAGCCCAGTATCGATCCCGCGCCAATGGCGGGCTGCCCCGGCTAACACCGCCGGTAGCGGCCAGGACGAGAGATCTACAGAATCGCGTGCCGAATCACCATTACGACGACCCAGCCGACAAGCAGCATGCGCAGCGTCGAGAAGCGCAGCCCAATTGCGAAAGCGACGAGCATCGCCGCAGCAACGTCGAAGCCGCCATAGACGAAGGCCGGCGCAACCAGGGTCGTCAACACCGCCGCCGGGACGGCGTTCAGCGCCGCCTCGAGCCGCGGCGGAATGCGCTTCAATTGGGTGATCAGCACATAGCCGCCGAAGCGGGTCGCGAAAGTGGCGAGTGCGGCGGCGACCATCAGGTAGATCAGGTTGAGGTGCTGTGCATCCACGGCTCAGGCCTCCTTTTCCACGGGCGCGTGCTCCTGCCGCAGGCGATGCTCCGGCGGAAGGACGGCCGCGAGCAGAATGCCGGCAAGCGCGCCGATGCTGACATGCCACGGCGAGCCGACGAAGTGCATGGCGGCAACGGAGGCGACGGCGCTGGTGGCGACCACCGGCAGGAAGCGATCGCGCTTGCGGAAGCCGAGCACGAGCCCGAGGAAATAGATCGGCAGCAGCACGTCGAGGCCGATCGCCTTCGGATCGCCGATCAGCTGGCCGAACAGGGCACCGATCAGCGTGTTGAGGATCCAGGGGAAATAGATCACGAGGCCGAAGCCGAGGTACCAGGAAAAGGTCACCGGCAGGCCGCGCTCCGCCCGCCTCTCGCTTTCGGCATATTGCGGATCGACCAGCAGGAAGAAAGCCAAGAGCTTCTGAACGAGCGTGTAGTGGCGGATGTGCTTTGCGATCGAGGCCGAATAGAGCACGTGGCGGAAGTTGACCGCGAAGACCGAAAGCACGACCAGCCACGGCTGGACGTTGTTGCCGAAGAGTTCGATGCCGACCATCTGGCTGGCGCCCGCATAGACGGTGGCGCTCATGAACACGGCGTCAGCAACCGAAAAGCCGTTGTCGACCGCAAGCGCCCCGAAGAGCGCGCCGAAGGGCGACGCGGAAAGCATGACGGGAAAGCCGCCGCGAAGGCCCGCCCGGAAATCGTCTCTGTTCATGATCATCCTCCGCCGAAACCGGAGGCACGTCCGCGAACCGGCATGGGGGACAGATAGGCGCTGCCACACGCCGCGACAATTCAATTGCGCTGATGCAGTGATTGATTCTTCTGATGGTTAGGAGTGTCGCCACTCTTGTTCCGACGACGGGAGCAGCGACCCTTGATCCGATCGCTCTGCGTCATTCGGTTCCGCGGCCCCTCATCCCGCTGCCGCGACCTTCTCCCCGCATGCTGAGAGAGGGCCAGGGTGAGGGGCAAGGTTACGATCGTCCGTGCGATCAGCGTTTCACCTGGAATGTATGCTCGATTCCCGGGAAGGTCCGCGCCTTCACCTCGTTGGCATACTCCTCGACCGCCTTCGAGATCGCCGGGGCGAGCTCGGCGAAGTGTTTGACGAAACGTGGCTTGAAGTCGTTGAAGATGCCGAGCATGTCGTCGGACACGAGGATCTGGCCGTCGCAGGCGGGCGACGCGCCAATGCCGATGGTCGGCGAACGCAGGGTCGCGGTGATCTCGCGGGCGACCGGCTCCACCGTGCCTTCGACGACGATCGCGAATGCCCCGGCATCGTCGATCGCCTTGGCGTCGCGGCGGATCTTCGCTACTTCCTTCTCGTTGCGGCCGACCGAGCGGTATCCGCCCGTGGTGTTGACGAGCTGCGGCATCAGGCCGACATGGCCAAGCACCGGAATGCCGCGGCTGACGAGGAAATCGACGGTCTCGGCCATTTCCGCACCGCCCTCCAGCTTCACCGCGCTGCAGCCGGTTTCCTTCAGGATGCGAGCGGCGCTGCGGAAGGCCTGCTCCTTCGATTCCTGATAGGAGCCGAAGGGAAGATCGATGACGACGCAGGAGCGTTCGGAGCCGCGCATCACCGCCTGACCATGCGCGATCATCATGTCGAGCGTCACGCCGACTGTGGTGTCGAGGCCGTAAAGCACCATGCCGAGCGAATCGCCGACGAGCAGGAAATCGACATGCGGATCGAGCAGGCGCGCGATCGGCGTCGTATAGGCAGTGAGGCTGACGATCGGGCGTTCACCCTTCAGGGCTTCGATATTGGCGGGGCTGAGCCGCCGCTTCGCGGTGTGTACGCTCATTCTCAGGCTACCTTTGCAAAATGGGCAGATTTCGGTGCGATAACGCGGTTATCGAGCAGCTTCGTGGTGCCGAAGCGGACGAAAAGCAACAGCAGAACCGGCTTCTCGCCGATTTCCTCGATCGGCTCCAGCGTCTCCGGATCGCGAAGCGCAACGACCTCCGGCCGCGCCAGCGGTTCCGTGGACAGAAAATCGAGAACACCCTTCTCCAACGCGGCAGGCTCGGTCAGGCCACCCGCGATCAGCCGTTCGGCCTCGTCCAGCGCCTTCGGCACGATCGCGGCGGCGCGACGTTCGTCGGCGGTCAGATAGACGTTGCGCGACGAACAGGCGAGGCCATCGGTCTCGCGCACTGTCGGCACGCCGATAACCGAAACGGGCTGCGCCAGATCCTCGACCATGCGGCGGATGATCTGGAGTTGCTGGAAATCCTTCTCGCCGAAATAGGCGCGGTCCGGCTGAACGATGTTGAAGAGCTTGGTGACGACCGTCGCGACGCCGGCGAAATGGCCCGGCCGGACCGACCCCTCGAGTTCCGAGCCAACCTTCGGCACGTCGACCACGGTCTCCATTGGACGCGGATACATGTCGGAAACGCCGGGTGCGAAGAGAAAATCGACGCCGCCGTCGGCAAGCATCGCCTGGTCGCGGGCAAGATCGCGCGGATATTTGGCAAGATCCTCGTTCGGCCCGAACTGCAGCGGATTGACGAAAATGCTGGCGACGACCACGTCGTTCTCACTGCGCGCCCGGCGCACAAGCTCCATGTGGCCGACGTGAAGATAGCCCATGGTGGGGACCAGACCGATGCTCTTCCCCGCTCGCCGATGCTCGACGAGAGCCGCGCGCAGTTCGGCGATGGTGGTGATCGTTTTCATCTTCGGACCCTCCAATCCGCCGGGGCAGCGGTGTGGCGCGCCCCGTTTCGCTGATATGGCCCATGGCGAGCCCCGCGAAAAGGCAATTGCACAAATTTTGGCTGCACAGCTCTATCTTGTGCAGCGCAAAAAGACAAATGGAAATGGTGCGTGAGAGAGGGTCGCCGGGTTCAAGAAGCAGGCCGGATCGCCGGCCTGCCTCATTTTAATCGAACTTGACGAGATTGAGCGCAGGCAGCGGACCACCGGGAAACTGGGCGAGCTTTCCGCCGACCGAGAGCGGGCCGAGATCGATGCCGAAGAAGCCGAGCCGGTCGATCAGCCCACCGACTTTCCCCTTGGCGGCGGCGTCATCACCGGAGAAGAAGAGCACGCGGCGGCCGCCTTCTGCCTTCGGATCGCCGGAAACGAGGTGCGGCTGCAGATGGTTGAAGGCCTTGACGACGCGCGCGCCGGGGACGAGGTCGGCGAAGACCTCGCTTGAAAGCCGCCCGCCGAGCTCGGCGGGCTTGAAGAGCGGCGCCTCGATCGGGTTGTTCGCGTCGATGACGATCCGGCCGTTCCAATCCGGCAGACCGGAAAGTGCCTTGGGAAGCTTCGACCAGTTGACCGCGACAAGCACGATGTCAGCGCTTGCGGCGTCTTCGCGCGTCCCGGCGGCGATGTAAGGGGCGAGCTCGCCGGCCAGCTCTTTCAGGCTCTCCGGCCCGCGGCTGTTGGAAATGACGGCCGGGATGCCCGCCCGGGCGAGCGCCCGGGCAAAGGCCGATCCGATGTTGCCGGATCCTATAATACCGATGGACATGGCGACTTCCTTTCAATGTTGCGAGTCGCTCCGACCTCAGGCGGTGAAGCCACCGTCGGCGACGATGTCGGCACCAGTAACGAAGGCGGCCTCGGGGCTCGACAGATAGGCGACGACGCTCGCGATCTCGTCCGGCTTGCCATAACGGCCGATTGCCATGCCGGGACCGACGATCTTGGAAACCGGCCCGCCATCAGGGTTCATGTCGGTGTCGGTCGGTCCGGGATGCACCGTGTTGACGGTGATGCCACGTGGCCCGAGGTCGCGCACCAGGCTGCGGTTGAAGCCGGCGACCGCACCCTTGGTCAGCGTGTAAAGCGAGGCGGTCGGAAAAGCGGCGTAGCGCACCATCGAGCTGCCAATGTGGATAACGCGTCCACCCGCCTTCATGTTGCGCACCGCCTCTTGCGTGGCAACGAAGACGCCGGTGACATTGACCGCAATCATTCGATTGTAATCCGCCTCGGTGATCTCGTCGATCGGACCGCCGAGCGCGATGCCGGCATTGTTGACGAGGATATCGATCCCGCCGAACGTCTTGACGGTCCCGACGACCGCGGCGCGCACCGCCGCAGCGTCACCGGCATCGGCCCTGATGGCGAGGGCCCGGCCGCCCTCGGCCTTGATCGCGTCAACCACGGCGGCCGCCTTCTCGGGCGAGCCGTGATAGGTGATGGCGACGGCGGCACCGTCGCCTGCAAGGCGCTTGGCGATGGCAGCGCCAATCGAGCGGGACCCGCCGGTGACGAGGGCGACTTTTCCCTGAAGGTTCTGGCTGGACATTCTCTTCACTCCGTTGAGGTTTCGATGGAGTGGATATTGCCATTTCATTCCGCTAAAATTAGTCGGCAATCGCTTTCATCATCTTCAACGATCACTTGAGATTCCATGGAAACGCTGGTCAACCTCGAATCCTTCGTCCGTAGTGCCGAACAGGGCGGCTTCGCCGGCGCTGCCCGGCGACTCGGCCTGACACCGGCGGCCGTCAGCCGCAACGTCGCGATGCTCGAAAGAAACCTCGGCATTCGCCTTTTCCATCGCTCTACCCGCAAGCTGACCCTGACGGAGGACGGTGAACGCTTCCTGGCGGCAATCCGCGATAATCTCGAAGGACTGCAGGCGGCGATCGGCGAAGCGGCCGGCGAACGGGGGGAGCCTGCGGGCGTGCTCAAGGTCAGCCTCAGCCCGACCTTCGGCACCGACCACATCCTGCCGCTGCTGCCGGTTTTTTTGAAAAGGTATCCCGGGATCCGGATCGACTGGCAGTTCGACAACCGGCAGGTCGATCTCGTCGCCGAGGGGTTCGACGCAGCAATCGGCGGCGGCTTCGAGCTCTCGCCCGGCATCGTCTCGCGCGTGCTGGCGCCCGCCCATATCGTCGCCGTCGCCTCGCCCGCTTATGTGGCCGGCCGAACTCTGCCGCTCGATCCCGCTGGCCTCGCCGAGCTTGACGGCGTCGTCATGCGCTCGGCGCGCACCGGCCGCGTCCGCCAATGGATGATGCGCAACGCCGCCGGCGAGGAAATGGCCGCAGCACCCAAGGAGACGATCGTCATCAATGATCCGGCCGCTATGTGCCGTGCAGCCCTCCTCGGCCTCGGCGTGACTTTGATAGCCGTGCCGGACGTATTGCCCCATCTGGAATCCGGCGCGCTTATCCGGCTCGTTCCCAAGTGGTACGCCGATGCCGGCCCGATATCGGTCTATTACGGCAGCCGCACGCTGCTGCCCACCAAGACGCGCGTCTTCATCGATTTCGTCGCCGATCACTTCAAGCGGCAGCGACTCGCAGAACGTTTTGCCGGCAGCCTCGGCTGATCCGCGCTTGAAAGCCGCCGCCCGAACTCCAGTTAAAATTCGTCTCCGCCTGTCGGCTGGCGAAGCCGCGCTTCGTCCTTGCCACGTAGCAATAAACATTCTCACGAGGAGCATCCCATGCGCATGATTTTCGTAAACCTGCCGGTGAAGAACCTGGAAGCCTCCCGGACCTTCTTTTCAGCCCTCGGCTTCACCTTCAACGAGCAGTTCTCGGACGACACGGCCGCCTGCATGGTCATCGACGACAATATCTTCGCCATGCTGCTGACCGAGCCGAAATTCCGCGATTTCATCACAGGCGAGATCAGCGACACGGCCAAGGGCACGGAAGTCATCACCGCCCTGTCCGCGGCGAGCCGCGCCGAGTGCGACGACATGCTCGCCAAGGCGCTCGCCGCCGGCGGCAAACCATGGAAGCCAGCGATCGACTACGGCTCGATGTACGGCATCAGCTTCCAGGACCTCGACGGCCATGCCTGGGAGTTCATGTGGATGGACATGTCGGCCGAGCAGGCGGCGTGACCGGCTGAACCGGCGCGGAAGAGCACCCAGCCGGAAATGCTTGCGATCTCAAGATTCTCTCCGCGGCGCGTCTGCGCCGCGAAAGACGCAATCGCTTCAAAGCCTCAATAGGGCGGCGGATCACCCGCCGATCAGCGCCAGCCACTCGTCCTCATCCATGGTCTGGACCCCGAGTTCGCGGGCCTTGTCGAGCTTCGAGCCGGCACCCGGACCGGCGACGACGATGTCGGTCTTCTTCGAGACCGAGCCCGCGACCTTGGCGCCAAGGCTTTCCGCTTTCGCCTTGGCCTCGTCGCGCGTCATCTTTTCGAGCGAGCCGGTGAAGACCACCGTCTTGCCGGCGACCGGGCTGTTGGTTGTGACGGGCATCTCGGCGCTTTCCGGCGTCACTTCTTCCAGGAGCCGCGAGACGACCTCGACATTGCGCGGTTCCTTGTAGAACTCGACGATCGCACGGGCGACGACCTCGCCGATGCCGTCGATGCTGTTGAGCTCGTTCCAGGCGTCGCCGGCAAAGCTGCCAGCCTCGACCATCGCCGCGCCAAAGTGATCGTAGCTGCCATAGGAGCGCG
Source organism: Sinorhizobium chiapasense (assembly GCF_036488675.1). Taxonomy (NCBI): domain Bacteria; kingdom Pseudomonadati; phylum Pseudomonadota; class Alphaproteobacteria; order Hyphomicrobiales; family Rhizobiaceae; genus Sinorhizobium; species Sinorhizobium chiapasense. The sequence goes on from NZ_CP133148.1 coordinate 2,556,931, forward strand.
CGAGCAGCTTCGCCGTCGTCTCGCCCACATGGCGGATACCGAGTGCATAGATGAAACGGTGGAGCGCAATCGAGCGTCGATTCTTGATCGCATCGAAAAGCTTTCTGACGCTGACCTTTCCAAAGCCCTCGATGTTTTCCAGCTTGGTGAGCGAGGCCTCCTGCCGACGCTCAAGCGTGAAGATCTCTGGCGCAGTGCGAATCCTCAGATTCTCGTCTTCGCTTTCGAAAAAGAACTCGATCTGCTTGGATCCGAGCCCCTCGATGTCGAAGGCGTTGCGCGAGACGAAGTGCTTCATGTGCTCGACTGCCTGCGCCCGGCACACGAAACCGCCGGTGCAGCGACGAACCGCATCGACCTTGCCGGTTTTTTCGTTGATGTCGCGCACCGCATGGCTGCCGCAGACAGGGCATGTGGTCGGGAATTTGTAGGGCTCTGCACCTTCGGCACGTTCGTCCATGACCACGTCGACGATCTGCGGGATGACGTCCCCTGCCCGCTGGACGATGACCATGTCGCCGATGCGGATGTCGCGCCCTTCGCGGATCGGTTCGCCGCTATTGCCGATGCCGCGGATATAGTCCTCGTTGTGCAGGGTCGCATTGGTGACGACGACGCCGCCGACGGTGATCGGCTCCAGCCGCGCGACCGGCGTCAGCGCGCCGGTGCGGCCGACCTGGATGTCGATGCCCTTGAGCCGCGTGAAGGCCTGTTCAGCCGGGAACTTATGCGCCGTCGCCCAACGGGGCGAACGCGAGCGGAAGCCTAGGCGCGCCTGCAGGTCGAGCTGATCGACCTTGTAGACCACGCCGTCGATATCGTAGTCGAGATCGGGCCGCTCGCGCTCGATATGGTGATAGTGCTCCAGCAGCTCGTCCGCGGACGAGAAACGCTGCATCAGCGGATTGACCGGGAAGCCCCACGCCTTGAAGGTCTCGACCATGCCGAGCTGGGTGTCTGCCGGCATCGCCGAAATCTCCCCCCAGGCGTAGGCGAAGAAGCGGAGCTTGCGGCTCGCCGTCACCTTGGCGTCGAGCTGTCGGAGCGACCCGGAGGCGGTGTTGCGCGGGTTGACATAGAGCGGCTTGCCCTGCGCCGCCATCTCGGCATTGAGCGCGGCAAAGTCCGACTTCGCCATGTAGATCTCGCCGCGCACTTCGACGACATCCGGGGCGTCGGCCGGAAGCCTCTGGGGGATCATGCCAATCGTGCGGACATTGGCGGTGACGTTCTCACCGGTCGTGCCGTCGCCACGTGTCGCGGCCGTCACAAGGCGCCGGTTTTCATAACGCAGCGACATCGAAAGCCCGTCGATCTTCGGCTCGGCGGTAAAGGCGATCGAATGATCCGGAAGCCGCCCAAGGAAGCGATAGACGCCGGCGACGAAATCGCGGGCGTCTTCGTCCGAGAACGTGTTGTCGAGCGACAGCATCGGCCGCGCGTGGACGACCGGCTGGAAGGTCAGCGAGGGGGCCGCGCCAACCTTGCGCGAAGGGCTGTCCTCGCGGATGAGCGCGGGGAACTGCGCCTCGATCAGGTCGTTGCGCCGCTTCAGCGCGTCATAGTCCGCATCCGAGATTTCGGGGGCGTCCTGCCCGTGATAAAGTGCATCGTGACGGGCGAGCTCCGCCGCAAGAAAGGCAAGCTCTTCGGCCGCTTCCGATTCGGTCAACTGCTCGACGGGTTTTCTTTCACTCAACATGGGCGACGACTCCGAATTGGGAGTCGTTTTTACTGCATGATTCCCGAAATCGGAATCGGATTTGAGGATAAAATTCCGCAGCAATTCAAAGTGCTACGGCGACCGTTCACGCGTCTGTTGGGACGCGCGGCGCTGTAGAGAAATCTGCGGGGAGGAAAAGCAGCTACAATCAGCCGTTGCCAGCCAGCAAGCGAGCCGCCGCCGCCCTCGCCTCCTCGGTGATCGAGGCACCGGCAAGCATGCGGGCGATCTCCTCGGTGCGCGCCTTGTCGTCCATGCGGGCGACGCGCGTGGCGATCGTCTCGGATTTTTCCGCCGACGGGCCCTTGGAAATCAGGAGATGCGTCGCCGCGCGAGCCGCCACCTGCGGCGCATGGGTGACGGACAGCACCTGAACATTCCTGGAAAGCCGCTTCAGCCGCTGGCCGATGGCATCCGCCACCGCCCCGCCGACACCGGTGTCGATTTCGTCGAAGACGAGCGTCGGCGCCGAGCCGCGATCGGCAAGCGCCACCTTCAGCGCCAGCAGGAAGCGCGAAAGTTCGCCGCCGGAGGCGACCTTCATGATCGGTCCCGGCCGGGTGCCCGGGTTGGTCTGCACATGGAACTCGACGAGATCGATACCGTCAGTGGTCGGCGAGGCCGGGTCGCTCGCGACCTCGACCATGAAACGCGCCCGTTCGAGCTTCAGCGCCGGCAGTTCCGCCATCACCGCGGCCGAAAGCGCCTCCGCCGTATGGTGGCGCTTCTCGGAAAGCGACCGGGCCGCCGCGTCGAAAGCCGCCCTGGCCTCCCCGACCTGCACTTCCAGCTGCTTCAGCTTCTCCTCGCCGGCATCAAGATCGGCAAGGTCGGCGATCATCCGCACGGCAAGCGCCGGCAGCTCCGCAACAGGAACCGAATACTTCCGGCTTGCGGCACGCAGCGCGAAGAGCCGCTCCTCGGTGCGTTCCAGTTCCTTCGGATCGAATTCGGTGTTGCGCAGTGCTCGCTCAACCGCCATCTGCGCGTCCGAAAGCTGGTTCAGCGCCCCATCCAGAAGCTCCACTGTCTCTTCGAGCAACCCCGGGGCCTCATGGCTCTTGCGCTCGAGCCGGCGGACCAGCGAGGCGATCAATGGCACCGGTGAGGTATTGCCGTTCAGAAACTCGGATGCCTCGCTGATATCGCCGGCGATCCGCTCAGCCTTCATCATCCGGGCCCGGCGCTCGGCCAGTTCCTCCTCTTCGCCGTCGCGCGGCGAAAGCGTCTCCAGCTCTTCGACCGAAGAGCGCAAATAGTCGGCTTCGCGTGCTGCCACCTCGACACGCTCGCGGTGTTTCTTGAGGTTGCGTTCCGCGTCCCGCCAGCCACGGTAAAACGCGGCAACCTCTTCCGCCGCCTCCGACGTGCCGCCGAAAGCGTCGAGCAACGCGCGATGCGCGTCGGTGTCGACCAGCGCACGGTCATCATGCTGGCCGTGGATTTCGACGAGCGTCTGGCCGAGCTGCCGCATCAGCTGCACGCTGACCGGCTGGTCGTTGACGAAGGCTTTGGTACGGCCGTCGGTCGACTGCACGCGGCGGAAAATCAGGTCGCCATCGTCGTCGATGCCGTTTTCGCGCAGCATCAGCCGCGCCGCGTGGCCGGCCGGGACATCGAAGACCGCGGTCACCTGCCCCTTGTCCTCGCCGTGGCGCACGAGCGAGCCGTCGCCACGGCCGCCGAGCGCCAACGAGAGGCTGTCGAGAAGGATGGATTTGCCCGCGCCGGTTTCGCCGGTCAGCACGGAAAGCCCGGCATCGAAGGTAAGGTCAAGCCGTTCGATCAGGACGATATCGCGGATCGAGAGCTGCGCGAGCATCCGGGTTCATATCTTCCTTGTCGAGCGCCGAGCAGGTCAGGCGCCGATGAGCCTCTTGCCTGCGCGCGCAATCCAGGACGTACCGCTTTCGCGCGGCTCAAGCCCGCCAGACTGCAGCAGTTTGAAGGAATCGGCATACCACTGGCTGTCCGGATAATTGTGCCCGAGCACCGCCGCCGCAGTCTGCGCTTCCGTTGTCACGCCCATGGCGTAATAGGACTCGACGAGTCGGGCAAGCGCTTCTTCGACCTGGTTCGTGTTCGGATATTGCTCGACGACGACGCGGAACCGGGAAACGGCAGCAAGATATTCCTTGCGCTCCAGATAGTAGCGGCCCACCTGCATTTCCTTGCCGGCGAGTTGGTCGCGAGCGAAACGGATTTTCGCCTGGGCATCCTCGACGTAGTCGGAGTCCGGATATTTATCGATGACCGCCTGCATCGCGTCGATCGCCTTGCCGGCCGCTTTCTGGTCCTGGGTTACCGAGGGAATCTGCTTCGTGTAGGCGAGACCCTGAATATATTGCGCATAGGCCGCATCTTCCGACTGCGGGTAGAGGTTCAGGTAGCGGCTGGTGGCGTTGATCGCTTCCTGATACTGACCGTTGCGGTAGGAGACGAAGGCGTTCATCACCAGCGCTTTGCGCGCGTATTCGGAGAACGGGTGCTGCTTGTCGAGCGCTTCGAACTTGCGCGCCGCTTCCGTCGTCTTGCCGGCATTGAGGTTGGCAAGGCCCTGATTGTAGAGAACCTCCGGCGGATCGGTTTCCGCCGTGAGCTTGGTGATATCGATATCGGGGTCGTTCTGGCAGGCCGTGATCAGGCTGCTGCCAACCACAGCCGCAACAACGACCGCGGCGACGCGCACCGATTTTCTCATGTCGAGCGAAACTGCAAGAACCATCGAATATTCCCGTTCATTCGGCGGACCGCATCCCGCCAGACCTGCGCGTTTTAGAGCAAGTTGCCTCAAGATCGCAATGTCATGATCAGCAATTCATGCAAATTTGTGGCGGTATGCAGTGCTTTGCACGTTTTCCACGGATGAAAGCCACCCAATACTTGGCGTGGAAGCATATCTCGGGCCTCAATTCGGCTTCCGGGAATCACGTCGCACAATGAAAATGCCGGCCTTTCGGCCGGCGACTGGAGAAAAACTGACTTTATTGTTATGCGGACCAGGGCGCAAAGCCCGGAGCGGCGACGGCGACCATGTCGCGCGAGCGGGTGCGCTGACGCGGCGTGGCCGTTTCGACGACCTCGTAGGCGGTGGGGTCGCTGAGCAGAGCCTTCAGCGCGTTCGCGTTCATCTTGTGGCCGCCGCGATAGGAGCGATAGCAACCGATGAAGGGAGCGCCGGCCAGCGAAAGATCGCCGACGGCGTCGAGGGTCTTGTGGCGGACGAACTCGTCGGCATAGCGCAGCCCCTCGACATTGACCACGGTGTTGTCGTCCGAGATCACCACCGAGTTTTCGAGCGACGAGCCAAGCGCAAAGCCGCCGGCCCACAGCCGTTCGACGTCGCGCATGAAGCCGAAGGTGCGTGCCCGCGACAGTTCGCGCTTGAAGACCGAAGGCGTCATATCGCCCTTCCAGGCTTGACGGCCGATCAGCGGGCAGTCGAAGTCGATCTCCACCTCGAAGCGCATGCCGTCATAGGGCGTGAACTCCGACCAGGAAGCGCCCGAGTCGATGCGCACCGGCTTGATGATGCGGATATAGCGGCGCTTGACGGCCAGTGCCCTCAGGCCAACCTGTTCGATCGCGTCGATGAAGGGCTCGGAGCTGCCGTCCATGATCGGCATTTCGGCGCCGTGAACCTCGACGAGCAGGTTGTCGAGGCCGAGCGCGTAGATTGCTGCCATCACATGTTCGACCGTGGCGATCGACGTCGCCGGCGAGAAGCCGAGAACCGTGCAGAGGTCGGTGTTGCCGACCTGCGACGAGACGGCCCTGAACTCGGCGACGCGGCCGCCAGCGAGAACGCGCTGGAAAACGATGCCTGCGTCGGCCTCGGCCGGATGGAAGGTGATCGACACTTCCGTGCCGGAATGGACGCCAATTCCCTTCAGCGTGACCGGGTTCGCAATCGTCGTCTGAAACCCGAGGAGTTCAATTCCCATTCTCGTCTTCACTTTCACTCGATAAGGCCCTGGCGCTCAATAAGGCCCTTGGCCAAACACACAAAGGATGCACCGATGTTCAAGGCGCAAGTCCGAACCTCGAGAATCCGCACCTATTGGCCGAACCCTCGACTCTTCGAACTAACAGCGCCCGATCGAATCGTATGCGTCCCCAATTCCGATGCTGAAAATAGGATTTTGGAGGCACCATTCCAAATCACTGTTCGTTTCGCATTGTTACGCAATTGTCATGTGCGCAACACAAATTGCAAGCCATTGAAATAACAACTAAAATTGAAAAATGCCCGGGCGGTCGCCCGGGCATTCGGCAAGGTGAAGGAACAGTCCTTCAAAATCAGTTCGACTGGCGGCGAAGGAATGCCGGGATTTCGAGCTGATCATCTTCGTGCGAGCGCGCCTGCGGCGAGACGCGGCCGTGATCGTCAAGCTGACCGCGACGCGGTGCATAAAGGCTCGCTTCCGGCGACAGCGGACGGCGTTGCTGGGATGCAGCACTCGGTGCTGCCGCCGTCATGTCGGCCGAGACGCCGTGATCGTCATCGTCGCGACGGGAAAGCGAATTGGTGATTCGCTTCAGCAGCCCCATCGGTCCGCGCTCCTCCTGGTGAGCGGGAGCGGCTTGCGCGCGGTGATCGATCTCAGCCTTCACGACCGGCGGGAAGTCCTCGACCTTCGGCATGCGCACCGGTTCGGCCTGCTGGCGCATGACCGGAGCCGGCTCGTGTCGGACCGGCTGCGGCTGCATTTGCGGCTGGACCTGTGCCTGCACCGGCATCTCGACCGGACGCTGCACCGGCGGGGCCTGACGCACTACGGGAGCGGCCTCCACCGGCGCGGCGCCGGCGAAAAGCTTGCTTTGGGGCCGAAAGGCTTCTTCCTGCACCTGCTGTACCGGCTGCACCGGCGCGGCAACCTGGGCGCGGGTGGCGATATCGAGTTCGCGTTCCATCTCCGCTTCGCGGATTGCGAGAGCGATCTGATCGACCGTGTTGTGCTGCTGCACAGGCTGAGCGACCGGCTGCGGCTGCGGTGCCGGCTGCTGGTGGTGGGCGACAGGCTGCGGCTGGGCCGGGATTGCGGCGGACGGGCGAACGATCGGCTTCGGCGCTACCGGACGAAAGTCAACAGTGCGACCGGCCACCTCCGCAGCCGTGCGATCGATACCGGTTGCAACGACGGAAACGCGGATCAGGCCTTCGAGTTCTTCATCGAAGGTGGCGCCAAGGATGATGTTGGCGTCGGGATCCACTTCCTCGCGGATGCGCGTTGCAGCCTCGTCGACCTCGAACAGCGTGAGGTCACGACCGCCGGTGATGGAGATGAGCAGGCCCTGAGCGCCCTTCATCGAGGTTTCGTCGAGCAGCGGGTTGGCAATCGCGGCCTCTGCCGCAGCCATTGCGCGGCCTTCGCCCGATGCTTCGCCGGTGCCCATCATGGCGCGGCCCATCTCGCGCATCACCGAGCGGACGTCGGCGAAGTCGAGGTTGATAAGGCCTTCCTTGACCATGAGGTCGGTGATGCAGGCGACACCCGAATAGAGGACCTGGTCGGCCATGGCGAAGGCGTCCGCGAAGGTCGTCTTGTCATTGGCGATGCGGAAAAGGTTCTGGTTCGGGATGACGATCAGCGTGTCGACCGACTTCTGCAGTTCGGCAATACCCTGATCGGCAAGGCGCATGCGGCGCTGGCCTTCGAAATGGAAGGGCTTGGTGACGACGCCGACGGTGAGGATGCCCTTGTTGCGGGCGGCCTGGGCGACGATCGGAGCCGCGCCTGTGCCGGTGCCGCCGCCCATGCCGGCGGTAACGAAGCACATATGCGTGCCGTTCAGGTGATCGATGATCTCGTCGATGCACTCTTCGGCGGCTGCGCGGCCGACTTCCGGCTGCGAGCCGGCGCCGAGACCTTCGGTGACCGCAACACCCATCTGGATGATGCGTTCAGCCTTGGTCATGGTGAGCGCCTGCGCATCGGTGTTGGCGACGACAAAGTCGACGCCCTGCAGTCCCGCGGTGATCATGTTGTTGACGGCGTTGCCGCCGCCGCCGCCGACGCCGAAGACCGTGATGCGGGGCTTCAGCTCGGTAATATCCGGCTTTTGCAAGTTGATGGTCATATCACTGTTCCTTCTCGTTTTCTGGCCGCCTTGCCGAGCCGGCCAAATCCTTCAAAACTCAAACACCTGTTACGTCCGACGCCCTGCGGCATCGGCGAAGCTCAGAAACTCTCTTTCAGCCACTGCCCCATGCGGGCGATACGGCTGTTGCCGCTGCCGAAGGTGGAGAACATGCCGCCGTGGGCAGCATGGGTCTCGAGATCGGCGACCTGCGGATAGATCATCAGTCCGACTGCCGTGGAGAACGCCGGCCCCTTGGCGGCGGCCGGCAGGCCGGACACGCCGAGCGGGCGGCCGATGCGGACGTTGCGGGCGAGAATGCGCCGCGCCGCTTCCGGCAGGCCGGTCAGCTGGCTGGCGCCGCCGGTCAGCACGATGCGCTTGCCGACGATCGGGCTGAAACCGGAGCGCTGGATGCGATCGCGGATGAGCTCAAGCGTCTCCTCGATGCGGGCGCGAACGATGCGCGAAACCAGCGCCCGCGGCACATGGGTCGGCTGGTCGCGATCGTCCTCGCCGATCGGTGGGACGGAAACGATGTCGCGCTCGTCGGCGCTGTTCGGCAGCGCCGAACCGTGCACGACCTTCAGCCGCTCGGCATCCTCGATGCGCGTCGAAAGTCCGCGTGCAAGATCGGTGGTGACATGGTGGCCGCCGAGGCTGACGGCATCGGCGTGAACCAGCTTTCCTTCGGCGAAGACGGAAATCGTCGTCGTGCCGCCACCCATGTCGATGGCCGCGCAGCCAAGCTCCACCTCGTCATCGACGAGTGCGGCAAGACCGCTGGCATAGGGTGTCGCAACAATGCCCTCGACCGAGAGATGGGCGCGGTTGACGCAAAGCTCGAGGTTCTTGAGAGCCGCCCGCTCGACCGTCAGCACGTGCATATCCACGCCAAGGACATCGCCGAACATCGCCAACGGATCGCGGATGCCACGCTCGCCGTCGAGCGAGAAGCCGGTCGGCAGCGAATGCAGGATCGCCCGGTCGGAGCGCAGCGACTGCTGGCCCGCGGCGGCGAGGACCTTCTTGAGATCGCTCGCATCGACTTCCTGGCCGCCGAGATCGATCGTCGCGGTATAGACGTCGCTCTGCAGGCGGCCGGCGGAAACATTGACGATCATGCTGTCGATCGTCAGCCCCGCCATCCGCTCCGCGGCATCGACCGCAAGGCGCACGACGCCTTCTGCGGCGTCGAGATCGGCGATGACGCCGTTCTTCACCCCGCGCGACTTCTGATGGCCGATGCCGATGATTTCGATGTTGTGGGTGCGACCGGGCAGGATCTGGCTCTCGGCGCGCGGCGTCAGCCGGCCGATCATGCAGACGATCTTGGTCGAGCCGATGTCGAGCACCGAGACGACATGCGACCGCTTGGAAGACAGCGGCTTCAGACGCGGAAGACCGAAATTGGAAGAACCGAACAAACTCATATCCGCTTCTCCTGGGCTTTCAGCATCTTCTCCCTCGCCTTCAACGCGACTTCGCGCCGGGCAACTGCTTCCGGCGTCAATTGTACTGTGGTGCGGTCTTCAAGCCTCAGGTCGACAGCGGCGATGTCGCGCTCGAGAAGCTGATGCTTCTCCTCCATCGCGGAGAGAACCTTCATCGCCCGCGCGATGTCGTCCTCCGGAAGCTTGACGATGATGCCGTTGTCGAGGCGCAGATCCCACCGCCTGCTGGAAACGCGCACAAAGGCCTTCACGCGCGAGCGGAACTCCGGCCAGCGGGAGAATTCGTCGTAGAAGCCGGCGGCGGCCGTCTCGGCATCGCGGCCGACGAACAGCGGCAAGGCGGCGAACTTGTTGTCGCGAAGCGGCGCGATGACGCTGCCGCTGCGCTCGATCAGCGACAGGTCGGAACCGTGCTGCCAGATGCCGAAGGCCTTGCGCTCCTCGAGGTTCACCTCGATCGTGCCCGGATAGACCTTGCGCACCGTCACGTTCTGCACCCAGGGCAATTCGCTGATCAGCCTGCGCGCCTCGGCGATATCGAGAGCCACGAGCGACGTCGTGCCATCTAGCCCAAGCTGCTGGAGAATATCGATCTCGGAGGTCTGCTCATTGCCGGAAACCCGCACGTCCTCGATGGCAAAGCCAGCCGCGGTCGTCGAGGCCTGCGCGAAGTTCTGCGTGTGGCCGCCGAGCGACATGCCGTAAAAGCCCGTCGCCGCGAAGAAGACTGCAGCCGACAGCGTGCCGGTATGCGCCGGAAAGCGGATCCGGCCCGTACCGAGGCTGACCAGGAAACGGACGATCTTGCGCAATGGACGCGGCAGCACGAACGTCTCGTCCGTCTCAGCGGCGACGCCGAGCGGGTGACGCACCCTTCTGCCCCTTCTGCCCCTCAACGCAAACACGATGCGTCCTCCACCATCCACCTGAGAAACTCACCAAACTGAAGGCCCGCATGCTGCGCCATCTCGGGCACCAGGGAGGTCGGGGTCATACCGGGCTGGGTATTGATTTCCAGCCAGATCAACTCGCCTTCGCCAGGACCGCGATCATCGAAGCGGAAGTCGGATCGGCTGACGCCGCGGCAACCGATTGCCTGATGCGCCTTCAAAGCGAGTGTTTGTATTTTTTGGTAAATATTTGGTGAAATTCGTGCCGGAATGACGTGGCTTGAACCACCTTTTACGTATTTCGAATCATAATCGTAGAAGGCATGCCCTTGCGGAATGATCTCGGTGACACCAAGCGCGACATCGCCCATGACGCCGCAGGTCAGCTCGCGGCCGGCGATATAGCGCTCGACCATGACACGATCGCCGTAGCGCCATTCGCTCGAGGTGATCACCTGCGGCGGATGCGACTGATCCTCCTTGACGATCACGACGCCGAAGCTCGAACCTTCGCGAACCGGCTTGACCACATAGGGCGGCTTCATCGGGTGCTCGTTGCCGAATGTCCGCCGATCCATGATCAGCGCCTCGGCAACCGGAATGCCTGAGGCCTTGGCGACATGTTTGGCTTGCGCCTTGTCCATGGCGAGCGCGGAGGCGAGCACGCCGGAATGCGTATATGGAATCTCGAGATATTCCAGAATACCCTGGATCGTGCCGTCCTCGCCGAACGGACCATGCAAGGCGTTGAAAGCGACATCCGGGCGAAGATCGGCGAGAACCGCAGCCACGTCGCGACCGACATCCACGCGCGTGACGCGATAGCCTTCGGCCTCGAGGGCATCGGCGCATGCAGCCCCGGAAGACAGGCTCACCGGCCTCTCCGAGGAAAATCCGCCCATCAGGACAGCAACATGCCTGCCGCTCATCAAAACCCCCAAACAACGCGCCACTATCACAATGCTTGCTTGCGCCTGGCTGATTCCGGCTGCCGAGTCGCCGGCGACCGAACAGGGTCACTAGAACGGCATTATGGTTAATGAAGTGTTTACTTTGGTTAACTCTTCTCATGAAGAGCATCAGGTTTGGCGCCGGAAACCGCCTGGCGAAACAAGGCATTGAGGCGGAAAATCAGCGGCTTGCGCGACCGCGTTAAGAAACGGGTGCAGAAGTCGGAAAATAATGGCTTCGGGGCTCCCCAAAGGCGACTGCGCCTTCTGCGAGGACACCCGCCTCAGCCGTTAAACAGAGCTCAGCCGTTCTTTCAGGCAATTCTTGATGACCGTCTTCTCGCTTCCCTGGGGCACGGCTGACGGCAGCTCCAAGCAAAGAAAAAGGGCCGCGACGGTAACCCGCCGCGGCCCTCTCCGTTACTGCCCGGCTCAGGCGATGCCGCGGCCGAGGAATTCCTTGATCTCGTAGCCCGGCATGAACTTGCCGACGCGCTTGATCTCCCACTCCAGCTTCACGCCGGAATGCTCCATCACGCGGGAGCGCACCGTTTCGCCGAGATATTCGAGCTCGTAGCCGGTCGCCTGCCCCGTGTTGATCATGAAGTTGCAATGGAGCGGCGACATCTGCGCGCTACCGATCATCATGCCGCGGCAACCCGCCTCGTCGATGAGCTTCCAGGCGGAATGGCCTTCCGGGTTCTTGAAGGTCGAGCCGCCGGTCTTCTCACGGATCGGCTGCACCGTCTCGCGATGCTGGCGCACGGCGTCCATGTCGGTGCGGATCTTGTTCTTGTCCTCCGGATAGCCTTCGAAAATCGCATGCGTGAAGATCAGGTCCTTCGCCGCCGCGGTATGGCGATAACCATAGCCCATGTCGGCATTGCTCAGCACATGCGTGTTGCCCTTGCGGTCGACGGCGTGCACCTCCACGACCCGCTCGCGCGTCTCGCCGCCGTTGGCGCCGGCGTTCATCCGCAGTGCGCCGCCGATCGAGCCCGGAATGCCGTAGTAGAAATAGAAGCCGCCAATGCCGTGATCGAGCGCCATGGCAGCGATGTTCTTGTCCGGGCAGATGGCACCCGCCTTGATGCGGTTTTCGCCGACGAGTTCAAGATCGCCAAAGCCCTTGGCCGAAAGCCGGATGACGACACCCGGTATGCCGCCGTCGCGCACGAGCAGGTTGGAGCCGACGCCGATCACCATCACCGGGACATCCTCCGGCACGAGCTTCAGGAACGTCACGAGATCGTCCGTGTCGTGCGGCTGGAACATGAGTTCGGCGAGCCCGCCGGCGCGAAACCAGGTCACGCGGTCCATCGGTGCATCGGGCGTGATGCGTCCGCGGACTGCGCTGACGCCGCTTCCGAGCGCTTCGAGAAGTTTCTGGCCGTTAACCTGTTTCATGCTCAAATTCCTGAAATATTCGCGAGTTCCTTGGGAAGGGCCGCAGCCCAATAGGTAATGCTGCCAGCCCCCAAGAGAACCACAAAATCGCCCGGCTGCGCAATGTTCGAGACGATCGGCGCGATCGCCTCCTGCCCGGCGACGTTACGCGCGTCGCGATGCCCTGCCGCCTTGATGCGGTTGACCAGCGCTTCCGAATCCACTCCGTCGATCGCGTCTTCACCCGCGGCGTAAACCGGCGCGATCAGGATCGTGTCGGCATCGTTGAAGCAGGAGGCGAAGTCCTCGAAAAGGCTCGAGAGACGGCTGTAGCGATGCGGCTGGTGGACGGCGATGATCCGGCCCTGGCAGGCCTCGCGCGCCGCTCTCAGCACCGCCTTGATCTCGACCGGGTGATGACCGTAGTCGTCGAATATACGCGTGCCGTTCCACTCGCCGGTGAGCGTGAAGCGCCGCTTGACGCCACCGAAGGCGGCGAGCCCCTTCGCGATATCCTCCGGCTTGATGCCGAGGCGCTGGGCGACCGCGATGGCGGCCGTGGCATTGGAAACGTTGTGGCGGCCGGGCATGGGCAGCCGCAGGTCCTTCATCGTGATGACCTGGCCGGTACGGCGGCGGCGGATCTCGATATCGAAGACCGAGGTCGCGCCGTCCATGCGGATATTGTGATAGCGCACGTCCGCCTGCGGGTTCTCGCCATAGGTGACGACCTTGCGGTCCTCGATCTTGGCGACCATCGCCTGCACCTCGGGGTGGTCTAGGCAGAGCACGCCGAAACCATAGAACGGCACGTTCTCGACGAACTGCCGGAAGGCAGCGCGCACGGCGTCGAAATTGCCATAGTGGTCGAGGTGTTCGGGGTCGATATTGGTGACGACTGCGATGTCGGCGGGCAGCTTCAGGAAGGTGCCGTCCGACTCGTCCGCCTCAACCACCATCCATTCGCCGGCACCCATGCGCGCATTCGTGCCGTAGGCATTGATGATGCCGCCATTGATGACCGTCGGATCGAGCCCACCCGCATCGAGCAGCGCCGCGATCATCGAAGTCGTCGTCGTCTTGCCGTGCGTGCCGCCGATCGCGATCGCGTTGCGGAAGCGCATGAGTTCGGCCAGCATTTCGGCGCGCCGCACCACGGGCAGGAACTTTTCGCGCGCAGCAATCAGTTCGGGATTGTCCTTCTTGATGGCCGTCGAGACGACGACCACCTCGGCGTCACCGAGGTTTTCGGCCTTGTGGCCGACGGAGATCTTGATGCCCTTCTCGCGAAGTCGCTGCACGTTGGCGCTGTCCGACTGATCCGAACCCTGCACCCGGTGCCCGAGATTGTGCAGCACCTCTGCGATGCCGCTCATGCCGATGCCGCCGATACCGATGAAATGTACGAGCCCGATCGTCTTCGGCATTTTCATGAGCGTGTTTCCTTGAATTTCTCGACTGTCAAACCGCTGGCAATAGCCTCTACGAGGGACGCAAGCAAGCGCGCGGCGTCCGGTTTGCCGGTTTCGCGGGCTCTGGCGGCCATCTGCGCCAAGGACTGTGGATTGTTCATCGCATCGGCGAGGATACCCGAAAGCCGTTCGGCGCTGAGCTCGGCCTGCGCGATCACCCGGGCACCGCCCTTGGCCGCGAGTGCGGCCGCATTCGCCGCCTGATCATGATCGAGCGCATAGGGATAGGGCACGAGGATCGCCGGCCTGCCGATCACCGCAAGCTCGGACACGGTCGATGCGCCCGAGCGGCAGATAACGAGCTGGGCGGCTGCTATTCGCGCCGCCATGTCGTTGAAGAAGGGAGAGACCTCCGCCGGAACGCCGAGTTTGTCGTAGGCCGCGATAACGCCTTCCCGGTCCTCGGGACGCGCCTGCTGCGTGACCCGCACCCGCTGGCGCGCGTCGTCGTCGAGACGGCAGACCGCCTGCGGGATCGCCTGCGAGAAATATTGTGCGCCCTGGCTGCCGCCGAAGACGACCAGATGGAACGGCGCGTCGTTCGAGGAAACCGCATAGGGCATGCCCGCCGCTTCGAGCACGGCCGGACGAACGGGATTGCCGGTGGTCACCGTTTTCGTCGCGAAAGCCCCGCTGCCCTCGGGAAGAAAGCCTCCGGCGATCGCCTGCACGCGCGAGGCCAGCATCTTGTTGGCCCGCCCCATCACGGCATTCTGCTCGTGGATCATCGACGGGACACCCATGCCCGTCGCGGCCAGCAGCGGCGGCACCGTCGGGTACCCCCCGAAGCCGATCACCGCCTTGGGCTTCAGGCGCGCGATCAGCCGGCGCGCAGCCCGCAAGCCGGTCCAGAGTTTCCAGACGGATCGCGCCAGCTTGATCGGGTTCTTCGAGCCGATCGTCGCCGAAGGTACAATGTGCATATCGTCGGCCGGAAACCTGCCGGCAAAGCGCTCGGCGCGGCTGTCCGTCACCAGATGCACGGTGTAGCCGGACGCCTTCAGCTCATGCGCCAGTGCTTCCGCGGGAAAAAGGTGACCGCCGGTGCCGCCGGCGGCAAGGAGAATGATGCCTTTGCTCATGACTTACTCCGCCGGCAGTCCGACGCCGGATCGAAAGAGGCTGCGCTCCACGGCGCGCTTCTCCGGCCGGTGACGGGTCAATGCCAGGATGAAACCGGCCGTCACGCAGATCGCCACCATCGAGGATCCGCCATAGGAAATCAGCGGCAGGGTCATGCCCTTGGCCGGAAGCAGTTCGAGGTTCACGCCGATATTGATCATCGACTGGATGCCAAGTTGCAGCACCAGACCGGCAACGGCAAAGCGGTTGAAATCGTTCCGCTCGCGGAAGGCATGGCTGAGACCACGCATGACCAGGAAGGAAAAGATCAGCACGATGGCCATGCAGAAGACGATGCCGAACTCTTCCGCCGCGACGGAAAAGACGAAGTCGGTGTGGCTGTCGGGGATGATGCGCTTGACGACGCCCTCACCCGGACCGCGACCGAACCAGTCGCCACGGATGATCGCTTCGCGTGCCGTGTCCACCTGGAAGGTATCGCCCTCGCCGGTCAGGAACCGGTCGATACGGCCGGCGACGTGCGGCAGCATGGTGTAGGCGACGAAGAAACCGCCGACCGCGGCGCCCGCAAGCACGATGATCCAGAGCCACGGCATGCCGGCCATGAAGAACATGCCGCCCCAGACCGCCGTGGTCAGGATGGTCTGGCCAAGATCCGGCTGGGCGACAAGAAGCGCGCCGACAATGCCGAAAAGCAGGATGGCGAAAAGATTACCTGGTATTTCCGGCTGCCGTGCATGCTCGGAGAAAAGCCAGGCGCAGACGACCACGAAGGCCGGCTTCATGAATTCCGAGGGCTGAATCGAAATGCCGGCGATCGATATCCAGCGCAACGAGCCCTTGACCTCCTGACCGACGAACAGAACCAGCACCATCATCCCGAGCGAGACGCCGAGCAGGATGATTGCAGCGCGCCTGACCTGGCGTGGGGAAAGGAAGGAGATGCCGACCATCACCGCGAGCGACGGCAAGAGGAAGAGCGCATGACGCTTGACGAAGTGGAAGCTATCGAGGCCAAGCCGCTCGGCAACCGGCGGGCTCGCAGCGAAGGAGAGCATGAAGCCGACGCCCATCAGGAGGATGAAGGTCGCCAGAAAAAACCTGTCGATCGTCCAGAACCAGTCGGCCACGGGGCCACGTTCGGCTCGGCTTACCATCTGTCTGTCCCCTTTTCCGGCGCAGGTCAGCGCCAAGGTCAATCGTTCAGGCCCGACTCCGCTCGTCAGACGAGCATGGTCACGCCTTCGAGTGCCGCCACGTGCCCGACAAAGGCATCTCCACGCACCTCGAAATTCTTGTACTGGTCGAAGCTTGCGCAAGCCGGGGAGAGCATCACGGCCGAAGGCCCGTCCTCGTCTTTTGCCGCATCCGCCGCCGCACGGGCGACCGCCTTCTCCAGCGTTCCGGAAATCTCGTAGGGCACGGCCTCGCCGAGCGTCGCCGCAAAGGCCGGTGCGGCCTCGCCGATCAGATAGGCCTTGACGATCTTCGGGAAGAACGGCGCAAGCGACGAGATGCCGCCCTCCTTCGGCAGACCGCCGGCAATCCAGTAGATCCGATCGTAGCTCGACAGCGCCGGCGCCGCGGCGTCCGCATTGGTCGCCTTGCTGTCGTTGACGAAGACAACGTCGCCCTTCTGCCCGACCGGCTGCATCCGGTGCTTGAGACCCGGGAAGCTGCGAAGCCCATCGACGATGTCCTTTTCGTCGACGCCAACCGCAAGACAGGCTGCAATCGCTGCCGCCGCATTCTGGGCGTTATGCCCACCGCGCAGCGTCTGGACCCCGTCAAGATCGGTGAACAGCGAAGACGTGCCGCCGCTGGCGCGCATCAGCTGCGAGCCCTCGGCATAAAACCCGTCGGCAAGCACTTGCCGGCGCGAAATGCGCACGACCCTCGTTCCGGCGCGCTCCACGCGGTCGGCGATCAGGCTCGAGAAGCTGTCATCCACGCCGACGATCGCCGTGCCGCTTCCGGCCACCAGCCGCTCCTTGATATTGGCATAGTGCTGCATCGTGCCGTGCCGGTCCAAATGGTCGGGGGTGAGGTTAAGCAGCACTCCGGCCGTGGACTCAAGCGTCGGTGCAAGATCGATCTGATAGGAGGAGCATTCCACCACGTAGAAACGCCCGGCCTTCGGCGGATCGAGCGTCAGCACCGCGGTGCCGATATTGCCGCCAAGCTGGGTGTCGCGCCCGGTTTCTTTGAGGATATGGGCGATCAGTGCCGTGGTCGTCGATTTGCCGTTGGTGCCGGTGATGGCGATGAACGGGCAATCGGGGGCATGCACCCGGCGCTCACGCACGAAGAGTTCCACATCGCCGATGATCTCGACGCCGGCCTGGTGGGCCAGATCGACCGTCCAATGCGGCTTCGGATGCGTCAGCGGCACGCCTGGAGAAAGCACGAAGGTGGCAAAGGCAGACCAGTCGACGCCACGCAGGTCGGCCGTCGAAATCCCCGCTGCCGCAGCCTTGGCGACGCTGTCGGGATTGTCGTCCCAGGCGACGACCTCCGCCCCGCCGGCGACCAGCGCTTGCGCCGTCGCGAGGCCGGAACCGCCGAGCCCGAAGAGTGCGACCTTCTTATCCTTGAATGTGGTGACCGGGATCATCGCGCAATCACCTGAGCTTGAGCGTCGAAAGGCCGATCATCGCGAGGAT
Organism: Sinorhizobium chiapasense; assembly: GCF_036488675.1. Classification (NCBI taxonomy): domain Bacteria; kingdom Pseudomonadati; phylum Pseudomonadota; class Alphaproteobacteria; order Hyphomicrobiales; family Rhizobiaceae; genus Sinorhizobium; species Sinorhizobium chiapasense. The sequence continues at coordinate 2,574,633 of NZ_CP133148.1, forward strand.
GACGGCGATGATCCAGAAGCGGATCACCACCTGGCTTTCCGTCCAGCCCTTCTTTTCGAAGTGATGGTGGATCGGCGCCATGAGGAACACGCGGCGGCCCGTGCGCTTGAACCAGAAAACCTGAATGATCACCGATAGCGTCTCGATGACGAAGAGACCGCCGATGATGATCATCACGACTTCATGCTTCGTGGCGACGGCAACCGTGCCGATGAGGCCACCCAGCGCCAACGAGCCGGTATCGCCCATGAAGATCGCGGCGGGCGGCGCGTTGAACCAGAGGAAGCCGAGGCCCGCGCCGATTACGGCGCCGAGGATCACGGCGAGTTCGCCGGTGCCCGGCACGAAATGGATCTGCAGATAGTTGGCGAAAACGGCGTTACCGGCGAGGTAGGCGATGAGCCCGAAGGCGGCGGACGCAATCATCACAGGCACGATGGCAAGGCCGTCGAGGCCGTCGGTCAGGTTCACGGCATTGCCCGCGCCGACGATGACGAAACCGCCGAAAAGCACGAAGAAATAGCCGAGATTGAGCATCAGGTCCTTGAAGAAGGGGAACGTCACCGAGGAACCGAAGGTGGAGCCGGCGGTCCCTGCCGAAAGCGCCGCCTGCATCATGAAGAAGACGGCGATCGCGGCGATCACGAATTCGATACCGAGACGCGCCTTGCCGGAAAAGCCCTTGTCCGACTGCTTGGTCACCTTGAGATAGTCGTCGTAAAAGCCGATCGCGCCGAAGCCGAGCGTCACCAGGAGAGTCGAAACGACATAGACGCTGGAAAGGTCGGCCCACAGCAGCGACGAAACGACGATGCCGGCGAGGATCATCAGGCCGCCCATGGTCGGCGTACCAGCCTTCTTGAAGTGGGTCTGCGGACCGTCGGCGCGGATCGGCTGGCCCTTGCCCTGGCGGATACGAAGCGATGCGATCATCGCCGGGCCGAACAGGAAGACGATCAGGGCGGAAGTGAAGAGAGCTGCACCCGTGCGGAAAGTGATGTAGCGAAAGAGATTGAAAAATTGAAAGCGGTCCGCCAGTTCCACGAGCCAGATCAGCATAAGGGACCTTTCCCCAAAGGTTTAGAATCGGACATCGTCCAACAGAATCATCTGAAAGACGTTACCCGCTTGTGGTCGACTATGTTAAGGCCATATCCCCTGGCCGAAGGCGGTATCCACCAGCACGACAGCGCCGTGCGTCGTTTCAGACGCACAGAGCTCGCTGTAGCACCTATGCTTCCCCGCCCCTCGCCGCCTCTTCCGGATAGGCGTTGAGAAGAGCCTGGACGATCTTCGCGCAGCCGGTTCCCTTGGACGACTTGACCATCACCACATCGCCGGCGGCAACCGCTGCGAGTGCATAGTCCGTGAGATCGTCGACAGACTCGCGATAGACGGTCGAGACCTCCGGCGGCAGAGCGTCGCGCAGATACGCCATCTCGGGCCCGGCGAGCCAGACCTCCGCGATTCCCGCCTCAACGATCGGTTCCGCAAGAGCGGCGTGAACCTCGGCGGCGTGCTCGCCCATCTCCAGCATGTCGCCGAGGATCGCGATCCGGCGCCCTCCGACGGGTGGCTCGGCGTCGCGCAGCAGCGAGATCGCTGCGCGCATCGAGGCCGGGTTGGCATTGTAACTCTCGTCGATGAGCGTCAATCGACCCGCGCCGACCTTCAGGCGGTGCTGCAGTCCCCTGCCTTTTTCCGGCCGCATCGTCGCAAGCGAGGCCAGGACCTGATCGAGATCGGCGCCCGCGAGCCTCGCCGCCGCGATCACGGCCAGCGCGTTCTCGGCGATATGGCGCCCCGGAGCGCCGATCGCGACTTCCAGCGTCCTGCCGCCGATTCCCGCCCAGAGCACCGATCCTTCCGAGCGACCGGCGAATTCGACCAGCCGGAACTCGGCTTTCGGATTGGCGCCGAAGGAATGGATGTAACTCACGCCGGCGGCACCAGCGGTCCGCTCCAGGAGGGTGTATTGCGGGCTGTCGATGTTGAGGACGGCGTGGCCGTCTTTGACGACACCTTCGAAGATCTCGGCCTTTGCCGCCGCGATCTCGTCGAGGCTCTCAAAATTGCCGAGATGGGCGGCAGCGATGCTGGTGACGACGGCCACGTGCGGGCGAACCATCTTCGTCAGCGGCCGGATCTCGCCCGGGTGGTTCATGCCGATCTCAAAGATGCCGAAGTCGGTCGCCTCAGGCATCCGCGCAAGGGTCAGCGGCACACCCCAGTGATTGTTGAAGGAGGCAACGGAGGCATGCACGCGGCCGAGCGGGGACAGCACATGTCTCAGCATTTCCTTCGTCGTGGTCTTTCCGACCGATCCGGTGACGGCGATAACCTTGGCCGCGCTGCGATCGCGCGCGGCGCAGCCGAGCCGGATCAACGCCTCCAGCACGTCATCGACGACGATCATCGGCGCGATCAGCCGGCCGAGGGCGGGAATCTTACCTTCGCTGACGACAAGAAGGGCGGCTCCATTGGCAAGCGCGATCCCGGCATAGTCATGGCCATCGACACGATCGCCCTTGATCGCGAAAAACGCCTCACCCTTGTTGATCGTTCGGCTGTCTATCGAGATGCCGGCAATGCCCTCTGGCAGATTTCCGACCGGACGGCCGTTCATCGCAGCCAGAAGATCGCTGCTTGTCCAGAGCCAGTTCAAGTCATAGCCCTCCCAATGCCTTGCGTACTTCCTCGTGGTCCGAGAACGGCAGGGTCACGGAACCGATCGTCTGCCCTTCCTCATGTCCCTTGCCGGCGACGATCAGCGTGTCGCCGCTTTTCAGCATGCCGACCGCCGTGCGGATCGCCTCGGCGCGGTCGCCGATTTCGGTTGCGCCCTTGGCCGTGGCCATGATCTCGGCGCGGATAACTTCCGGCACTTCCGAGCGCGGGTTGTCGTCGGTGACGATGACCACATCGGCAAGCCGCGTGGCGATCTCGCCCATAATCGGCCGCTTACCCTTGTCGCGGTCGCCGCCGCAGCCGAAAACGACAATGATCCGGCCGGTGGTGAAAGGACGAACCGAGGTCAGGACATTCTCCAGCGCGTCCGGCTTGTGGGCATAATCCACATAGGCGAGCGCGCCATCCTTCGTGTGCCCGACGAGTTCGAGGCGCCCGGACGCGCCCTGCAATTTCTCGAGCGCCGAAAAGGCCGCCTTGGCGCTGATGCCGGTGGACATGGCAAGGCCGGCGGCAACCAGCGCATTGGCAATCTGGAAGTCGCCGGCAAGCGGCACGTGGATCTCGAAAATATCGTCACCGACATGGACCTCCGCCGACTGCTTGTGGCGGAAATGCTCGACGCGCTTCAACGTGAGGAATTCGCCCTTGCGTCCAACAGTGCGCACATCCTGGCCGGCCTTGCGGGCGGCGGCGATCGCCTGGTCAGACCATTGGTCGTCGGCGAAGATCACCGCCGGTGCGCCCTTGGGCAGGAGGGTCGAGAAGAGGCGCATCTTCGAGGCCATGTAGTGTTCGACCGTCGGATGATAGTCCATGTGGTCGCGGCCGAGATTGGTGAAGGCCGCGGCGGCAAGCCGAACGCCGTCGAGCCGGCTCTGGTCGAGGCCGTGGCTGGAGGCTTCCATCGCCGCATGGGTCACGCCGGCATCAGCGAGTTCCTTAAGCAGCTTGTGCAGCGAAACCGGGTCCGGGGTGGTCAGCGATCCGTAGTCGTTGCGGCCCGGCGCCACGACGCCGGTCGTTCCGATCATCGCGGCGGCAAGGCCCGAATGCGCCCAGATCTGCCGGGTGAAGGAAGCGACGGAGGTCTTGCCCGCCGTCCCGGTCACCGCCACCATGGTCTCCGGTTGGCGCCCATAGAAGGCGGCGGCCGCCTTCGCCAGGAAACGTCGCGGCTCCGAGAGCCCGAACACCGGCACGTCGGCCCCGGTATCCGTGCTATCCGCCGCGACCACGGCCGCAGCGCCGCGCGAAAGGGCATCAGCGATGTAGGCGGTCCCATTCGCCTTCGTCCCGGCGACAGCGACGAAAAGATCGCCCGGTTTGACCTGCCGGCTATCGGCCGTAATGCCGGCGATCTCGATATCCGAGGAAACGCCCTTCAGTTGCGCCGAAAGTTCCGGGAAAGCTGCTCCCGCCAGGTCCTTGATCTTCATGAACTGCATGTCTCGCATCGATATCGATCCGCCGGATCGCGAATCGTTCGCATTCTCATTTCACGGTCAATAAGACACAAGCAAGGCAGAACCGTCTTCTCCAAATTTCGGTTCGACCCCGAGAAGCGGCGCGGAGCGGCTGATGATGTCGCGCACCATGGGCGCTGCGTTGGAACCAGCGGTCCGCCCACCGCCTTCGCCGGTCTTCGGCGCATCGATGAAGGTCAACACGATGTATTTGGGATTGTCGATCGGGAAGGCGGCGAGGAAGGCGTTGAAGTTCAGGTCGCTGGCGTAACGGCCGTTGACCACCTTGTCGGCCGTGCCGGTCTTGCCGCCGACGTTGAAGCCCGGGACGAGCGCCCGCTTGCCAGAACCGGCGATGCCGTTCCAGCGAAGCAGGAAGCGCATGTCCTCGCTGGTGCTCTTCTTGACGACCGCCGTCGCCAGTTCGTTCGCCTGCTCCTCTGTGCGCGGCAGGAAGGTCGGCGGAATGAGCTTGCCGCCATTGACCAGCGCAGCCCCGGCAACCGCCGTCTGCAACGGCGTCGTGGAGACGCCGTGGCCGAAGGAGATGGTGATCGAGTTGATCTTCTTCCATTCGCGCGGCTGGGACGGTGTCTTGACCTCCGGAAGCTCCGTCGGCAGCTTCGACAGAAGCCCGATGCGCGTGAGGAATTCCTTGTGGCCGGGAATGCCTATGAGGTCGGCGATCTTGGCCGTGCCGATGTTCGAGGAGTACTGGAAGATCTCCGGCACCGTCAGCACGCGGCGCTTGCCGTGAAAATCCTTGATGGTGAAGCCGCCGATGCGGATCGGCGCCGACGCATCGAAGCTGTCGTTGAGCGTCACCTTGCCGGAGTCGAGCCCCATCGCGATCGTGAAAGTCTTGAAGGTCGACCCCATCTCGAACGTGCCGTTCGACATGCGGTTCATCCAGCCTTCCTCGGCGCCTTCCGCCGGCTTGTTCGGGTCGTAGTCCGGAACCGAGGCCATCGCCAGCACCTCGCCGGTATGGACGTCGAGCACGACCGCGCCGGCGGCGATCGCCTGGAAATTCTTCATGCCGGCATCGATGACGTCGCGCACGATGTTCTGGACGCGCACATCGATCGAAAGCTTGACCGGCTCAAGTTTGGCATCGCTGGTCATGCCGATCGCGGCCAGATCGGCAAGGCCCTGGCCGTCGATGTAGCGCTCCATGCCGGCAACGCCGCGGTTGTCGATATTGACATGGCCGAGGATATGGGCGGCGGTCGGACCACCGGGATAGAAGCGCCGCTTTTCCGGTCGGAAGCCGACGCCGGGAATGCCGAGCGCCAGGATTTCGCTCTGCTGCTTCGGCGTCAGTTGCCGGCGCAGCCATTGGAAACGCGACTTAGACTTGAGCTTGTTGTAGATCTCGCGGGCGTTGAGATCGGGTAGAACCGTCGCCAGGCGCTCCACCGCTTCGTCGGCATCGACGATCTTGTGCGGCTCGGCATAAAGCGACACCGTGCGGATGTCGGTTGCGAGAATTTCGCCGTTGCGATCGAGAATGTCGGGGCGCGAAGCCATCAGACTGTCGGCGCGCCCGATCGAGGAAACAGTCTCCGGCTGCGCCATGCCGTATTGTGCAAGCCGCCCGCCAATCACGGCATAGACGATTCCGAAGCTGGCAATGACGATCGCCACCCGGTTCTTCGCCTGGCTGGCGCTCTTCTTGCGTGCTCCCTGGATCGTGACGTTGACCCCATCGGATGGGCGGTTGTTGCCGCCCGCCGAGAAATGCGCCTTGCTCTTCAGTACCATGATACGGGAGAGAAACGACATCAGCGCGCCACCGATCCTGTTGCCATACCGTCTGTCTTGATGACGGCGGCAATGCCGTCCTCAGCCGCCTTGTCGCCTTCCGGCTGCGGCAGGTCCGCTTTCAGCATCGGAAGCTCCTCGGGCCGCGCGAGTTGCGTCGAAGGGGTCGGCGCGAGCTGCAGGTCGGCGCCGAAGGCGCCCACGAGGCGCTCGAGCCGGTTCGGCTGTGTCAGCAGCGCCCAGTCCGCCCTCAAGAGATCGATCGTGTCTTCCTCGAGCTTGATGGCAGCGTCGAGCCGGCGAACTTCTTCCCGCTTGTTCTCGGCCTGATGCTTGATCGTGTAGGTGACCGTGGCAGCTGCCGTCATGACGACGATCAGGACAATGTCGAGCGTTCGCAGCATCTTCTCTTAGCCCCCCAGTTTCGCAAGGCTCGCCAGTTCCGGCAGGTTGAAAATGGACAGATCGTTTCCCGGCGACGGGGCCTCCGTGCGGATGCCGGCCCTGAGCTTGGCGGACCGGGCGCGCGGATTGCGGGACGCTTCTTCCTCGCTGGCCGCAATCATAGGCTTGCCAACTGGCGTGAAGGTTGCGGCGCGTGCAGCGACCATCGGCAGGTGGCGGGATCCAGCCGCCTTGCCGGACCGATCCTGGAAGAACGCCTTGACGATCCTGTCTTCGAGAGAATGGAAGGTGACGACGACAAGGCGCCCGCCGGGCTTCAGCACCCGCTCGGCAGCAAAAAGCGCATTGGCGAGTTCCCCGAGTTCGTCGTTAACGAAGATGCGCAGCGCCTGAAAGACGCGGGTCGCGGGGTGAATCTTGTCCTTGGCCTTGCGCGGCGTCACGATCTCGATGAGGCCCGCGAGGTCGCGCGTCGTTTCGAACGGCGCTTCGGCGCGGCGCTTTTCGATGGCCCGGGCAATGCGGCCCGCCTGCTTCTCTTCGCCGAGGAAACCGAAAATGCGGATGAGATCGGAGACCTTGGCGCGATTGACGACATCGGCGGCAGAGACACCGGCAGCCGACATGCGCATGTCGAGAGGCCCCTTCTTCTGGAAAGAAAAGCCCCGCTCGGCCTCATCGATCTGCATCGAGGAAACCCCGATATCGAGCACGACGCCATCGAGACCTTCTGCCGGCGTATGTTCTGCGAGTTCCGAAAAGCGGGAATGAACGAGCTTGAGCCGCCCCTCGGAGGCGGCGACAAGAGGCTGACCTGTGGCAATCGCCGTCGGATCGCGATCGAGCGCAATCACGTCGGCACCCGCCGTCAGGATGGCGGACGTATAGCCGCCGGCACCAAACGTGCCATCGAGAATGATCTTGCCAGGTGCAGGTTCGAGGGCAGCGAGCACCTCGCTCAACAGGACGGGAATGTGACGAACCGGTCCGCCGTCGGCTTCAGAATATCCGCCGCCTTGATCCGTCACCATTCCGCCTCTCCGTTCTATTCCGGACGCAACCCCCGTTGCTTGCGCCCTTCCCGGGCCTCCGCCTGCGCCCTCGCAAACGCCTGCGGCTCCCAGAGCTGAAAATGATCGCCCCGTCCAACGAACGTCACGTCGGTCGAGATGCCGGTGAAGTCGCGAATGAAATCCGTCACCATCAACCGGCCCTCCGGGTCGAGCTTTACGAAGACGCCGCCCCCGTGAACGAGGAGCGACATCTGGTTGGCGGCATCCGAAAACGGATCCTCTGCCGCCATCTGCCTCTCGAACCGGTCCAGGAGCTCCGGCCCACCGACGCTGATCGCCGGAAAGACGAAGTCCTGAAAGCAGTATAGCTCCCGGATGCCCCCATCCGAAAGCACGGCGCGGAACGCCGAAGGCACGGACACCCGCCCCTTTGCATCGATCCGGTTCGTAGCATGTGACAAGAAGCGGTTCATGACGCGAAACGGCCGCCTCCGACTGACGGGCCACGATCATTGGCCCGCGCAAACACCTGCCCCCGCGCACAAAAGACCCCCGCCGGACACAAGCGTGCCCGCCCGACCCTTCCGAGGAAGGAACCTTGGAATTTTGCGATGATGGGCCACGACGCGGCCCTTGCGCAGTACCATTATGGGATAACATGGGACCATATGGGCGTCAATGGGAGAAGCTCGCAATAAGCCTCGCGGATGATCAAATATTGATAGGTTGTTAAGTTTAACAAAGGGTTACGATCGAGGCCCTAATCCCTTGGAATCTCCGGCGAAACCGCGCCACGGCAGCAATAGTCGCGGGAACAATCGGCTGCTGATTCGTTTGAGAAAAGGTGGTCCGCTTGAACGCGACTGCGTGCAGCACGGGAAGAAAAAAGCCAGTTGGCCTGTAAGCCGGGTTCTGTATGGCCCCGCCCCCGAAGGAACGGAACGTGGCAGCCATTCATCTGGGACTGCGCTTGCGCGCAGCCTCTTGCAACCCACCCGGATGACGCGCCTGGAAACCGGCTGGGCGCTCGCGCGCCCGTGTCATCCCTATTCGGTCTTGCTCCCGGTGGGGTTTGCCGTGCCGTCCATGTCGCCATGTCCGCGGTGGGCTCTTACCCCACCCTTTCACCCTTACTCCGCAAGCGGAGCGGTTTGCTTTCTGTGGCACTTTCCCTGGGGTCGCCCCCGCCGGACGTTATCCGGCACCGTGTTTCCGTGGAGCCCGGACTTTCCTCCCCCCGCGGCCTTTCGGCACTTGCGGGGCGCGGCTGCCCGGCCAACTGGCAGAGGGGTCATTAGCCGACCGAAGCGGCAAGCGCCAGAAAAATCGGTAATAATTTCAGCCTGCGCTTGCGCGGATCGATCAACGGTACGAAACCGCAAAGTCGGTTTCATATTCTGGGGCATCGAGGTGCCCTTCCATGACGAGCGCAGCACCAAGCCGCCCGATCTCGTCTGAACTCTTGGCGGCCTGTCCGTTGCCGCCGGTGACGACAGCGAGGCGATCGCTGGCAAAGCCAATATAGGGATAACCGTGCCGCGTGAACGACGTGACGCAGGGCGCAAAATGCGTCGCAACGGGCTGAAAGCCCGGCATCACCTCGGCAAGCAATCCCCGCATGTGATCGGCCGCCGGCGCATTGCCGCCACTGCGGAACCATTCCCTCACCGCCGGTTCGCTCGCGAGCACCCGGTCGATCGGGTCGCCGCCGATCTTGATGTAGTGTTTGCCGTCTGCATAGGCAACCGGCGGCAGCAGGTAATAGCTGCGTTCCTGTTCCGGAGCGGCACCGATCAGCGACGGCATGCCCGCGAAGCCAACGAGATCCTCGGCACCGACCTCGGCGAAAAGTACCGTACGCGCCTTCACGGTGAGATCGATCGGCCGCGGCAGCAGCGCGTTCGACAGCGAGAAGCCGCCGGCCGCAACGAGGACGCGCCCCGCCCGAACTGCTTGACCGTCGACGGTCGCCACGGCGACGTGATCCGAATGTTCTTCGACGGAAATTACCTCGGAACGGATGCCCCGCGCGCCCGACCTTTCGGCGAGGATCGTCTGCGCCTTCACCAATGCCCGGGGATTGATGTGACCCGCGCCGCGCCTCTCATGAATACCGCCATAACCCCAGGGAAAACGGAACCAGGGAAAGCGTCGAACGAGATCATCGCCAGAAATCGGCGGCGCCTCGACGCCGAGCCTGTCGCGGGCACGCGCGACCTTCTCCAGGTAGTCGAATTCGCCACCCGGCGCCTGTGCTGCGATCAGGCAACCGACTTCCGCGTAGAAGTCGATGCCGCTCTCGCCGGCGATCTCCGGGTAGCGGTCGATCGAGCGGCGGGCAAGACGGGCCCAGACCGGATCTTCGTCGATCGTGCGGGTAATGCGGGCGTTGTCATAGTGGCTGGCAAAGACGCCGCCGTGGTTGGCCCAATCTTCCGGCTCGTCCGGGCCGATGAGCGCGACGCTTGCTCCGGCAACGGCCAGATGCCGCGCGGCCGCAGCCCCCATCATGCCCTTGCCGACGACGGCGAAATCAAAGCTTACCGACATGCCACTCCCCGATGGTTCGCTTCGCCGTGGATAACATGCCGCATAAGCAATGACACCGGATTCCTTCGGGAATTAACGGTATGCCGGAACGCGAGACCTTTCCGGCAACAGCCTTGGACCGGGAACGATCCAAGGCAAGTCATGTGTCAGTCGGGGGACGGAACCGCCCCCCCCGAAACCGACGATTTAAGTCCTTAGTTCAGAATGCTCTGGACCTTGCCGCAATAGCGCTTCGACACCGGATTCATCCGCTTGGCGGCGTGGCCGGCGTTGTATTTCAGGATGGTGCCGCAGGTTGAGCCGTCCGAAAGCTCCTGCGCCTTCGCGAGATACATCATGCCGAACTTGATGTTGGTTTCCGGATCGTAGAGGCCCTTGGCCGAGCCGGAATAGCCCATCATGCGGGCGGTGGCGGGCTTGATCTGCATCAGGCCGATCTCGCCGGCGCTGCCGCGCGCATCCGGGTTGAAGTTGCTTTCGATTTTAACGACGGCGTGAGCGAGGCCGGCGGGAACGCCATATTGCTTGGCGTAGGACTGGATGAGGATCGTATATTGCGAGCCGGTCGACAGGGACAGGTCAGGCTTCGGGTACCCTGTTGTTCTGGTCACTGACTGAAGCGAAGAGGTCTTGATGGTCTTGTCGACATCCCCTGCATACGACATACCCATCCCGGCGAAGGACATGCCGAAGCATGCCGCCACCGCAGCAACAGACGATATTCTCATTTAGTTTGAAGTCTCCGGTCTGGGGAACCGCTCGCGGCAGCGCACCCCGCCGCCACGACCGAATTTCCCGATCGTTTTTATTGACAAAAGAGCGGCGCGGTCGCGCTGCATCCCCTGCAGTTGGTGCAGGGAAAATGAAGGGGCCATCATGGTAAACATGTGGCAACACAAAAAAATCGCGCAGGAAAGTGGTGAGCGCGCTAAATTAGCGCACCCAAAAATCGCCGCCTAAACGCTGAGGTTCGGAAGTGCGGAAAGCAGGCGGTGAAGCGTGTCGATGGTCGAAACATCGGCGATTCCGTCCACCCTCGCCTGACGGAAATGGCGCTGGAATGCGGCCACCGCGCCCTCCGTCTTCTCACAGAAATCGCCTGTTACTTCAATACTATAGCCATAGAGAGACAGCAAAGACTGGATCGCCTCGACCGGCTGGCCGCGGTCGCCGCGCTGGAAAAACCGGCCGCCGCCGACCGGCGCCGGTTCCACCCAATGGCCGACCCCCTTGGCGTGCAGCACATGCCAGGGAAATTTTTCTCCCGGATCGACCTTGCGAATTGGTGCGACATCGCTATGCGCAAGCACCCTTTCCGGGGCGATGGACCAGCGCTGGCCACAGTCCCGACACAATTCGACGACCGCTTCGATCTGTGCCTCAGGGAAGTCCGGCAGCCCGCCCGGATGGCCGGCATTGGCGATCTCGATTCCGATCGAGCAGGAGTTGATGTCCGTCTCGCCTTTCCAGGAGCTCTTGCCCGCGTGCCAGGCGCGCCGCTCCTCCGCGACGAGCTGGTCGACGCGGCCATCCTCATGAACGAAATAGTGGCTGGAGACCTGGCTCTCTTCGCGACAAAGCCAGTCGAGCGCCGAAGCGGCCGTCTCCATGCCGGTGTAGTGCAGCAGGATCATATCGGGATTGCGCCCCCCGGCGCGCTCGCCGTGATTGGGCGACGGCAGCAGGCGCGCACCTCGAAAATCGCATGTCCTCGCTGTCATGCGGCGCGGCGTTCTTTCTCGATCGCCTCATAGGCTGCGTTGAGCGCCGCCATGCGATCGTTGGCGATCGCGTGAAATTCCTTCGGCACGCCCCGCGCCACCAGCATGTCCGGATGGTTCTCGGACACGAGCACGCGATAGCGCCGGCGGATCTTGGCGAAATCGTCCTTCGGCGAAACGCCCAGCACCTCATAGGGATCGCGCCCCGTGAGATGGACATGGCGCGCCATGATGCGCTGGAAATGCTCCTCGTCCATCTTGAAGATCTCCGCGACGCGCATGAGGAACGCGAGTTCCTTCTCATGTACGGCGCCATCGGACTTCGCGATATGGAAGAGCCCATCGATGATATCCTCGAGGATCGGGCAGTTCTTTTCGCAGGACGAGCACAGCGACGCCATTTTTTCGGCATAGGCCTCGTAGCCCGCAACGTCCTGACGCGCGAGGTTGTAGAGACGCGCAACATTCTGCGCCTGGTCCGCGGGAAACTTGAAGATATCACGGAAAGCGGCAACCTCGGTCTCGCTGACGATGCCGTCGGCTTTCGCCATCTTCGCCGAAAGCGCGATCATCGCGACCGAAAACGCGACCTTACGCCGTGTTTCCGGATCCCCTTCAAAGAGGGTGCGAACGGCCTCGACTACGCCCGCGAGCGCATTGCCTGTGGCCGTGACGATTTTCAGCAGGCTGTCCCAAAATGACATGTGTGAGATTTTTCCCTGTCCACCAAGCAGCATGACCTGATGTGGTGGCAAATTGCAAGCGGCCGGTCGCCGGAAACGCCCCGAATGACGTACTTGTGATGGCCCTCAATAAATCATATCGCCGTAAATCTCAACCCATATCGACGTGTACCCGCGTCGATCGATTCGGCATCAGACGGCCCGCAACTTTTGAAGCATCCACAGGCCTGTCATTTAACTTCCATCGGATTTGCGCTAGACCACGGTGTCCTTGAATGAGCAAGGAACATGAACATGACCGGCTCTGCTGAGCCGTTGCCAGTGCCGAATCGCCGAGGAGGAACCATGGCCAAGAAGAAAGTCGCAATGCTGACGGCGGGCGGGCTTGCCCCCTGCCTTTCATCCGCTGTCGGCGGCCTGATCGAACGGTACACGGACATCGCGCCTGACTACGAACTCGTCGCCTACCGTTCCGGCTATCAGGGCCTGCTTCTCGCCGACCGCATCGAGATCACCAAGGACATGCGCGAGAAAGCGCATCTCCTCCATCGCCACGGCGGTTCGCCGATTGGCAACAGCCGCGTGAAGCTTACCAACACAGCCGACTGCGTGAAGCGCGGGCTCGTCAAGGAAGGCCAGAACCCGCTCCGGGTCGCCGCCGAAAGGCTGGCGTCGGACGGAATCACGATTCTGCATACGATCGGAGGTGACGACACCAATACGACGGCGGCCGATCTTGCCGCCTATCTCGGTGCGAACGGCTACGACCTGACTGTCGTCGGCCTGCCGAAGACGGTCGACAACGACGTGGTGCCGATCCGCCAGACGCTCGGCGCCTGGACGGCTGCCGAATACGGTGCACGCTTCTTCGACAACGTCGCCAACGAGCAGAGCGCAGCGCCGCGGACCCTCGTCGTCCACGAAGTGATGGGCCGCCATTGCGGCTGGCTGACGGCGGCAACCGCGCGCTCCTATATCCAGATGGCCAAAGGCAAGGACTATGTCGACGGCTTCATGATGAATGCGCAACTGAAGAACATCGACGGCCTCTACCTGCCGGAGATGAAGTTCGATCTCGAGGCCGAGGCCGAACGGCTGCGTGAAGTCATGGATCGCGCCGGCTTCGTCACCCTGTTCGTCAGCGAAGGCGCTTGCCTCGACGCGATCGTCGCCGAACGCGAGGCGGCCGGCGAGACGGTCAAGCGCGATGCTTTCGGTCACGTGAAGATCGACACGATCAATGTCGGCAACTGGTTCTCGAAGCAGTTCGCCGCCCTTCTCGGCGCCGAACGCTCGATGGTGCAGAAGTCCGGCTACTATGCCCGCTCCGCGCCCGCCAACGGCGACGACCTGCGCCTGATCCAGAGCATGGTCGACCTCGCGGTCGAGAGCGCGCTCAACAAGGTCTCCGGCGTCACCGGCCATGACGAGGACCAGGGCGGCAAGCTGCGCACGATCGAGTTCCCGCGCATCAAGGGCGGCAAGCATTTCGACACGTCGACCAAATGGTTCGGCGATGTCATGGACGTCATCGGCCAGAAGTGGCAGGCGGCGGACTGAGCGCGGAGCTGCATTGCCCTCGGCTTAGGCTCCTTGCCGAAGCTCGCTCTACGTGACCGTTCACGGCCATGATTGCGATCGTTCCGATCCGAAGTCATGGCCGTGATTGTTTTGATGCATGTCTTTGTTCCAATATTGCCGCTCGCTTTTCGGCCTGCTTTACCATTTCACGCTCAGGCCGATATTGCCCTCCAGAACGCGCGTTTTCTCGCCGCCGAGATTGGTCGTGTAGTCGGGCCACGATGCCGCCGCCGATCTCCAGCGCCGTTCCGCCGGTCTCGGTGACGATCGGCTCGGTGCCGAAGGTGACGCGCTGGTCGGCATCGAAACTGTGCCAGAGATTGGCCTTCAGGTAAGGCTGGAACGTTGCCGTCTCGGTCGGCAGATCGCCTTGCAGGCGGAAGCCCAGACGGCCGGTCACGGCGTCGTCGGAATCGAAGTTCACCGTCGAGAAAGCGTCTCGCTGCTCGTCGAGCGACAGGTGCTGCCAGATCAGCTGCGCCTGCGGTTCCAGCGTCCAGCTCTCGGTCAGCGCGATCGGGTAGCCGCCTTCCAGCGAGACAATGACGCCGGTTCCGTCGATGTCGATGCCGGCCCCGGCGCGGGAGGTCGCGTCGCCGCCAAACAGAGTCCCCATCAGGACGGCGTCGAGATACCAGCCGTTGGGGCCGATATGCGTCCAGTAGCCGCCAAGGCTCGTCGCGTCGACATCGACATCGCCGACGGCGAGGTCGTTCCAGCCAAGCGCTTGGCCGGTAACGTCACCATCTGTCCGCGCGTGGGCAAAAAAACACCGACGCGATCGATGTGGCCCGTACCGCTTTCCCAACCGAGCAGGTCCTGGCCGGCCTGGAAACCATAGAGATTACCGTCGAATCCCGGCGCGACCGTGCCGTCCCATTCGAATTCGATATCCTGGCCGAAGACCCGGCCCCAAGTCGTCGGCAACGTGCCGGCGCCCTCCAGCAGCGATTGCTCGCCGCGCCGCTCGTGGAATGTGCCAAGGCTCGCGAGGCCGAGATACTGCGCGATCGGCTGAACGGCTGAGTAGGTCGGCGCCTCGATGCGGTAGAGCGTGATGGCCGGACCGGTCACTGGCGTCGCGCCCGGGGTCGGCGCCGCCGTTCCCGGTAGCGGCAATGGCGGCGGCATCGTCGGCGTTGCCGGCGTTTCCGAAGGAGGAGTCGGCGGCGTGACGGGCGGCGGAGGCTGCGGCGTGACCGGAACCGGGGTGCCCGGGAGGACCGGCGCCGGATCGTCAACCGGCGGGGTCGTCGGCGTGCCGTCGTCCACGGGCGGTGGCGGCGTCGTCGGCGGGATCGGGGACGGCGTTACTGTTTCCGGTGGTTCCGGCTCGAGGTTGGGTGGCGGCGACAGCGGCGGAGGCGCGGGTGCCGGTGGCAGGGTCGGGATCAGCGTCGAGCGCAGGTACCAGTTTTCTTCCGTGCCGGCGGAAACGCCGCCCTTGAACAGGAAATATTCGTGCGCGCCTGCCGCCACCCTGCCGCCGAGCGCGAAGGCACCGGCTGCGGTGGTGCCGCCACTGACGGCCTCGACGACGAGGATGCCGTCCTGCACCGTGTCGGCGCCGGTTCCACCGGCGTTGACGATGCCGATGCTCGTGCTGCCGGAGGCGACGCCGCCGGCAATCACTAGCTTGTCGGAGGCGGACGTATCGTCTCCAAGCACCGTGTCCAGAAACAGCGCGCCGCCATCGCCCGCATAGTTGCCGTTGATCGTAAACGTCTCGCTGGCGCTCGCGCCGCCATTCGTGAGATCGATGCGGCCGGCGTTGACGACGTTTGCGAACTGCCCGACGGCGAAGGCCGACACTGCGGCGTTGCTGCCGCCGCCGAAGAGCGTGCTCGTGGCATCAACGTTCAAGGCGCCGCTACCGCTTCCGGCGTCACCCAGCACCAGATCGCCGTCGAATGTCAGTTCCGTGTCGTTCGTTGCGCTGATCGTCTCCCACTCCCGGAGACGGGCCACGCCTGCAGTGGTGACGTTTTGCAGCGTCAGAGTATCCGAGCCGAGTCCGCCGGTGATCGCATCCGTTTCGCCGAGATTGCCGTTGGTGAGATTACTGAGCGTTGCCGTATCGTTGTCGTCACCGAGATCGATCACGCCGAAAATGATGCCGCCGCCGTCCCAGGTGAAGGCATCGGCGCCAACGCTCATCAGCACGCTGCCACCGACGGAGCCGCCGGTGACCGTCACGCTGTGGGTGCCGCCGCTGACGCTGATACTGCCGCCGATCGTGCCATTCGAAAGAATGATCGTGTCGTTGCCGAAGCCGGTGACGAGATTCCTGTCAATGATGCCTCCGGACATGTCGAACAGGCTGTCGTCGAGCTTCATATTGACGCGACCGATGCGACCGCCGGTCATGACGGCGTGATCGCCGTCTTCGAAGGCGTCGATGATCCGCCCGCCCGACATGAGGAACGTGTCCAGCCCATCGCCCTGAGCCAGCGACTGGATCTGGCCGCCGGTCATCCGGAAATCGTCGATGCCGTTGCCCTGCTGCACATCGCCGGTGATCGTTCCGTTCGACAGGGCGAAGCTGTCGGCACCCGCACCCTGATCGAGGGCGCCCGCAATCGTGCCGCCCTGCATGGTGAAAATGTCGGCGCCATCGCCCTGCAGGACGTTGCCGGTCACCGTGCCGCCAAGCATCGTCATCGTATCCTGACCGGCGCCGAATTGTACCGCAGTGCCGTTGCCGCCAATGATGGTTCCGGAGTTGGTGACCGAATTGTTGAAGGCCCCGTTGAACAGCAGCCCCGCGCCGGAGACGCTTTCGATTGTGCCGGTATTGTCAATGGACGCCGGCGCATTGGCGGATTGAACACCCTCCGTTTGCCCGTGAATGAGTCCACCCGTCCGATTGATGATGGCGCCGCCGCCATTCAGAATGACACCCGCCAGCCCAGTTGTCTGAATCGTGCCGGCGTTGTCGATCGTTGCCCCGGCGCTGGAGAATATACCGAACGCGCCGCTGGAGATCGCGGCGCCCGCCGTGTTGGTGATCGTGGCAGCCTTGTTGATGACAATGCCGTTGCCCGACGCCGTGATCGAACCGGTGTTGAGGATCGGCCCGACGGTTGCGCCGGAGCCGTTGCTCTCGATGCCGCTGGCGTTGGCACCCGTTGTGGTGATGGATCCGTTGTTGGTGATCGATATACCATTGCCGAAGGCGAAGATCCCCGTGCCGCCATTGCCCGTCGTCGTGATGGTTCCGTCATTTGTAATTGTCGAGGTGTCGGAGTTCTCGACGGACATCGCACGGCCATTGGTGGCGGAGACGATAATCGTCCCTGCACTGGCATTGAGCAGGGTGTTGCCGCCGCTGCCGCCGTTGGCGTGAAGCGCACTGAAACCAGTCGCCCCCGCCCCCATCGTGATCATGCCGGCATTGGTGAGAGTGTTGTTGCTGCCCCGAACGACAGCAGCCCGTGGGAACCGCCGTCGATTTGAACCACGCCGCCGACGCCGTTGACCATGGTGTTGCCGCTGCCGGTCGTGAACATCGCCTCCGATTGGTTGCCGGTCGTATGGATCAGGCCGGTGTTTGTCGCGGCGTTGCCGCTGCCCTGCAACGAGAAGCCGTCGAACGTGTTGCCCGTGACGAGGATCGATCCGGCATTGTTGATGGTGCTCTGGTTGCGGACGAGTACGCCATTGTTGGTGCCAGGGGCTGGAGCGTCGCGCCGGCGGCGATGTTGACGGTCACATTGGTGCTGCCGGCCTGCGCCTGAATGGGCGTCGTCACCGGAACCGGATCCGTGCTGCACGTGGTCATCTCGCCGGTGTTCGGCGTGAAATTGTCGCAAGCGGCCCGCGCGGGCGAGACAAGCAACAGAGGGCCGAGGATGCCGGGCACGATCGTCGTGCTCGATAGAAGTGCGGCATTCAAACTCAAAACGCGTCGCGACATGCTGCACCTGTCGTTCCGTCGAGCCACCCAGCCGGATTGAACGCAGCAATTTTCTATCGGTCAAGCGCACTCAACCCTTCCGACTCTCTCTTTTGATCCAACATGTTGCTTGCATGCCGCAATATAAAGCGAGGCTGGCGAAGCCTTCATCTTTCCTATGCCGCGCAAAATGCTTCCCTCGCGGAGGCGGCCGACTAGACATTGCAGCTGAAGTTAATGGTTGACGGCTTTGCATTTGCGTGGATCCCTCTGCGCCATTGCAGGAGCCATTCAAGCGAGGAGCCTTTTCATGTCCTTCGAACACTGGTTTGCCTTTGCGGCCGCCTCGGCGGTGCTGCTCGCCATCCCCGGTCCAACCATTCTCCTCGTGATTTCCTATTCCCTCGGCCACGGTCGCAAGACCGCCGGCGCGACCGTCGCCGGCGTCGCTCTCGGCGACTTCACCGCCATGACCGCCTCGATGCTCGGCCTCGGCGCCCTGCTCGCCACATCCGCCGCCATCTTCACGGTGCTGAAATGGGTCGGCGCCGCTTACCTCATCTGGCTCGGCATCAAGCTCTGGAAGGCCCCTGTCGGCGGCGAAGAACAGGACGCCGATGGCGCCTCGGCGGAAAGGCCGCGGCGGATCTTCCTGCACGCCTATGCCGTCACCGCGCTCAATCCGAAGAGCATCATCTTCTTCGTCGCCTTCCTGCCGCAGTTCCTCGATTTGTCGCGGCCGCTCTTTGCCCAGATGGCGATTTTCGAGGCGACGTTCCTTATGCTCGCGACACTCAATGCAGCCCTTTACGCCTTTCTCGCCTCGGCCGCGCGAAACACGATCCGCAAGCCGAATATTCGCCGCGTGGTCAACCGCACCGGCGGCTCGCTGTTGATCGGTGCTGGCCTGCTGACCGCCGGTCTGAAACGGGCTGCGTCGTGAAAATCGCCCCCGCGCTTGCCGCAACTGGCGGCATAGGTTAATGGAGATTCAAGCGCGGTGGTTGGCATCCACTGATTTGCAGGGGCTACGGGGCCCAGAAGCACGAAAGTGACACCATGGCGATATTCCGTATCCCCCTCTCAAAACGGGCGTTCACTGCCGCTGCCCTGGCATCGGTGGCCATTGCCTCGGGGTGCTCCACGGTCGAGCATACGTCGCTTGAAGAACTGACCGCCGTGCAGACAGTCACCCCCATCGCGAAGCCCGGAACGGAGATGACGGCCTATGCCCTGCCGACACCGGACGGGGCGGCAACCGTAGCTTCGACAGCCCTCGCTTCCCAAACGACGCCCGGTGAGATGACACCGGGCGCAACCGCTGCAACTCCGACGGCCACTGCGGCGGCTGCCGTCGCATCGACAACCACGACCGCCGCAACCGAGACCTCTCCGACAACGGCCACCGCCGCGCCGGCGATCGCAACAATGCCGGCGAGCGACGCGACTCTGGCCTACGCAGCGCCCCAGAGGGTTGCGATTCCCACGGCCAAGCCCGGTCAGGCGTTCGAAGTGGCGATGGCAGCACCAGTCACGCCGGCGACCACATCGGCCGAGCTTGCAGAAAAGACGGCCGGCGCCGAGCCCGCTGCCGTGCCCTTCCTGGGGGTTGCCGCCGCAATGGAATCGGATTTCGATACGGGCGAACCGGTCGGTCTCGAAACGCTGGTCGCCAAGCGGATGATCGTTCCGACCGCACGGCCAAACACCGGTGTGATCGGCTCCGCCGTCGGCGCTGTCGCAAGCGTCATTCCCGACTCACTGAAGTTCTCAAAGGCGCCGACCAGTTCGCGTCCCGAACTCGACCGGCTGATCAAATATTATGCCGAGCTGAACGGTATTCCGGTGGAGCTCGTGCACCGGGTCGTCAAGCGCGAGAGCAACTACAATCCCCGCGCCTACAGCAAGGGCAATTACGGCCTGATGCAGATCCGCTATAACACCGCCAAGGGGCTTGGTTATGAGGGCCCGGCCGAAGGCCTGTTCGACGCGGAAACCAATCTCAAATACGCGACCAAGTACCTGCGCGGCGCCTGGATGGTGGCCGACAACCAGCATGACGGCGCGGTGAGGCTCTACGCCAGCGGTTACTATTATCACGCCAAACGCAAGGGCCTGCTCGACGATCTCGACATGCGGTAGGCGCCCGGGCGCTCTCCCGCAAACAGCGTGGAATTGATATCCGAGGCGCTCAATCGAGCGCCTCTATTATTTTTGCATTCAGCTTCTGCACGTCGTAGCCGGTGCGCGACGGTGTGAGGCCGAGGCGGACGACCGCGAGCCGCAGCGAAGGAACGATCATGATCGCCTGTCCGTCGTGCCCGAGCATCCAGAACGTATCCGGCGGGAAGTTGCCTGTGCCAGCGCGAATGCCGTTTTCCTGCAGCCACACCTGGGCGGAGCCATAGTCGCCGTCGGACGCGGCCGATGGCGTCCGCATGAAGGAAACATAACCCTCAGGCAAAATCCGCCTGCCCTTCCAGCTTCCGTCCTCGAGCAGAAACTGCGCGAAGCGCGCCCAGTCCTGCGCCGTCGCATACATATAGGAGGAACCGACGAAGGTGCCGCTCGCATCCGTTTCCATCACGGCGCTCGTCATGCCGAGCGGGGCGAAGAGCGCCTTGCGCGGATAGGCCAGCGCTTCGGCCGGATCGTCGAACGTCCGCATCCACAGCTGGGACAGAAGATTGCTGGTGCCGCTCGAATAGCGGAACTTCGCGCCCGGCTGCGCTTCCAGCATCTTGGACGCCACGAAGCCGGCCATGTCGCTTTCGAGATAGAGCATGCGCGTGACGTCGGTAACGTCGCCATAGTCCTCGTTGAACGCGAGCCCGCTCTGCATCGCCAAGAGATCGGCGAGCTTGATCCGCGACCGATCATCGCCGCTCCAGGCCGGCAGCAGATCACTCCGGGCGACATCCATCTTTCCCTCGCCGATCCGCACGCCGATCAGCGCCGCAGTCACGGATTTCGTCATCGACCAGCCGAGCAGAGGCGTCTCCCGATCGAAACCGGGGCCGTAGGTCTCGGCCACCAGCCGACCGTCCCGCACGACGGCGATCGCCCGTATGCCGGGGCCCGCCAGGCCGGCATCCTCGATGACGCCCTGAATCGCCGGATCGATGTCGGCCTTGCCACCGTCGGGCCAGCCGATGGCCGCGTCGCGAGCCCCGGATGCTCCCGGCTCGGCCCCTGCCTTCCTTGCCGAACCCGCAAGCGCCTGCGCGCCGCTGTCATCGACATTGGTGCAACCAAATCCCGGCCTGTGGACCGCTCGGCCAGGTGCGGCAAAGCCGAATATGCGTGCCGTCACGCTCTCCTTTTCCCGATCGACTGAGACGCGGACGAACTTCAAGAGCGGATGGCCGGGCGCCTGCACGTCTTCCGCAAGAACGGCTTGCGGATCGCGTTTGGCAAGGAAGACATTGGAGCAGACGATCTTGGCGGCATAGCCGTCGCCGACCTTCAGAAGCTCCGGCGGAAACAACGCCAGCCAGCCGCCGATGCCCGCAAGTCCGACAACCACCGCCCCGGCGATCGTCTTCAGCAACCGTTTCATGCGCGTCCTCCCGGCTCCAGCACCGCGACGCTTCCGCCACGCGGCAGACGCGAGAGAAACAGGATTCCAGAAAAAGGAAAAGCCCTTGGAAGCCCCGCGCCTGTGCGAAACCTCGTCATCAAAGTGTAGCGGAGTCACTTTAGAAGCGGCTAAGTTTCAACTGGATGACAGGCAAAGATGACCGAACTCGCCCCCGATGCCGGTTTTGGCAGGAAGAATCCGAAGCTGAAAAGCGCGCTGCTGCAGCACAAGCCCCTCTCGCTCGCCGGTCTGTCGGAACGCCTGTTCGGGCTGCTCTTCTCGGGGCTTGTCTATCCGCAGATCTGGGAAGATCCGATCGTCGACATGGCGGCAATGCAGATCCGTGCCGGACACCGCATCGTGACGATCGGCTCAGGCGGCTGCAACATGCTGACCTATCTCTCCGCCGGCCCCGCCCATATCGATGTCGTCGACCTCAATCCCCACCATATCGCGTTGAACCGACTGAAACTCGCCGCCTTCCGCCACCTGCCAAGCCACAAGGACATCGTGCGCTTTCTCGCCGCGACCGACACGCAGTCGAATGTGCAGGCCTTCGACCTTTTCCTTGCCCCGAAGCTCGACGCGGCGACCCGCGCCTACTGGAACGGCCGGGCGCTCGACGGACGCCGCCGCATCGGCGTCTTCGGCCGCAACATCTATCGCACCGGCCTGCTCGGCCGCTTCATTGCCGCCAGTCATTTGCTCGCCCG
The DNA here is from genome assembly GCF_036488675.1 of Sinorhizobium chiapasense. Lineage (NCBI taxonomy): Bacteria > Pseudomonadati > Pseudomonadota > Alphaproteobacteria > Hyphomicrobiales > Rhizobiaceae > Sinorhizobium > Sinorhizobium chiapasense. Next base: position 2,596,692 of record NZ_CP133148.1, read on the forward strand.
TCTCCACGGCATCAACCCCGAGCAGTTCGTCCAGGCGCGCTCGATGCGCGAACAGCGCCAGTTCTTCGACGACAAGCTCGCACCGCTGTTCGACCGTCCGGTCATCCGCTGGATCACCGGCCGCAAAAGCTCGCTTTTCGGCCTCGGCATCCCGCCGCAGCAGTTCGACGAGCTCGCGAGCCTGAGCGAGGAGAAGTCGCTGGCCGCGGTGCTGCGCCACCGCCTTGAGAAGCTCACCTGCCACTTCCCGCTTCGCGAGAACTATTTCGCCTGGCAGGCCTTCGCGCGGCGCTATCCGCTGCCGCATGAAGGCGAACTGCCAGCCTATCTGCAGGCCGAGAACCATGAAGCGATCCGCAACCATGGGGACCGCGTCGAAGTCCACCACGCAAGCTTCACCGAATTGCTGGCCCGCAAGGCGGCGTCGTCCGTCGATCGTTACGTCCTCCTCGACGCGCAGGACTGGATGACCGATCGGCAGTTGAACGACCTTTGGACGGAGATCACACGCACCGCCGACAGCGGCGCCGTGGTGATTTTCCGCACCGCAGCGGAAGCGAGCATCCTGCCGGGGCGCGTTTCCGCGGCTCTGCTCAACCAGTGGCACTATGACGCCGATGCCTCCATCAAACTCGGCGCAGACGACCGTTCGGCCATCTACGGCGGCTTCCACGTCTATCGGAAGAAAGCATGAGCGCCGCCCAACCCTTGGAAAACAACCACGCGCGCCTGATGGACCAGATGTACCGCTACCAGCGCTACATCTATGATTTCACGCGGAAATATTACCTCTTCGGACGCGACACGCTGATCCGGGAGCTTGATCCACCGACTGGCGCCTCGGTGCTCGAAGTCGGCTGCGGTACGGGCCGTAACCTCGCCATGATCGGCGAACTCTATCCCGGCAGGCCCCTGTTCGGCCTCGATATTTCCGCGGAGATGCTAGCCACGGCGAGAGCGAAGCTGCGGCGTCACCGCCTATCTGGCGTAACTCTGCGTGTCGCCGATGCGACGAATTTCACGCCCACCGCCTTCGACCAACCGGGCTTCGACCGTATCGTCATCTCTTATGCGCTGTCGATGATTCCCGAATGGGAGAAATCGCTCGATGCCGCGATCGCGGCGCTCAATCCGGGCGGCTCGCTTCACATTGCCGACTTCGGCCAACAGGAAGGATGGCCCGGCGGCTTCCGCCGCCTGCTCCAGGCGTGGCTCAGACGCTTTCACGTGACGCCGCGCGAGACTCTTTTCGAGGTTATGCGCGAGAAGGCGAAGAGAAACGGCGCGATGCTCGAATTGCAGTCGATCGGCCGCGGATATGCCTGGCTTGCCGTCTATCGCCGCCCGGATCGGAACGGCGCCTGATAACATTCTGCGCGGCGCCGGCGGACGCCTGCTCGCGCAGGCAAGCGTCGACCTGTTCGCCCCTGCCGCAATTCCCGCTTGAGCTAACTCAATTTTTACGATGATATGGTGAAAATGGGGCACGCCTCCGAGGGGAAAATCATCATCATGGAAGCCATCGCGTGAGGCAGGATCGTCGATCGTCTCGAAACGGGAACCCCATGCGCCGGCTTCTCCTGGCTTTGCTGCCTGTTGCAACCCTTCTTTCCGCCTGCACCTCAACTGACTACGACCTGGTACAGACCGCATCGATATCGCCGCGGTTCCACGATACGGACCCGCAGGATTTCGGCGGCCGGGCGCCGCATCGCCACAACATCCACGGTATCGACGTTTCCAAGTGGAACGGCGACATCGACTGGGCACGGGTCAAGAATTCAGGCGTCTCCTTCGCTTTCATCAAGGCAACCGAAGGCAAGGACCGGGTCGATACGCGCTTCAACGAATACTGGCAGCAGGCGCGCGCCGCCGGAATTCCCTATGCACCCTACCATTTCTATTACTTCTGCTCCACCGCGGACGCCCAGGCCGACTGGTTCATCGCCAAGGTGCCGAAAAGCGCAGTCTACCTGCCGCCCGTGCTCGATGCAGAATGGAACGGTGAGTCGAAGACCTGCCGCTATCGCCCCTCGCCCGAGACCGTGCGCGCCGAGATGAAGCGCTTCATGGACCGGCTCGAGGCGCATTACGGCAAGCGGCCGATCATCTACACCTCCGTCGACTTCCATCGCGACAATCTCGTCGACCAGTTCAAAGACTATCACTTCTGGGTGCGTTCCACCGCCAAGCATCCGGGCGAGGTCTATGTCGAGCGCCGCTGGGCCTTCTGGCAATACACCAGCACCGGTGTCATCCCCGGCATCCAGGGGAGCACGGACATCAACGCCTTCGCCGGCTCCGCGAGAAACTGGCAGAAGTGGGTCGCGGCGGTCTCCCGCGGCAGATAGACGGGAATTGTAGGTCAGATTGCTCGCACAAACCCCACGTTTCTTCATTCGGTCATAATGCTCTGAGAGAGCTTCGGCAGACTTCTTACAGCGCCGGCGTCTCTCAGACGCATAAAGGTCGCTGGGGGCATTTCGAATGGCAGCCTGTTTCTCAAATCGATGCGGGTCTGAGAAAACAGGCGTGAGACAGATTGCACGCTCGCCGGCCTACCCGGGGGCCGCGCGGCGACGGAAAGGAATTATGATGACTGGCACAGCCCGCAAAGCTCTTTTCACCCTCGGACTGCTGGCGCTCGCCGGCACGTCGGCACTGCCGCAAACCCAACCGCAAACGACGCCACCCGTGGCCTGCGGCGGTGATCTCGCCACGTTCCTCGAGGGCGTCAAGGCCGAGGCTCTTGCCAAGGGTATTCCGGCCGATGTCGCCGATCGTGCGCTCGCCGGCGCTGCGATCGACCAGAAGGTGCTGAGCCGCGACCGCGCCCAGGGCGTGTTCAAGCAGACATTCACCGAGTTTTCCAAGCGCACCGTCAGCAAGGCCCGGCTCGATATCGGCGCGCAGAAGATGAGGGAATATGCCGACGTCTTCGCCCGGGCGGAAAGCGAATTCGGCGTGCCAGCGCCGGTCATCACTGCCTTCTGGGCGATGGAGACGGATTTCGGCGCGGTCCAGGGCGATTTCAACACGCGCAATGCGCTGGTGACCCTGGCACATGACTGCCGGCGCCCTGAAATGTTCCGGCCGCAGCTCCTTGCTGCGATCGAAATGGTGCAGCATGGCGACCTCGACCCGGCGGCGACCACCGGCGCCTGGGCCGGCGAAATCGGCCAGGTGCAGATGCTGCCGGAAGACATCATCGCCTACGGCGTTGACGGTGACGGCGACGGCCACGTCAATCTGAAGAAGAGTTCGCCGGACGCCATCCTCACGGCGGCAAAGTTCATCCAGAGCCTCGGCTTCAAGGCCGGCCAGCCCTGGATCCAGGAAGTCAGCGTCCCGGAAAACCTGCCCTGGGAGAAGACCGGACTGCAATCCGGCATGACGGCGGGCGACTGGTTCGCGCTCGGCGTCGCGCCACGTGACGGCAACACCGCGAGCAGCGGTCTCGAAGCATCGCTCGTGCTGCCGCAGGGTCGCAAGGGCGTCGCCTTTCTGACCTATCCGAATTTCAATATCTATCTCGAGTGGAACCAGTCGTTCATCTACACGACGTCGGCCGCCTACTTCGCGACCCGCCTTGCCGGCGCGCCGCCCTATCAGGCCGGCAATCCGGAGCCGGGCCTCGGTGACGTCGAGATGAAGGCGCTGCAGACACGACTCCAGGCCCTCGGCCACGATGTCGGCAAGATCGACGGCATTCTCGGCTCCGGTACGCGCACCGCATTGCAGAAGGAGCAGCTGAAGCTCGGACTGCCCGCCGATGGCTGGGCAACGCCGGGGCTCCTGAGCGCGCTCTGATCCACTGCATGTTTCGTGAAATCGGACCGATTGAAGGACAAAAACATGCAGTAATTCAAAGCGTTACAGCGACATTTGTGTGTCTGACAAGACGCACGGCGCTGTAGCATTCGCCTGTCATCGGACAGCCGTGACGGGCTGGAAAACGTTCGAATACGAGCAAGAAGCGGGTGGCAACACCCGCTTCTCTATATTACGGCTTGCGCATCACTTGCAGAATGGCACAGGCACGACCCATGAGTTCACCGGCAAAGGCGATCAACACACAGATGACGATGCGCAATTGGGCGCTCCTGACCCTGCTTGGCCTTATCTGGGGTGGTTCCTTCTTCTTCGCGCGGGTTGCTGTCGCCCATGTGCCGCCCTTCACGCTGGTTCTCCTGCGTCTCGGTCTCGCGGCGCTTGCTCTCCACATCTACATTCGCGGGCGCTACGGCATCTATCCGGCGATCAAGGAACGCTGGCCCGAATTCATGCTGATGGGATTGATCAACAATGCCATTCCGCACGCCTTCATCTTCCTCGGCCAGACCCATATTGGCGCCGGGCTCGCCGCGATCCTGAACGCGACGACGCCGGTCTGGACCGTCTTGATTGCCAACATGGCAACGGACGACGAGAAGCTGAGTGCCGCCAAGATCAGCGGCTGCCTGCTGGGACTGGCGGGCACCATCGTGCTCATCGGGCCGAGTGCACTTTCGGGCCTTTTCGGCCATTCGTCTACGATCCCGCTTTGGGCGCTGGTCCTGCCGGTGCTGGCCGCCGTCAGCTACGGCCTGGCGGCAACCTACGGCAAGCGCTTCCGCAGTCTGGCGCCGCCGGTGACGGCAGCCGGACAATTGACGGCGTCGACACTGATGATGATACCGATCGCCGCCCTTGCCGATACGCCCTGGATGCTGCCCATGCCCCCGGTGGCCGCCGTGCTCGCGATCCTTGGCCTTGCGCTCGTCTCCACCGCCTACGGCTATATTCTCTATTTCCGGATCATGGCGGAGGCTGGGGCGACCAACGCTTCGCTCGTGACGCTGCTCGTGCCGCCGAGCGCCATACTGCTTGGCTATCTCTTTCTCGGCGAGACACTGCAGGCGGTGGACATCGCTGGCATGGCGCTCATCGCAGCCGGCCTCGCCGTGCTCGACGGGCGCGCCCTGAAGCTCCGATATTCGAGCTGAAACAGAATCAAAAATGGCTTCGCCATCGCCTTCCGAGACGCTCACGCAGCATTACAAGCGGTTACATTAACCCGCGCGAAGCAATTGTGAAAAAAATGTGGCAAGATGAAAAATTCAACAATTTCCGTTGCTTATACCTGTGAACAACATTTTGTGATGCTCCGTCTTTCGCAGCGCAGCACAAGTTTCGCTTTCACACGCCGTTTTTTCGCCCTATGTTTTACCCGTCAACGCAGGGAGGATCAGCTTATGGGACTTACACATTCGTTGAATGTCCTCATGATCAGTGCAGCGTTCGCATTCGTGGCCGTAATGCTTTTTGTCTGAGCGAGGCCGCTGAAAAGTCCAAACCGAGACAGGGACTTTAATTTCCGGAAAACCCATTTGCAGCAAGATTTGTCAGGCAGGCCACTCGGAGAGTATCCGGTCTACAGGCTGCGATAACAACCAAAGCCCATGAACGCCGATCCGTTCATGGGCTTTATCTTTGCTCGAACTTGGCGGGTCTACGCGCTCGCGACCGCCCTGATCGGAAGCTCGACAGCAGTCTCCTGCACCGGCCTACGCTCAAAGCCGACAAGATCGCAGACCGCCGTGACAAGCGGCGAGCGGTTCATCGTGTAGAGATGGAAATCGCGCACGCCGCGCCGGGCGAGATCGACAATCTGTTCGGCGGCGATATGGGTCGCCTCCTTGAACCGCTCCGCGGGCTGGTGTTCAAGATGGGCGAGCCGCGAAACGACCGCCTCGGGAACCTGCGCACCGCACAATCCAGCGAATTTCTGCACCTGGGCGAGATTGTTGATCGGCAGGATCCCCGGCACGATCGGAACCTGGACGCCGGCCTTTCGCACCCGCTCCAGATAGCGTTCGAAGTCGTCGTTGTCGAAGAAGAACTGGGTGATCGCCCGTGTCGCGCCGTTGTCGACCTTGCGCTTCAGCATGTTGATATCGGCGGCGACGTCCGGGCTCTCCGGGTGCTTCTCCGGATAGGCCGAAACCGAGATTTCAAAGTCGCCACGGGCGCGCAAGGCCTTTACAAGGGCAGCGGCGTTTTCATAACCGCCCGGAAAGGGCTTATAGGCGCTGCCGATGCCGCCCTGCGGGTCGCCCCGGAGCGCCACGAAATGCCGGACGCCGAAGGCCAGGAACTCCTCGATCACCGCATCGACTTCGGTTTTCGGTGCGCCGACGCAGGTCAGATGCGCCGCCGTGTTCCCGATGCTCATTTCGCCGATCATGCGCTTCACGGTCGTCAGCGAGCGGGCCTTCGTCGACCCGCCGGCGCCGTAGGTCACGGTGACGAAGGCAGGATTGAAAACGGAAAGGTCGGCCGCCGTCTGGAAGAGTTGTACTTCCATTTCGTCGGTCTTCGGAGGAAAGTACTCGAATGACAGCCTGAGATTGCCGCGCTCGGCCGGATAGAGCGTCCGTGTCGTCATTCCTAAACTCCCCCTGCCTGAACGCGCTGACGCGGCATATCGGCGATGTGATCGGCGACGCGCTGATCGCGCGCCAGCCAGATCGTCACTGTCAGTTTGCCCTCGTCCGCGCCTTCCGGCGCGAGGTCGGTTGTTTCCTCGAGCGCGAGGCCGGCCTTCTGCAGCCACTCGGCCATCGCCTGATGGGAGAAGCCGAGGCGCGCATGGGCATGCTCGTCGCGCAGATATTCGAGCCCGTGCGGTGCGAAATCGATGATGACGAGCCGGCCGCCGGGCGCAAGCATACGCGCAGCCTCGGCAATCGCCGCCTCGGGCTCCTCCAGGAAATGCAGCACCTGATGGATCGTCACGAGATCGAAAGCCTGCCCGTCGAGCGGCAGGTTGAAGATATCGCCGTGGCGGATGGAAGCCTTCGTGATCCCCGCCCTGTCGAGGTTGGAGCGCGCGACGGCAAGCATGTCGCGGCTGGCATCGACGCCGATGCCGCGCCGGTAGATGCCCTCGAAAAGCTGCAGGATACGACCGGTGCCGGTGCCGAGATCGAGCAGGCTTTCGACCGGTTCCTCGCCGACCATCGCCTTCAGCGTGGCTTCGACATCGCCTTCGCTGACATGGAGCCGTCGAAGTTCATCCCATTCGGCGGCATTGCGGCTGAAATAGGCCTGCGCCTTCTCGGCACGCTGGCGTTTCAGCACCGCGAGCCGCGTCGCATCCTTGGCAAGGATGGCGTCTTCGGCCGCGGCTGCTGCGAGCAGTTCGCGCACCAGCGCGACGCGTCCTCCCTCCTGCCGCAGGCGGAAATAGGCCCATGCCCCTTCCTGATAGCGATCGATGAGCGCCACTTCGGCAAGCAGCTTCAGATGCCGGGAGATACGCGGCTGCGATTGCCCGAGAATTTCGGTAAGATCGGTCACGGTAAGATCACTGGCGGACAGCAAGGCAAGCAGGCGCATCCGCGTCGGCTCACCCGCCGCCTTCAGCACGTCGACCAACGCGTCCAATCCAAGCGTTCCGCGGCTCACTATCGCCTCCCCATCAACACATAAAGATATCTTTATGTGATTTGCGAGACGTGCGCAAGCGAATTTGCGCGGAAGGACAAACGAATGACGCTTAGAAAACAAAGCCAAGCGGCCCCGGCGCCATCGGACAGTTGGGACGCCGCACCTCTATCCTCGGCGGCCTAAGCCGCGCCGTTCGCTCCTCATTCCTGTGCTCGTCACAGGAATCCACTCACGGCGCGTCTGCGCCGTGAGTGACTACTGCATGTTTCCTTAAATCGTAGCCGATTTAAGGATGAAAACATGCAGCAATTCAAAGTGCTGCAGCGTCCTTTGCGCGTCTGATAAGACGCGCGGCGCTGTAGCGTGGAGGAGGAAAAGCGTGCGCGACTTTCCGGACGCATCTCGCGCTACGGGGCAACAGGACGTCCCCTGCGCCCGAGGACTCGGACGCACTGGTCCTGTGACAAGCACAGGAATGAGGGCGGGCAAAACGCAATGATCCGCTGCCCTGCTGCGGCGTCCTTTGCGCGTCTGATAAGACGCGCGGCGCTGAAGGCAACCCACCCATTAAAGGCCGCTCGGCGGCGCCTTACCGCGTCAGGCGCTTGTAGGTCACCCGCTTCGGATTGACTGAATCGGGGCCGAGGCGGCGGATCTTGTCCTTTTCGTAATCCTCGAAGTTGCCTTCGAACCACTCGACATGGCTGTCGCCCTCGAAGGCGAGGATATGGGTCGCCAGACGATCGAGGAACATGCGGTCGTGGCTGATGATGACCGCGCAACCGGCGAAGTTTTCGAGCGCGTCCTCGAGTGCGGCCAGCGTCTCGGTATCGAGGTCGTTGGTCGGTTCGTCGAGCAGGACCACGTTGCCGCCGGATTTCAGCATCTTGGCGAGATGCACGCGGTTGCGCTGGCCGCCCGAAAGCGTGCCAACCTTCTGCTGCTGGTCGCCCCCCTTGAAGTTGAAGGACGAGCAATAGGCGCGCGAATTGACCTCGTGCTTACCGAGCTTGATGATGTCATTGCCGCCGGAGATTTCCTCCCAGACGGTCTTGTTGCCGTCGAGTGCGTCGCGGCTCTGGTCGACGTAGCCGAGTTGGACGCTTTCGCCGATGCGGAATGCACCGTCGTCCGGCTGCTCCTGGCCGGTGATCATGCGGAAGAGCGTCGTCTTGCCGGCGCCGTTCGGGCCGATGACGCCGACAATGCCGCCCGGCGGCAGCTTGAAGCTCAGGCCTTCGATCAGCAGCTGGTCGTCATAGCCCTTGGAGAGGTTTTCCGCCTCGATGACCACCTGGCCAAGGCGCTCGCCAACGGGAATGATGATCTGCGCGTCGCCCGGACGCCGGTCTGCCGCCGCCTTGACCAGCTCGTCATAGGCGCGGATACGCGCCTTGGACTTGGCCTGACGGGCCTTCGGGCTCGACGCAATCCACTCCTGCTCGCGGCTGATGGCCTTCTGGCGGGTTGCCTCCTCGCGGCCTTCCTGCGCCATGCGCTTGGCCTTCGCCCGCAGATAGGCGGAGTAATTGCCCTCGTAGGGAATGCCCCGGCCGCGGTCGAGTTCGAGAATCCAGCCGGTGACGTTGTCGAGGAAGTAGCGGTCGTGGGTGATCATCAGCACGGCGCCCGGATATTCGCGCAGATGCTTTTCGAGCCAGGCGATCGTCTCGGCATCGAGATGGTTGGTCGGTTCATCCAGCAGCAGGAGATCCGGCTGCGCCAGCAGGAGCTTGCAGAGCGCGACGCGGCGCTTCTCGCCACCCGAGAGATTGGTGACCTCCGCGTCGCCCGGCGGGCAGCGCAGCGCGTCCATCGCCATTTCCACCTGGCTGTCTAGGTCCCAGAGGTTCTGGCTGTCGATGATGTCCTGGAGCTTGGCGCCCTCTTCCGCCGTCTCGTCGGAATAGTTCATCATCAGTTCGTTGTAGCGGTCGAGGATCGCCTTCTTGGCGGCAACCCCTTCCATCACGTTCTCGAGCACTGTCTTCTCAGGGTCGAGCTGCGGTTCCTGCGGCAGATAGCCTACGGTTGCGCCCTCGGCGACCCAGGCTTCGCCGGTATATTCATGATCGAGGCCCGCCATGATCCTGAGGACTGTCGACTTACCGGCGCCGTTGGGACCGAGAATGCCGATCTTCGCGTCCGGGTAGAACGAAAGATGGATGTTCTCCAGAACCTTCTTGTTGCCGTAGGCCTTGTTGAGCCCGGCCATGTGATAGATGAACTGACGTGCCATAAGGGAATGCTCCGCATCGGAAGGGAAATTTGCCCGCTATGTAGGCGAATTATGGTGGCGGGGCAATCCGCCAAAGGCCTGCCCACGCCAATCCCTTCCGGCAAGCAACCCTCGCGGATCAACCGCGGCCGGCGGCGTCGACGATCCCCTTGGCGCATTTGAACTCGGTCGTCCCGGCCGCCCGGATCAGGCTCTCAAGACTGCCCTTGCCCGAGAGGTCGCCGGAAAGTCCGATGGTGAAACCGGTGATGACGCTGCGGCCGTTGACCGACTGGCAACGCATGCGCACCCGGTCGCCGGCCCCGGCACCGAAGCTCTGGTCGAAGGCGTGCTTGATCTCGCTTTCGTCGATCTCGGAGCCGAGTTTGTCGGCAAAGAGATCCTGTACAGCGGAATTGTTCAATTCACCGAGCAGGCGCAGTTGCAGCCTGAAATAATCTTCCGCCTTTGCCGTCTGGCACGTGCCGCTCTGCAGCCACTGGTGGCGATCGAGGCCGGACTTGACCCCCGGCATGGCAACAAGCAGACGCGCAGCTGTCTCGTCGGCCATGGCAAGCTTCGGCAATTCCAGCCAATCGCCCTTCCGGTCGCGCGCCTTGAGCTCCGCCTCGACGCCGCAATAGCTCTTCTTCAGCGGCCAGAGGCCGTGAAGCGAGAAATGCGTGGCATCAAAGCGATCGGCCGTCTGATCCGCGCATTCCTTGCGGTTCGGCCGCGTCTCGCAAAATCCCGGCTGCCAGCTGACCGCCAGCACATATTGCGTCTTGCCGGAGCCTGCCGCTCCCGCCGTTTCGACCGACGACACCTCCTCGGCTGCGGCAAAGGACGAGAGTCCCAGCCCCAGAATGAGTGTCGCAACTCTCGCAAGATTCGTTTTCGCCCTCGCCCGCATTTCAAATAGCCTCCTACAGGAAAACAAAACGAGAACAAATATCGACGAAAGCGCGAAAATTGCAACCCCTAATCCTCATTTCCGGATTCGTTGTGACCTTATGCGCAACAAGCAACAAGCAGCGATTGCCTTTGCGGCGCAAATCGATTTGATATCGGCCGGTGCATTTTCCGCTGAGAGCGTCTTGGAAAGTGCTTCCGGTTCGCGCAACGGACGCTCCGTTGGCAACCCGCACGCGAGAGTCTGACGATTGTTCCGGGGGCATGGCATGTTCGGGCAGGTGAGGACGCATCAAAGCCCGACGGGTGCTACGCTCGGCTGGCGACACTTCGCGGCCTCCACCGAGCCGCTGGGCATCCTCATCGTCTGCCATGGGCTCGCTGAGCACTCCGGCCGGTATGCGCGTTTCGCCGAGGCGATGGCGGCACACGGCTTCCATGTCTATGCACACGACCATCGCGGCCATGGGGAGAGCCGGGCGCCGGATGCCCCGCTTGCGACCTTCGCGCAGCGCGATGGGGCGGCCAAGGTGATCGCGGACGTACGGGCGATGCGCGACATGGCGGTTGCCAACCACCCGGGCCTGCCGGTTGTTCTCTTCGGCCACTCGATGGGCGGCCTGATCGCGCTCAACGCCGCCGAAGCCGATCCAGGGCTTTATGACGCCCTCGCCGTCTGGAACTCCAATTTCCGCCCGGGCCTTGCCGGCCGAGGCGGTCAGGCAATACTGGCGATCGAGAGGATGCTGAAGGGCTCGGACGTACCGAGCCCGCTGCTCTCGAAGCTCACCTTCGGCGTCTGGGCCAAAGCGATCGCCGATCGGAAGACCGATGCCGACTGGCTGTCGCGCGACGAAAGCGAAGTCGCCAAATACGTGGCCGATCCGCTCTGCGGTTTCGATGCGACCGTATCGCTTTGGATCGACGTGTTCAAATTCGCCTTCGCCGGTGCGCGCGCGGATCGGTTGGCGCGATTGCCCGTCGACCTGCCCGTCCATCTCGTCGGCGGCAGTGCGGATCCTTCGACGTTCAACGGCGGCGCCCTTCGCTGGCTCGCCGAGCGGATGAAGGCGCGCGGCATGACTGACGTGACGATTACAATCCATGACGGGATGCGCCACGAGACGCTCAACGAGATCGGCCGGGAGGAGGCAACCGAAGACTTCGCCGCCTGGTGCCTGAAGGCGGTCGATAGGAAGCGCTGACGAGACGGAAGACCATGACCGACCTCTCCCTGCCCAGAACCGCCGCCGGTCACGACCGCATTTCTTACGGCCTGACGCTGATGGTCATCGCCGTTCTGATCTCGCCGCTGATCGATATTTTCGCCAAGCTCGCGATCGCCACGGTTCCGTCGGCCGAGATCACCGCCGTCCGCTTCCTGCTGCAGGTGGTCTTCATCCTGCCGGTCGTCCTCGTCCGCCGCACCCTCTTCGACCTCACCTGGCGCAAGAGCGCGCTGCATGCGCTGCGCGGCGGGCTTCTGGTGCTGACCATGCTCTCCTTCATCACCACGCTGAAGGTGATGGAGGTGGCCGACGCGATCGCCATCTTTTTCGTCGAGCCGATCATCCTCACGATTCTCGGCAGCATCTTCCTCAAGGAAACGATCGGCTGGCGGCGCTACACCGCCTGCGCCGTCGGCTTCTTCGGTGCGCTGCTCGTCATCCAGCCGAGCATGCAGGAGGTCGGCCTGATCGCGCTTCTGCCGATCGTCGCCGCCTTCGGGCTAGCCGTCTTCCTGCTCGTGACCCGCATGGTCGCGCAGAACGAGGACCCCTGGTCGATGCAGTTTCACGCCGGCATCTGGGGCGGTCTCTTCTGCCTTGTCCTGCTCTCGTTCGGCGAAGGCAGCGGCTCGAGCGTGTTCGATCCCGTCTGGCCAGAGGGCAACGCGTGGCTATACCTGCTCGGCGTCGGCGTCACCGCGACGATCTCGGGCGTGCTCGGTGTCTATGCCTATCGCGCCGCCCCGGCTTCGGTGCTCGCGCCGCTGCAATATCTCGAAATCGTCTCGGCGACGATCTTCGGCTGGCTGGTCTTCGGCGATCTGCCGGACGCGCTGAAGTGGTTGGGCATCGCGATCATCATCGGCTCGGGTCTTTATATCATCTGGCGCGAGCGCAAGGCCGAGAAGACGGCAAGCATCGCACCGGTCTCGCCGGCGATCTGAGGCGTCTGTAAACGGATAGGATAAGAAGAGCATTGGGAGGTGTTTGGATGAAAACGGGTGGTCAGCTGGTTGTCGAGGCGCTGGTCGCAAATGGCGTCAGGCGCATCTCGTGCGTGCCGGGAGAGAGCTATCTGGCGGTCCTGGACGCACTCCACGACACCGACATCGAGGTCATCGTCTGTCGGCAGGAAGGCGGCGCGGCGATGATGGCGGACTGCTGGGGGCGGCTCACCGGCGAACCCGGAGTCTGCATGGTGACCCGCGGCCCCGGCGCCACCAACGCCTCGGCCGGGCTTCATGTCGCCAGGCAGGATTCGATCCCGATGATCCTCTTCATCGGCCAGGTGCAGCGCGACGCACGCGAGCGCGAGGCCTTCCAGGAGATCGAGTATCGCCGCGCCTTCACCGAGGTCGCGAAATGGGTGGCAGAAATCGACGACCCGGCGCGCATCCCTGAATTCGTGACCCGCGCCTTTGCCGTCGCGACGTCCGGCCGGCCGGGCCCGGTGGTGCTGACGCTTCCGGAGGACATGCTGACTGAGAGCACCGAGGCCCCTCTGGCTCGCGCCTACCAGCCGGTCGAAAGCCATCCGGGCCGGGGCCAGATCGCCCGGCTCGAGGAACTGCTTGCAGCCGCGAAACGGCCGATTGCCATCCTTGGCGGCACGCGCTGGTCCGCCGAAAGCGTGACTGGGTTCCAGCGTTTCGCGGAGCGATGGAGGCTGCCGGTCGGCTGCTCCTTCCGTCGCCAGATGCTCTTCGATCACCTGAATCCGGTCTACGCCGGCGATGTCGGCATCGGCATCAGCCCCGCGCTGGCGAAGGAAATCAAGGAGGCCGACCTCGTCCTGCTCGTCGGTGGTCGCTTTTCGGAGATGCCCTCGTCCAGCTACACGCTGATCGACGTCCCCTACCCCAGGCAGACACTGGTCCATGTCCATCCGGACCCCGCGGAACTCGGCCGCGTCTATCGCCCGGATCTGGCGATCGCCGCGAGCCCGCGCGATTTCGTGGCGGCGCTCGGCGACCTCACACCTGCGGGCGAACCTACGTGGTCCGCGCGCACCGCGACCATGCACGAGGCCTATCTCAAATGGTCGACGCCGCCCGAAAAGGGTCCCGGCGACGTGCAGATGGGGCCGATCATGAACTGGATCGAGGCGAATACCGCGCCGGACACGATCTTCACCAACGGCGCCGGCAACTACGCCACCTGGCTGCACCGTTTCCACCGCTTCCGCCGTTATGGAACCCAGGCCGCCCCCGCTTCAGGCTCGATGGGCTACGGCCTGCCGGCGGCCGTCGCGGCCAAGCAACTCCACCCGGAGCGCGAAGTCGTCTGTTTTGCCGGCGACGGCTGCTTCCTCATGCACGGGCAGGAGTTCGCAACCGCCATCCGCTATCAGCTGCCGATCATCGTGCTCGTCATCAACAATAGCATCTACGGCACGATCCGCATGCACCAGGAGCGCGAATATCCCGGCCGCGTCAGCGCGACGGATCTTACCAACCCGGATTTTGCGGCACTTGCGCGCGCCTATGGCGGCCACGGCGAAACCGTGGTGCGGACCGAAGAATTTGCCGACGCATTCCTCCGGGCACGCGCCAGCGGCAAGCCGGCCATCATCGAGATCAAACTCGATCCGGAAGCGATTACGCCCACGCGAACGCTCACCGAAATTCGCAACGGTTGAGGGGCCGGTCGGCCTGCATTACCACACGGCGGAGACCCGCGTTGCCTGGGCGGCGCGGGGACACGATCGCGGCTTGACGGCGTTCTCAGCGCTCGAAGAGAGACGATCCGCCGAGGATCGGTCCTTCCCGCCTACTCCAGCCACTCGGTGGAAAAGCTGCCGCTCACATGAAGATCGGTGGTCTCCAGCCGACCCGGCCCGAGATTGGCGAACTTGTGTGGAACGTTTGCGGGCGCAACGACGATCTGCCCCGCCTCCGCTTCGATCGTCTGGTCGCCGACCGTGAAGAGCGCACGACCGGAGCGGACGATGAAGGTTTCCGGATAGGGATGGCGGTGCAATTTCGGGCCGCCGCCGATCCGGTCGGTTGTGTAGAACATGACCGAAACGCCGGCTCCGTAAGGGCCACCCTCGAATTCGCCCTGCCACACGTCGGGCTTTTCGGCCCACTGGTCACGGTTGATCAGGTATGCTCCGGTCATGCGGCATCCTCCCAATCTCGCGTTCGCGCGCCGGCGGTCCGCGGCGGCAGGCGGCAAGGCGATCCTGTCAGCTGCGGATATGCTGCGTCTGCTGATAAACTGCGGTGGAGCGGGCGCCGGAACGGCAATAGCCGAGCATCGGGCGCTGGAACTCGTCGAGTGCATCGACCATGCGGGTCACCGCATCGGCGGTCACGCCCATCGGACCCACGGGAATATGCGTGATTTCCAGACCCAGCTCGGCGGCGCGCGCGGCGATCGCATCGAAGGTCGGCTGATCAGGGACCTCGAAATCCGGGCGGTGGCAGACGATGGACTTGAACCCGAGCGCCTTGATCTCATCGAGGTCCTCGACCGTGATCTGGCCGGAGACCGAGTATTCATCGTTGATCTGGCGAATGTCCATGATGATGCTTCCTCTGAACGGTGTTGCCTTGATTTAGGCCCGGCGTCAGGCGGCGTCAATCGCAGGAGCGGTAGGGAAGGTGTTTCCGCCCGCAGCCCACTCTGGCATTGCGATCGATCAGGACACCGCGAAGGCGAGCGCATAGCCGCGCGCCTGGCCTGGCTCGATAACGCCGAGTTCGCCCGATGCCGCCAGCTCCACTCGCTTTGCCAGGCGATGCGACGCCGGTTCGATGCTGATGACATTGGCCCCGCCACGCTGGCAGCGCCACATCTGCAGGAACGGCAGCGTGTCCACACGAAACCGAACGGCAAGCCGCTGCCCGCCGAGCCCCGGCAAGGGTGCCAGCGATACCTCCGACCAGCCGTCCTCGTCATGCGCCGGAATACAGAAATGGGCGCTCTCGCCCTCGCCGAACTGCCAGCAGAGCGATCCACTCTCGAGTGAAGGACTGACAATATGCGTTTCCGGTCCGAGCAGCCGGCCGCCGATATTCATGTGATACATCATCATCGGCGCGAAGGCCGAGGCACCGATGTTCGTCACGCGGTCCTCTAGCATTACGCTTTGCCCGTTCTCGCTCACAAACCATCGACGCTCGACCGCCGCCTTGCCGCCACAGGCAAGAGCCACCTCGATCAGAGCCTCGCAACATGTGCCGTCTGCGGACATCTCCGCCCGGATGACGGATGTGCCTGCAAGCGAACCGTGCAGAGGGTAGCGCGTTCCGTCGTCGCGGCCTTCGACGGGTTCGGGATGGCGGATGTGATCGGGACCGCAGGTAAAGAGAAATCCGGCGAGCGCATGATCGATCCGCGGGTCACCATCGGACGGAATCGCTGAGCCTGGAGAAAGGTCAGTTCCATCGACCACAAAGGCGGCAATATCGAGCGCCGATGAGCGATCGAACAGGAGGTGGCAAGGGACGCCGTTACGCGTGCTGGTCAAGGTCGTTTCCATCCGTTGCCCCGGCTGGCACACGCGAATCGCGCGCGGCTGCAAATGCATGATAAGGCAAAACAAAACGCTCCGAGCATGATAATTTCCGGCTGAACAATCCGGCTTCGCGAGCGTTACCGACATAGATGGAGGAGGAATGCGGCGCGAGGATCCCTTCTAGGCCCTTGTCTGCTCATTCTTCCCGGTTGAAACAGACGCCAGACCGATCTAACTACGGTTAACCGATCAGTCAGGATGAATTTTAACCAACCGTTCACGATGGATTCACTTTTTTCACATTAACGTCCAAATCGGCATGTACCGCCCGGATCAATCATCATGAAAACAGGTTCTATCGTGACGACTGCGACCCGCACCGGCCTCTCGCTTCTCGCCGCAGCCGGCCTTTTGGCCGTGGAGCTTACGCCTGCCGCTGCCCAGGAAGGTTATTATCGCGGCGGCGGCGACGTGATCCTGGTCACCCCGAACGGCGAAATTCTCGACTATATGCCGGGACAAGACGAGGTCCGCGCGATGCGTGACCACCGTGGCCGCACTGTGCTCGTCGATCCCTGGGGCAATGTTGTCGCCACAGTGATGCCGTCGGACGGCTACGGCAGAGCCCGCCGCCGGCAAAGTGACGTCGACGTCTATTCGAACGACGGCTACCGCGACCGCGGCTACGGCTATTCCGAGCCCGGCGAGTTTACCGGCACGGTCCCGGACTACGGCGAACCGGCTCCGGTGGAGCGCGAGGAACTACGGGACAACCTGCCGGGCCTGATCGATGGCAGCGAGCAGGCAGCCTACGATCCCCAATATGACGATCCGCTTAGGCAGCCGATGCCGCCGGCGATCTCGGTGAAGGGCAAATCGCGTGCGGAGATCACCGCACTGCAGGTGTTTCTCGACCGTGAAGGCTTCTCGCCAGGCGTGATCGACGGCAAGATGGGTTCGAATGTTACCAAGGCGATCGAAGCCTGGCAGCAAGCAACCGGCGAGACGCTCGATCCGAACAACACCGAAGACATTCTCGAACGGTTGCGCTTCAACGGCGGCCTGCCGATCACCACCTATACGATCACCGCTGCCGACGCGGCCGGGCCCTATGTCGCGGCGATCCCGGAAGACTATGCCCACAAGGCGATGCTTCCGCATCTCTCCTTCACGTCCACGACCGAGATGCTCGGCGAGAAGTTCCACATGGACGAGAACTACCTGCGCGAACTCAATCCCGGCGTCGATTTTTCCATTCCGGGTACGATTATCAAGGTCATCAATCCAGGCCCGAACAAGGCAGGCAAGGTCGCGCGGATCGTGGCCGACAAGAGCCGCAAGCAGGTGCTCGCCTACGATGAGGCCGACAAGCTCGTTGCAGCTTATCCTTCCACGATTGGCTCGTCGGACACGCCTTCGCCATCCGGCATCGTGTCGGTCGAGCGTATCGCTTTCGATCCGGGCTACACCTACAACCCGAAGATCAACTTCCAGCAGGGCGCGAACGACAAGATCCTGACCCTGCAGCCTGGACCGAACGGTCCCGTCGGCACGGTCTGGATCGCGCTGTCGAAGCCGACCTACGGCATCCACGGCACCCCGGATCCGTCGAAGATCGGCAAGACGCAGAGCCACGGCTGTATTCGCCTCACCAACTGGGACGCGACCGAACTCGGCAAGATGGTGAGCAAGGGCGTGACGGTCGAGTTCGTCGATTGATCCTGTAACGCGCCTGCCACGCGGCGAAAGGCACACTCTCTTTTCTCGTCGTCCTGCAGGACGACTTATTCAAGAGGGCGTGTGCAGGCGGTATTCCTGATCGCATTTTGCAGCGGCCAACCGGCATTGCACGACTTCATGACCTCATGAAACATTGTCATGAAAAACTTCGCGACAATGGTTCTATCACTGACGAAGAATTTTCCATCACGATCAATCGGTGCAGGATAGAGAGGGAGTTTCCGGCCTTCCTTATCCCGCTCCGAAGGCAAAGGAATGTCCGCAATGGCAACGGAGCGTGCTCTCCCCAACCTCTGGCATGCGACGGCACCGGCCGCGCCTGAAACCGGCCCGCTTCAAGGCGAACTGACGACCGAGGTGGCGATCATCGGCGGCGGTTTCACGGGTCTCTCGTCCGCGCTGCACCTTGCGGAAAAGGGCGTGAACGCCACCGTGGTCGAAGCGCGGATGATCGGTTTCGGCGGCTCCGGGCGCAATGTCGGACTCGTCAATGCCGGCATGTGGGTAAAACCGGACGATCTCGTGGCAACCCTCGGCGCCGATGCCGGAAACCGGCTGTTGAAAGAACTCGGCGACGGTCCGTCGCTGGTCTACGACCTGATCGCGAAACACGGGATGCAATGCGAAGCCGTGCGCAACGGCACGCTCCACATGGCTGTCGGTGCCGAGGGCCTGAAGGACATTGAGGATCGCGAGGCGCAGTGGAAGAAGCGCGGCGCACCGGTCGAAGTGCTCTCCGCCGACAGGACGCACGCGCTTTCCGGCGCCGAGGGCTTTGCCGGTGCGCTGCTCGACCGTCGCGCCGGAACGGTCCAGCCACTCGCCTACGCACGAGGGCTGGCACGCGCAGCCCTCGCCGCTGGCGCCAGGATCTTTACCGACACCCCGCTGGTTGCCGCCACGCGCCAGGGCGATCTGTGGAAACTGAAGGCCGGCCAAGGCAGCATTACCGCCCGCCACGTCATTCTGGCGACCAACGCCTATGGTGACCTCGTTGCCGACGTGCCGTGGAAAGCGCATACGCGGGAACTGACGATCCTCCCCTATTTCCAGTTCGCCACCAATCCGCTTCCCGAAAAGGTCGCAACGCGAATCTTGCCGGAGCGTCAAGGCGCTTGGGACACCGGGCTCGTTATGACCTCGTTCCGCATGGACCAGCAGAACCGGATGATCTTCGGTTCGATCGGTCGGCTCGATGCCATCGCTGAGGGCACGCATCGCGCCTTCGCGGCCCGTTCGCTGCGCAAGCTCTTCCCCTATATCGGCGACTTCCGCTTCGAATACTGGTGGGACGGCAGCATCGGCATGACGACCAACAACCTGCCCGCCATGCACGTCCTCGCGCCGAACGTCGTTTCGGTAAGCGGCTACAATGGCCGCGGCATTGCGCCGGGAACAGTCTTCGGACGGGCGCTCGCCCAACACGTCATGGGCGATGCCTCGGCGATCCCGCTCGCAGAAACGCCGATCACGCCCGATCCGTGGCGGACCGTAAAATCCGCCTTCTATCAGGCCGGCGCGCATGCAAAGCACTTCGTCGACCGGCGTTTATGAGTGGCGTCGTCGTCTCACGCGCCTGTCTGTTGGCGGTTCTCTCGTCCGTCATCCCACCGCCCGCCACAGGGACCAAGGGGGGCCTAAGCCGCCTGATAGCCCGATGCGCCGCTGGCACGAGCATTATGCGCGACAGCCATTCGCCGCATATGCGGCAAAGATTCAACCGGAACTGACGAACGTCAATTCCGGTTGAGTTTGGGAGCAAGCCAAAAACATCGCTACGCGGCGCGCAACTGTGCCCAGGACGGCACCCGCGAAGTCCAGGAGCGCTGCGGACGAGCAGGCAAAAGCGCCTGGACCTCCTGAGCTAGCGTAAGAGCATTCTCGCGCGCCTTGTCGAGATTGCTGACACGACCCGCGTCCATCGTCTGCAGCGTTCCGCCGCATTCGAAAATTTCGCGGTATGCAACGCGTTCCACGATCGGCGTTTCGAGCATTGCAACACCGCGCGACGCAAGCAGCGTCTTGATCGTCTGGAGCGCACGGGTGGTCACCAGAGAGTTGACGCGCGTGAGCACCACTGAATGCTTGATGCGCACCCTCGCCTTTTGCTCGATATGACGGATCAGTTCGAGGATCTGGACGGCGCCCTGCGCGTCCATCGCGCAGCCCTGGACCGGGATCAGCACCTGATCGGACAAGCCGAGCGCCAGCGCAACGATCGCATCCTTGGCGCCAGCGAGGTCGATGACTATGAAATCGGCGTCGTCTTTCAGTGCGCGAATATGACAGGGCAGCGAAGCCGGCGTGATGTGCGAAATCACTTCGAGATTGGCGACATGGCCGGAAACTTCCGACCACCGCGTGATCCAGCGCTGCGGGTCCGCATCGAGCACCACCACTTTGTTGCCCTGCCTCGCCAGCTCCGTCGACAGGATCAATGCCGCCGTCGTCTTGCCGGCGCCGCCTTTTGCGTTGGCAAATGTGATGACCGCCATCTTCCACCTCATTCCGTCATTGTTTCGAGGCTCCGACCGATGCGTGAGCAGGCCGCGCCCTTAACAGAGCCTTACAGAACATGGTTAACGAAATGGAAATTTTGGCGGGCAAAGATTAACCGCACGCCCAGGCGTCGACGGCGATGAAATAAGAAAGCCCGGAAAACCTACTGCATGTTTCCTTAAATCGTAGCCGATTTAAGGACAAAAACATGCAGCGATTCAAAGTGCTCCAGCGTCCTTTGCGCGTCTGATAAGACGCGCGGCGCTGTAGGTCTTCCGGGCTTCAGAAAAATTAACGGATTCGGCTCAGATACACTCTCTGAAGAGTTTCTTCGCCGCGTCGAGCGTCAACTCCACCGGGTTGCCGCCGGCCGTCGGGTCGACGATCGCCATTTCCGCCATTTCATCGATCCGATCGGTACCGACGCCGAGCGCGGAAAGCTTGTCCGGCACGCCGAGTTCCTCGCGCAGCTTCAACACGTAGTCGTAGAAACCGTCGAAACCGCCGGCGATCCCGAGATACGCGGCCGCGCGCACGATCTTCTCCTCAATCGCCGGCCGGTTGAAGCGCAGCACCGGGGGCATCACGACCGCATTGGTCATGCCGTGATGGGTGTTGTAGATCGCGCCGACCGGATGGGAGAGCGAATGGATCGCGCCCAGTCCCTTCTGGAAGGCGACGGCACCCATCGCCGCTGCGCTCATCATGTTGGCGCGGGCTTCGATGTCCGCGCCATCCTTATAGGCGCGCGGCAGGTATTCCTTGACGAGCCGCATGCCTTCGAGCGCAATACCCGCCGACATCGGATGATAAAAGGGCGAGGAATAAGCCTCCAGGCAATGGGCAAAGGCATCCATGCCCGTGCCGGCGGTGATGACTTTCGGCATGCGGACCGTCAGTTCCGGATCGCAGATCGTGACACCCGGAAGGAACCTCGGGTGGAAGATCACCTTCTTCACGTGGCTCGCCGAATTGGTGATGACGCTGGCGCGCCCCACTTCCGAACCGGTGCCGGCGGTCGTCGGCACCGCAACAATTGGCGCGATGCCCTCGACGCTCGCGCGCGTCCACCAGTCGCCGATATCTTCGAAATCCCAGACCGGCCGCGTCTGGCCGACCATGAAGGCGACGCACTTGCCGAGATCAAGGCCGGAACCGCCGCCGAAGGCGACGACGCCATCATGGCCGCCGTCTTTGAACGCCCTTACCCCGGCTTCCAGGTTCTTGTCATTCGGGTTCGGGTCGACGTCGGCGAAGATGGCGCGGCCAAGGCCGCCCGCCTCCAGGATGTCGAGCGCATTCTGGGTGATCGCCATCGGCGCAAGGCCACGGTCGGTCACGAGCAACGGCTTCTTCATGCCGAGCGCCTTGCAATGGTCGGCAAGCTCCTTGATCCGGCCGGCGCCGAACTTGACGGCGGTCGGATAGCTCCAGTTGGCGGTGATCGTCATGCTGTTACTTTCTTCAGATGATAGGATTTCGGACGGGTGAGATTGTGGAAGCCAAGGATCGAAAGCGAGCCGCCGCGGCCCGTTTCCTTGACCCCCGTCCAGCAGAGCGCCGGATCGAGATAATCGGCGCGGTTCATGAAGACGGTGCCGGTTTCGAGATTGCGGCCAATGCGCGAGGCGCGTTCGGGGTCCCTCGTCCAGAGCGAAACGGTGAGTCCGTATTGGCAATCGTTCATCAACTCGATCGCCTCGCCGTCGTTCTTCACCTTCATGATGCCGACCGCCGGCCCGAAGGTTTCCTCGCGCATGAACTCCATCGAATGATCGACATCTACGAGGATCTGCGGCGCGAGATAGGCGCCGCCGTCATCCTGCGGGAAAAGCTTGGGATCGATCAGCGCCTTGGCGCCCTTCGAAACAGCATCGGCGACCTGGTGGCGCACGGTTGCGGCGAAGCGCTTGTTGGCCATAGGCCCCAGCGTCGTTTCGGGGTCGAGCGGATTGCCGAGCTTGTAATTGGAAACCCAGGCCACCGACTTCTCGACAAAGGCGTCATAGAGCGATTCATGCACATAGATGCGCTCGATGCCGCAGCAGCACTGGCCGGAATTATAGGTTGCGCCATCCATCAGCGTGTCGACGGCGGCATCAAGGTCCGCATCCTCCATCACATAGCCCGGATCCTTGCCGCCAAGCTCGAGGCCAAGGCCGGTGAAGGTGCCGGCGGCGGCACGTTCGATCGAGCGTCCGCCTTCGACCGAGCCGGTGAAATTGATGAAGTCGAAGCTCTTGGCGGCAATCAGCGCCGCCGTCGTGTCATGATCAAGGAAAAGGTTCTGGAACACGTCCGCCGGCACGCCCGCCTCGATAAAGGCGCGCACCATGCGTTCGCCGACGAGGATCGTCTGGCTCGCATGCTTGATGATGACGGTATTGCCGGCCATCAGCGCCGGGGCGACCGTGTTGATCGCGGTCATGTAAGGGTAGTTCCACGGCGCAATGACGAAGACGACGCCATGCGGCTCGCGCTCGATGCGCCGCTCGAAACGGTCGCTCTCTTCGACAATGATCGGCTTCAATGCATCGGCGGCGATCGAGGCGACATAGTTCGAACGCTCGTTGAAGCCCTTGAACTCACCTCCATAGCGCACCGGCCGGCCCATCTGCCAGGCGAGCTCTGGCACAACCTCGTCGACCATCTCGTTGAGCCGCGCGACACCCGCGAGCACGAGCTTGACGCGCTCCTCGACCGGGCGCTTCGCCCAGCTTTTCTGCGCCAGACGCGCGTGGCCCACGGCCTGTTTGGCAAGTTCCAGCGGCATCGCGGGGCGTTCGGCGTAAACTTCCCCGTTCACCGGGGAAATGCATTTGATCATCGTCATGATCGTCATCCTGCTTTTGCTTTTAATCTGAAATCCATCAGTAGTTTCCCCTCCCCAACCCCTCCCCACAAGGGGGGCTTTTGCCCTGCGGCACCGTTTTGCTCCAACTCGACGTTTCAGCAAGTGGCGACGCTTCAGGTCGGAGGTGAGGGGGCGGCAACGTGGCCCCTCCCCCTTGTGGGCAGGGGTAGCCCGCTACGCCCTTTCGAAACCGCGCGCGACCTCCCAGTCGGTGACGCGCCGGTCATATTCCTCCTGCTCCCACCGCGCCGCGCGGGTGTAGTGATCGATGACGTCATCGCCGAAGGCGGCGCGCAGCATCTTCGAACCGGTCAGCGCCTCGGTAGCGTCCCTCAGCGTGTGCGGGATCTCGCGTATGTCCGTGCCGTGATAGGCATCGCCGACGAACGGCGCTTCGAGTTCCATCTTGCCTTCGATGCCTGATATGCCGGCGGCGATCAAAGCAGCAAACGCAAGGTATGGGTTGAGGTCGGAACCGCCGACGCGGCACTCGATGCGGATCGCCTTGGTGTCCTCGCCGCAGAGGCGATAACCCGCCGTGCGGTTGTCCTTGCTCCAGATCGCCTTGGTCGGCGCGAAGGTGCCGGCCATGAAACGTTTGTAGGAGTTGATGTAAGGCGCCAGGAAATAGGTGATCTCGCTCGCATGATTAAGCAGGCCGGCCACGTAGTGCCGCATCAGGTCGGACATGCCGTGGCGCGCGTTCTTGTCGAAGAAGAGCGGCGTCTCGCCGTCGGCGCTCCAGAGCGACTGGTGGATATGCGAGGACGAGCCGGCAGCCGAATAGTTCCACTTGGCGAGGAAGGTGATGGCCTTTCCGCGCTGCCAGGCGATTTCCTTGCAGCCGTTCTTGATGATCGCGTGGCGGTCCGCCATGGTCAGCGCGTCGGCATAGCGGACGTTGATTTCCTCCTGGCCGGCAGAGGCCTCGCCCTTGGAATTTTCGACCGGGATACCGGCGCCCTGAAGGCCGTTGCGGATCGCCCGCATCACGTCCTCTTCCTTGGTCGTCTGGAAGATGTGGTAGTCCTCGTTGTAGCCGCTGGCGAGCTGCAGGTCGCGATAGCCGGACTGGCGCGCATCGTCGTAGGATTGGTCGAAGAGGAAGAATTCCAGCTCGCTCGCCATGAAGGCCTTGAGGCCCATCGCTTCGAGACGCGCGACCTGCTTCTTGAGGATGGCGCGCGGCGAATGCGGTACCTCTTCGTGCGTGTGGTGATCGAGAACGTCGCAGAGCACCAGCGCCGTGCCTTCGAGCCACGGAATGCGGCGGAGCGTCGCGAGATCCGGCTTCATCGTGTAGTCGCCGTAACCTTTCTCCCAGCTCGTCGCCTTGTAGCCGGAGACCGTCTCCATCTCCATGTCGGTCGCAAGCAGGTAGTTACAGCTGTGCGTTTCCTTCCACGCGCTTTCGACGAAATATTCCGCATGGAAGCGTTTACCCATCAGGCGCCCCTGCATGTCGACCTGGCAGGCGAGCACCGTGTCGATGCGGCCGGCAGCGACGTCCTCTCTCAATTCCTCGAACGAATAGCTCATGAAAGTATCATCCCATGTTTCGGTGCGGCCGTTCCCGTGGCCGCAAAAAAATGAGGCGGAAGCCGCAGGCGCGGCCCCGCCCCTCCTGTTGTTTGATCAACGTTGGCCGACGGCCTTTTCGGCCGCGGCGATTTCGGCCTGCCGGCGCGCAACTTCCTCACCGATCGGCGGCCCGCGGAAACGGCGGCTCTCGAAGCCGAACCAGACGATGCCGGTCACGACCAGGAAGCCGACGGTGATGTAGAGCGCCCAATCGTTCGGCGGCTGGATGCCGATAACGAAGATCAGCACCATCGCGATGATCGACAGGATGGCAAAGAGCTTGAACATGCCCTCGCCGAGATCCCACGGACCCATCTTGTCCCACTTCGAGGTTCCCCAGGCGAAAAGGCCGAGAGTGATCGGGATCGCGAAGGAGAAGAACAGGAAGATGACCGTGCACGAGACGACGATCGTGTAGACCGGCGTTTCGCCGATCGAGACGAGCGACGCGCCCCAGACGAAAAGCACCGAAAGGATCGAGCCGGTCCAGATCGCCGCGACCGGCGTACGATAGTTCGGGCTGACCTTTGCGAGCGCCTTCGAGGCCGGCAGGCCGCCGTCACGCGAGAAGGCGAAGATCATGCGGGAGACCGATGTCACCGTCGCAAGACCACACAGCCACTGGCTGACGAAAATGGCGAGATAGAGAATGTCCTTGATGACCGGATTGAGCTGCGCATCCATCGCCCAGAAGAATACGTTCCAGCCCTGCTTGGCGGCTTCGTCCATGTTCGGGATCATCAGCACGAAGGCGCAGAGCATGATGTAGCCGAAGAGCGCGGACCAGAGGACCGACGAAACCATGCCGCGCGGCACGGAATGCGCGGCCTTGACCGTCTCCTCCGACGTATGCGCCGAGGCGTCGTAGCCGGTGATCGTGTAGATCGGCAAAAGCAGGCCGAGCAGGAACACCCAGGTCCCGGACGTCTGCGGCCAGACGCTACCGCCGGCTTCGCCCGAATAGTTCGAGAAGGTGAAGAGCCTGCCGATCTCGTATGAGTCGGCAGCCGCCAGGCAAACAACCGCGAGCAGGATCGAGGTCACGAAGATCAGATAGCCCGAAAAGTCGGTCAACTTCGCCGTCAGCCCGATACCCATGTGGTTCACCAGTGCCTGCGCGCCGGTGATGATCGCCAGGAAGACGATGCGGGTGGTGGTCGTGTCTTCCAATCCGAAATACGGCGCGCCGAACGAGCCCATGAAGAAGTAATAGGTGCCGACGTTGATGGTGCCGAGGACCGTTACGAGGCCGAGCAGGTTGAACCACGCCGTCAGCCAGCCGGTGAAGCGGTTACCGAGGATCGAGCCCCAGTGATAGAGGCCGCCGGCGGTCGGATAGGCGGAGCCGATCTGCGCCATGGCGACGGCGAAGACGAGCGAGATGAAGCATCCAAGCGGCCAGCCAATGCCGATCGCCGCGCCACCCGCACCGGATGTCGCCTGCGCCAGCGAGTTGATACCGCCCGACAGAATGCAAATGATTGAGAAAGAAACGGCAAAGTTCGAGAACTGGCTCATGCGCCGCTCGAGCTCCTGGGCGTAGCCCATCGAATGCAGGACCTGCATGTCCTGCTTCTTATCGACATCGGTATAGTCTGACATCTTCTGTCCCCTGTTTTCTCCTTGACCTCGCGCGCCATTGCAGGAGGCCCCATCACACCCGCTCCGGCACCGGAACGGGACCGCGGCCTTGCCGCTCCCCAGGGTCTTTTTATCGTCCAGGAAGGGCGGCCCTACTCTTGACGAGCAGCCCTTCCAGATAATCAGCCATGACCCTCTGGCTAATCTCGTCCCGAATGAGATCGTTTCTGATTTCGATCATCACGTTCGGCAGTCCGTTTCGCACGCCATACTCTACCAGACTGTGCGTTACGCCGTCCGCCGGCCCATAGGGCTTGTTGCGGCGGATGTCGTAGGCGACTTCTCCGTCCGTCGCGATCGCGAGCATGCGGTCGGCAAGCCTGCTGTCGGCGTCGTGCAGGATGCCGATTTCGACGGCGCGCGGCTCGCCGAAATAGACCGGCGTGAAACTGTGCATGGTGACAAGGAAAAGGCGCCGTCCGGCGGCCTTGCGCTCGGACACGAACCGCGCCACGGCATCACGAAACGGGAGATAGATCTCCTCCACCCTCGCCTGCCGCTCTGCGGCCGACATCGCCCTGTTGCCCGGCACCTCGAAGATTTCGCTGACGGCCGGCATTGCGGCATCGGACTCGGGCGGTCGGTTGCAGTCATAGGCAAGGCGCGAAAAGCGTTGATGGATGAGCGCGCTGTCGAGCCTCTCGGCAAGTTGTCTGGCGACCGCCAGCGCGCCGGGATCCCAGGCGATGTGGCTCTCCAGTGCCTCTTTTGAAAGACCGAGCGTCCCCAGACGCTCCGGCAGGCGGCGTGACGCGTGCTCACAGACGAAGAGGAAGTCTCCCTTCCCGCTCGCATTGTCGATGGCGACCGGATCTCCCTCTGCCTGCGTCAAAAGTCCCGTCAAAACTGGCACCCCCAATTTGCCTTGTCAGACGATCTTGATGAAGAGAATTCTTCACGAATCAGGGAGTGTCAACGGGAAATCTGAAACGATCTCTTCAAAAAGCAGATTGACTCCGATTGTGACAGCGGGGTTTAATTCGTCACAAGCTGGCGCAGACCAGTTCAGGGGCACGGCATTGACCAGCAAAGCGGCATCCATGACGGTGTCGGATGTGATCAACGCACAATTCGCGGCGCTGACGCGCGCCGAAAAGCGATTGGCGGAGACACTTCTCGACAACTATCCCGTCTCCGGACTCGGTTCGATCACCACGGTCGCCGAGAACGCCGGCGTTTCGACGCCGACCGTGGCGCGCATGGTCCAGAAGCTGGGCTTCCGCGGATTTCCAGACTTTCAGGCAAGGCTCCACCAGGAGCTCGAGGCGACGATCTCCAATCCCATAGCCAAGCACGATCGTTGGGCCGCCAGCGCCCCCGGCACGCACACACTCAATCGGTTCGCCGATGCAGTCATGGGAAATATGCGCCAGACGTTGTCCCAGATAGAACCGCGCGATTTCGACCAGACCGCCACCCTGATCGCCGACTGCAAACGCGATATCTATCTTGCCGGCGGGCGCATCACCCGCTCGTTGGCCGACTACTTCTTCACCCATCTCCAGGTCATCCGCACCGGCGTCACCCAGATCGCCGCCAACCCGAGTTCCTGGCCGCACTACGTCTTGGACATGAGGCAGGGCGACGTTCTGATCCTGTTCGATATCCGCCGGTACGAACAGGAAATGGAAACGCTCGCCCGCATCGCCCGCGATCGGGGCGTCGAAATTGTTCTCTTCACGGACCAGTGGGGTTCGCCCGTCGCCAAATCCTCTTCCAAGGTCTTCCGCGTGCAGATCGAGGCGCCCTCGGCCTGGGACAGTTCGGTCATGCTGCTCTTTCTCGTCGAGGCGCTGATCGAAGCCGTGCAGGACATGAACTGGGACGAGACACGGGACCGGATGAAGATGCTCGAGGGCCTGTTCGATTCGACGCGCATCTTCCGCAAGCCGGTCTAGGGAGGAACCGGCAGTTTTATGGACCGAGCCCTACCGGCTGTTTGCGCAGATCAGGACGACCGCCGTCCCGCGACCGACACGTATGGCGCGAACGGGACAGAGCCTGTCACACAGGTTTCATCGCGCCTCTTTAACAGCATCGCCGAAATTACAACGAACGCTTTCAATTGAAAGCACAATAAGGAGAACGTCAGTGATTTCAAAGACTCAACGCCTGCTCTCGCTTTCCACCGCCATGCTGCTCGCAACGTCGGCGATCGCCGTCGCCGAGCCGAGCGAGGAACTTGTCGCCGCCGCCAAGAAGGAAGGCACGCTGACCACGATCGCTCTTCCGCACAACTGGTGCGGTTACGGCGACGTCATTGCCGGCTTCAAGGCCAAATACGGCATCGAAGTCAACGAACTGAACCCGGACGCCGGTTCGGGTGACGAAATCGAAGCCATCAAGGCCAACAAGGGCAATACCGGTCCGCAGGCACCCGACGTGATCGACGTCGGCCTCTCCTTCGGCCCGTCGGCCAAGGCCGAAGGCCTGATCCAGCCCTACAAGGTCTCGACCTGGGACTCGATCCCGGATAGC
The DNA here is from genome assembly GCF_036488675.1 of Sinorhizobium chiapasense. Lineage (NCBI taxonomy): Bacteria > Pseudomonadati > Pseudomonadota > Alphaproteobacteria > Hyphomicrobiales > Rhizobiaceae > Sinorhizobium > Sinorhizobium chiapasense. The sequence continues at coordinate 2,625,737 of NZ_CP133148.1, forward strand.
GCCAAGGACGCCGAAGGCTACTGGTATGGCGACTATTACGGCGTTCTCTCGTTCGTGGTGAACACCGACATCGTCAAGGACGCGCCGAAGGACTGGGCCGACCTCAAGAAGTCGGATTATGCGAACGCGGTCGCGCTCGCCGGCGATCCGCGCGCGTCCAACCAGGCCGTCCAGGCCGTCTATGCCGCCGGCCTTTCCGCCGGTGAGACGGATGCCGCCAAGGCTGGCGAGGCTGGTCTCGGTTTCTTCGCCGAGGTCAACAAGGCCGGCAACTTCGTTCCGGTCATCGGCAAGTCCGCCTCGCTCGCCCAAGGCTCCACCCCGATCATCATCGCATGGGACTATAACGGTCTCGCCTGGCGCGACAGCCTGAACGGCAACCCGCCGGTCGAAGTTGTCGTTCCGGCTTCGGGCGTCGTCGCCGGCGTCTACGTCCAGGCGATCTCCGCCTTCGCGCCGCATCCGAATGCTGCCAAGCTCTGGATGGAGTACCTCTATTCCGACGAAGGTCAGCTTGGCTGGCTGAAGGGCTATTGCCACCCGATCCGCTTCAACGATCTGGCCAAGAACGGCAAGGTCCCGCAGGAAATGCTCGACAAGCTGCCGCCGGCAGCGGCCTATGAAAAGGCCGTCTTCCCGACGCTCGAGGAGCAGGAGGCCGGCAAGACGGCAATTACCACCAAGTGGGACAGCGTTGTCGGCGCCAACGTCCAGTAACGAAAAATCGGCCTCCCCTCCGCACGGCGGGGAGGCTTCCTTTGACGCCGGGACGGCCGGAAACGCGATGAGCACGACAACAGCAACAGCAGCACCTCGGATCAGCAAACGGGCGATCATCGATTGGCTCGGCATCGCGCCGTTCATGATTTTCGCGCTGATGTTCCTGATCGTCCCGACGCTTTATCTCGTGACCGGCGCCTTCCTGACGCCAGAGGGCGAGCTCACTTTCAAGAACATCGTCGACCTCTTCACGCCGTCGATTCTCTCGGCCTACTGGATCTCGATCCGGGTATCGGTCGCCTCCTCGCTCGGCGGCGCGCTGATCGGCTTCTTCCTCGCCTGGGCGATCGTGCTCGGCGGCGTCCCCACCTGGGTCCGCTCCGGCCTTCTCACCTTTTCCGGCGTCGCCTCGAACTTCGCCGGCGTGCCGCTCGCCTTCGCCTTCCTGGCGACCCTTGGGCGCACCGGCCTCGTCACGGTTTTCCTGCGCGACTGGTTCGGCTTCAATCTCTACTCGACCGGCTTCAACCTCCTGAGTTTCTTCGGTCTCACCATCACCTACATGTATTTCCAGATCCCGCTGATGGTGCTGATCCTGACGCCGGCACTCGACGGCATGAAGAAGGAATGGCGCGAGGCCTCCGAAATCCTCGGCGCCTCCACATGGCAATACTGGCGGATGGTGGCACTCCCGATCCTCTGGCCGAGCCTGCTCGGCACAACGCTGCTGCTTTTTGCCAACGCTTTCGGTGCAATCGCCACGGCCTACGCCCTCACCGGCAGCTCGCTCAACATCGTGCCGATCCTGCTCTATGCGCAGATCCGCGGCGACGTGCTGCACAACCCGAACCTCGGCTATGCGCTGGCGCTCGGCATGATCGTCATCACCGGCATTTCCAACATTCTCTATATCTGGCTGCGGATGCGCGCCGAACGGTGGCAGAAATGAAAGCACAACGCCTCGGCGCCTGGATCGCCATCGCCATCGGAACGGGCTACTTCATCATTCCGCTGCTCGGCACGCTGGAATTCTCGCTACGCATGCGGCGCGGCCAATATTCGTTCGACGCCTACGAGTCGGTCTTCTCCGATATCCAGTTCCGCGAGACCTTCGGCTATTCGATGCTGATGGCGCTTTTGACCATCATCTTCGGCATGCTGCTCGTCGTGCCGACCGCCTATTGGGTGCGGCTGCGCCTGCCGCAAGTGCGGCCGGTTGTCGAATTCATCACGCTGCTGCCTCTCGTCATCCCGGCGATCGTCATCGTCTTCGGCTACTTGCGCCTTTATAATTCCTCGTCGGTACTGCCGCTGACCGGGTCGACCTCCGGCACGAACGCGCTCCTGATGTTTTCCTATATGACGCTGTCGCTCCCGTACATGTATCGCGCGGTCGATACCGCCATGCGGGCGATCGACGTCAGGACGTTGACGGAAGCGGCCGAGAGCCTCGGCGCGAAATGGCCGACGATCCTGTTCCGCTGCATATTCCCGAATGTGATGAGCGGCGTGCTCTCCGGCTCCTTCATCACCTTCGCGATCGTGATGGGCGAATTCACCATGGCGGCGCTGCTCAACCGACCGGCTTTCGGCCCCTACCTGCAGCTCGTCGGCGCCAACAAGGCCTATGAACCTTCGGCACTGGCCGTCATCGCATTCGCCATCACCTGGCTCAGCATGGGTCTGATCCAGCTCGTCTCCCGCTTCCAGAAATCCGCTCCGGCCAAGGCTTGATCACATGGCGTTCCTGACACTAACCAATATCCAGAAGTCCTTCGGCCCGGTTCAGGTCGTGCACAACTTCAACATGGGCATCAACAAGGGCGAGTTCGTCTCCTTTCTCGGCCCTTCGGGTTGCGGCAAGACCACCGTCCTGCGCATGATCGCCGGCTTCGAGACGCCGTCGGGCGGCTCTATCGTCATCGAGGGCAAGGACCAGGGCGCGCTGAAACCCAACCAGCGCAATATCGGGATGGTGTTCCAGGCCTATGCACTGTTCCCGAACATGAACGTGCAGGACAACGTCGCCTTCGGCCTCAAGGTGGCGGGCGCTCAGAACGCGGAAATCGATCAACGGGTGAAGCAAATGCTCGGTCTGATCAAGCTCGAGCACCTGGCGGATCGCTATCCCTATCAGCTGTCGGGCGGTCAGCAGCAGCGCGTGGCGCTCGCCCGCGCACTCGCCGTCAAGCCGCAAGTATTGTTGCTCGACGAGCCCCTCTCCGCGCTCGACGCGAAGATCCGCGTTTCGCTGCGCGAGGAGATCCGGCAGATCCAGCAGCAGCTCGGAATCACCACCGTTTTCGTGACGCATGACCAGGAGGAGGCGCTGTCGATCTCCGACCGCATCGTCGTCATGAATGCGGGCCACGCCGATCAGATCGGCACCCCCTTCGAAATCTACAACACGCCGGCAACGCGTTTCGTCGCCTCCTTCGTCGGCACGCTGAACATCATCGAGGGCAAGGTTGCGGACCCTGCCAGCGGCGCCGTCACCATCGGCGGTCAGCGCGTTTCGCTGAAGGGGCCGATCGCCGGCATGAAAGGCGGCGACAGCATCTCGCTCGCCTTGCGCCCCGAGGCGGGCTCGATTGTCGACGGCGCCAAGGGCGACACCGCACTTGCGGGCGAAGTTGTCTCCACAAGCTTCCTCGGCTCCGTCATCCGCACCAAGCTGCGCGTCGGCGGCGACACCATCTCCTTCGATATGTTCAACAATCCGGGCATCACGCCGCCGGTCTCCGGCGAAAACGTCACGCTGCGCTTCGCCGCCAAGGACCTGCTCGTCATCCGCGAATAGGTCCCGCTGATCGGCGGAAAGTTTTGTTGCGACCAAGCGCGGTTGCGGAAAAATCTGTCGCGATTTCCCGTTTTTCCGTCGCAGCGCGCGTTTGATCGCGCCCCGCCGGCCTATATAGTCGCAAGCGTTCTCAGGGCGGGGCGAAATTCCCCACCGGCGGTAGCGATCATCCGATCGAAGCCCGCGAGCGCTTCGGAACCCTAACTCCCGAAGGTCAGCAGATCCGGTCGAATTCCGGAGCCGACGGTCACAGTCCGGATGGAAGAGAGCAAGCAGCCGCGTCCCCTTCCCGGGGGGTCTTCGCGCGCATGCATGTTCGCCCGACGGGATCATTGGAAAACGCCAAACCCTGAAAGGCTTGAGACCATGACCATTCTTTCCCAACCCGCCGCCAGGATTGCGATCGTCCGTGCCCGCTGGCACGCCGACATCGTCGACCGGTGCGTCGATGCTTTCGTCGCGCAGTGGACCAAGCTCGGCGGCAACGCCGCCGACGTCGAGATCTTCGACGTTCCGGGTGCACTCGAAATCCCGCTTCACGCACAGACGCTCGCCCGGACCGGCCGCTATTCTGCGGTTCTCGGAACCGCCTTCGTCGTCGATGGCGGCATCTACCGCCACGAGTTCGTCGCCGGCACCGTGCTCGAGGGCATGATGCGCGTACAGCTCGACACCGATGTGCCGGTCCTTTCCGCCGTGCTTACCCCGCATAATTTCCAGGAAAGTGAACCGCTGATTGCCTTTTTCCGCGATCATTTCGTCATCAAGGGCGAAGAGGCCGCCAATGCCTGCGCCCAGATCCTCGACGCTCGCGCCAAGCTGGCCTTGATCGACGCCTGAGGATTCGTTCGAACAGACATTTCGAGGGGCACGACCGATACCGGTCGTGCCCTTCTTTTTTTGCAAACCGCGAATGGCTGCTGCGTGATCGGCGCAATTGAAAATCGCGGTGCACTGCGATATCAAAAACTTGACTATAAAACGAAAGATTAAGTGCTTCGTCGGGCCGGGAAGGCCAGCGAGCCGGGGACGTGACGATGACATTTCAGCCGCGCATGCAAAACAAGATCAGCGGTTTCTCTGTCATAGGCGGACTCCGCCGGCGTCATTGGAACGGTGTCGTCGCGGACGTGTGGGACGTCGAATGCATTCCTCACGCCGGCGGATACTACGTCGCGGAAGACCCGCGCATGTTCATCGTGCTCGACGCCAAGGGCGGCGGAAATTGCCGCGTCAAACTCGCCTCGAACGGCAGCGGCGCCGTCCAGAACTATCACCGGCAGGCCCTCTCCTACATCCCGGCCGGCGTGGAGCTCTGGACCGACGTCGTCGATATCCAGTACCTGCGGCACCTCGACCTGCATTTCGACGTCAATGCGCTCAGCCGGCGGCTGATGGAGGATCTCGACCCCAGCGCGATCGAGACGCCTCGGCTGATGTTTCAGGACCCTCGTTTTCTCCATCTTGCGGAATTGATCGTGGCCGAATGCCTCAACCCGCAACCGCTGCATGACCTTTATGGCGATGGACTGACACTGGCGCTGTTCATCGACCTGATGAAGATCAACCGAAGCGTGAGCCGCAAACGCAGCCAGCTGGCAGCCTGGCAACTGCGCAGGGCGGTCGACTACATCGGGGAAAACGTTGCCCGCAACGTCCGGCTCGAAGAGTTGGCGAGCCTCACCGGCCTGTCGCAATCGCATTTCAGCCACGCCTTCAAGGCATCGACCGGCGTGGCGCCGCATCAGTGGCAGACAAATGCCCGGATCGAACGCGCAAAAGCGATGCTGCTTGGAAGCAACGCATCGCTGACCAGCGTTGCAGCCGAAACGGGCTTCGCCGATCAGGCGCACTTCACCCGCGTGTTCAGGAAGACGGTCGGTACGACACCGGCGCTTTGGAAAAAGAGCCGCCTCTCGTGACCGCGGTCGGCGGCCCGCTACTGCATGCTTCCTTAAATCGTAGCCGATTTAAGGACAAAAACATGCAGCAATTCAAAGTGCTACAGGGTCCTTTGCGCGTCCGATTGGACGCGCGGCGCTGTAGTCCAGCGCGGAAATTTGCCCAGGATCGTTCAATTTTCCCGGATCCGGACAAGCCCGGGCGATATACCTGAGATAAACACTCATCTTATCAACAGGGCGACTGGCCACGTTGCGTTCTCCGGGGGATGGAGCGCCGCATGGCCCATTTTCGGGGCAGAGATACGATGCAGAACAATGGCAACGGGGTGCGTTTGAAGGACGTATTGGCGGGCGGGATGGCATTTGCCGCACTGCTGCTCGCCGGGGCGGCGCAAGCGCAGGACGGTAGTGCCTCGGCGCTTGAAAGACTGGTGGTCGAAGGCGGCACACCTGCGAACGGCAGCGCCACAGGTCCTGTCGACGGCTACGTGGCCAAGGCGACCTCGACCGGATCCAAGACGGCAACGCCGGTCACCGCCATTCCGCAATCCGTCTCCGTCGTCGGGCGCCAGGAGCTCGACGATCGCGGCGTCGTCAACAAGATCGACGAGGCTTTGCGCTACACGCCCGGCGTTGCCACCGAGCCTTTCGGCACCGACGCCGACACGGACTGGTTCTACATTCGAGGGTTCAATGCGAGCCAAACGGGCGTGTTCCTCGACGGGCTGTCGCTCTACAGCTTCGGCTTCGGCGGCTTCCAGATCGATCCCTTCATGCTGGAACGAGTCGAGGTGCTGAAGGGTCCGGCATCGGTGCTCTATGGCGGCGCCAATCCGGGCGGTATCATCAACCTGATCAGCAAGCGGCCCCTGGACGGGCCTTTCCACTATGCCGAAATCGGCATCAACGACGACGGCAATGCCTTCACCGGCTTCGATCTCAACGACAGCCTGACAGAGGACGGCACTGTTCGCTATCGTTTGACCGGCAAGGTCGCGGGCGGCGACAATTATTCCAACTTCTCCGAGGATCTGCGCGGCTTCGTCCTGCCGCAGATCACCTACGCCCCGGACGATGCCTCGAGCCTGACCGTCTACGGTCTCTTGCAGGGGCTCGACCAGGTACATGTCGGCAATGGTTTCCTTCCCTATGTGGGAACCGTCGTCGATGCGCCGTTCGGCAAGATCGACCGCGACGCATTCTACGGAGAGCCCGATCTCGACGAAGGGACCTACGCCCAGCAGATGATCGGTTACGAGGCGAAACACGAGCTTGAGAGTGGTTGGACCTTCACCCAGAACGCCCGCTACGCCCATCTCCACAAGCACGAGCAAGGCCCCTACACTTTCGGCTATGTCGGCGGCACGCCGACCGGTCCCGACTACCTCCTCAACCGCATCGGCTTCGAGGCAACGTCGAAGGTCGACAGCTTCGCGATCGACAACCGGGTGGAGAACGAATTTGATCTCGGCGGCACGAACCACGCTTTGCTCGCCGGCCTCGACTACAAATATTACCGTCTCGACCACATCCAGGCATGCTGCGGGGCGACGCCGATCAGTGCGACCGACCCGGTCTATGGCGTGCCGCAGGGGCCGAACTTCGTCTACCTGAACCAGGTCGTGACGCTGCAGCAGCTCGGCGTCTATGCGCAGGACCAGATTCGCTTCGGCGATGGCTGGCTCGTCACCCTTAACGGCCGTTACGACTACGTCGATACAGACATCAAGAATGGCACTACCGCCTTCTCCGGCCCCTCCAACTTCTCGTACGATGACGGCGCACTCAGCGGTCGCGCCGGTCTCGCTTATGAGTTCGAGAACGGGCTTACGCCCTATGTAAGCGTTGCCACGTTCTTCAACCCGCTCATCGGCAACCGCGACGCGAACCCCGATCCGGCAGTCGTGACGCTGGTGCCGTTGAAACCGGAAGAGGGTTACCAGTATGAGGCGGGCATCAAATATGCACCGACATTCATCGACGGGCTGTTCACTGCCTCCCTCTTCGAGATAACCAAGCAGAATGTCCAGGTGACAGATATCCTTGGTCTCTCCACGCAGTTCGGCGAGGTGCGCTCGCGCGGGATCGAGCTCGAAGCCAAGGTCAACCTCGACGAAAACTGGCGGCTGATCTCGGCCTTCAGCTATACCGACCTCGAGATCACGGAAGACACCAACCCGTCGCTCATCGGCAAAACGCCCTATATCGTCCCCGAAACGCAGGCGGCGGTATGGCTCGATTACACTCTCACGAGTGGCGTGCTCGAAGGCATGAGCCTCGGCGCGGGCGTGCGTTACCAAGGAGAATCCTGGGCTGACGCGGCTAATACGAAGAAGGTGCCGGACGCCACGCTCGTCGATGCCGCCATCCGCTACGAGAAAAACGACTGGGCCGCCTCCCTCAATGTCGCTAACCTCTTCGACAAGGAATATGTCAACGGATGCCAGGGTCTCGAGACCTGCGGCTACGGCGAAGGCCGGACGATCACGCTGAAGCTCAGCAAGACGTGGTAAGCGGCTCTACAGCGCCGCGCGTCTAATCAGACGCGCAAAGGACGCTGTAGCACTTTGAGTTGCTGCATGTTTTTGTCCTTAAATCGGGTACGATTTAAGGAACATGCAGTAGAATCATCTCGTGAAGCGCCTGGATCGGATCGTCAGGCGCTTCACGCAAAGCCTTGATGCGACTCGACAACTGCGTGCCTAGGCATGCCCTCAATGCGCGCCCTGCTCTCCCCCGAGCGCGCGTTCGAGCGATCGCGCCTTGTGGCGATGGCCGGCGCGTTCGTAACCAACGATGGTGATGACCGGCGCGAACATCAGAATGATGAGGCAGACCGCCATGTCGATACCCGCCATCGCAGCCCCCACGGAGGCGGCCAGCACCAGGACCGTGGCACAGAACTGCCAGATGTGCCGGCGCTCCATCGCCCTGACCAGATAGACGTACATGGCGTAAATCGAGCCTATGTAGACGGCGACGGGAACGGCGACGGTCAGCACCGCGGCGACGGACGAGATATGCGCCTTGTGCTCGATATAGTAGGCAGCGACGTGCAGGCCTGCGCCCGTCGCAACGATGGCGGCGAAGATCACCATGTGCCCATAACTCCAGACGAAGGCGCGCTTGCGAAACTTGTGAAGGATTTCCGCGCTCGGGAGCGTGAAGTAGATCCACCACATACCGAAGGTCAGCCCGGTGCCGGCGACGCAGACCAGCACCACGTCAAGGTTCCAACCGTGCCCTTCGACGACGGCGGTCACTGAGGCGACGGTTCCGACCACGCCTTCGCCGAGCGCGATGATCGCAAGCAGGCCGTAGCGCTCGGCGATATGGTGCGCGTGCCAGGGCGTACCGCCCTGCAGCGACTCCGCGATCACCGGACCGGCCATCTCGACCATAGTCAGGACGATAACGAAGGCAAGCGTCACAAGCAGGGAGAAATCGATGAAGATCAGCACTGCCCAGCCGATCTGGGCAATGGAGACTGCCGCCGCATAGGTGGTGCAGGCCTTGCGGCGGAGCGGATCTTCCCGCGCGGCCCTCAGCCATTGGAACACCATGGCGACCCGCATCACGACATAGCCAAGCACCATGATGCCGTTGTTCAGATTTTCGCCCTTGTCGATCGACTCGAACATCGGCGGTAGCCCGATGGCGAGAATGAGCACGCCGGCCATCTGCACCATCGTCACGCACCGAAACACCCAGTCGTCGGTGTCGTAGGCGGAAGCGAACCAGGAAAAGTTCACCCAGGCCCAGCAGATCGCGAAGGTCGCAAAGCCGAAGCCGATCAGCCCGGCCTTGACATGCCCCTCGGCAAGGAGATGGGCAAGCTGCGCGGCAGCAAGACTGAAGGCGATGACGAAGGTCAGGTCGAAGAGCAGTTCCAGCGGCGTGGCAGCGCGATGCACCTCGTGCGGATCCCGCCCGCTCATCCTGGCAACATGATGCGCAAGCGAATGCGGGTTGGCTGGCGGGGTCTCGGACATTGAGGGGCTCCGGCTTGTCGAGGATATGCAGGCATCCTCAAATATTCATCGGAAGCCAGTCAAGGCCGCACCCTTCACACAAACAGCCAAACGGCAAGAAGCACCGCTCGGCTATCTTCGCGAGAGGTCCTACTGACCGAGATTCTTGATGTAGAGCGAAAGAAGCTGGGTCTGAGAGGAGATGCCAAGCTTGCGATAGACGTTGCGTCGGTGAACCTTCACCGTGCCCGTCGAGATGCCGAGCCTGAGTCCGATCGACTCCGACGAATGCCCCTGAAGCACCAATTCGATGATCGCCGCCTCCCTTTCGGTCAGGTTCAGGTGTTGCCAGACGCCATCGGCGGGCGGATGCGCCGCCTTCCGCCGGCCCCGCCCTGTCTTCGCCAGCGCCACGTCGAAACGGCGGCCGAGATCGGCCCAGTGATGACGCACCAACGCCGCCACCAGCGGCTCCCCCTTCTTGAGCAGAGCAAATTCCGCCGCGCTGAAGGTGCCCGTCGCCTCGCGCCGCATCAGCGAGAGGACGACAGTGATTTCATCGCTGATCGGCACGAAGAAGCCGACCTCTTCCGCAAGCCCGGTCTGGACGTAATAGGTGCGGTAGTATTCGCTGGAGAAAAAGCGATCCGGCGCCAGTTCCCGCATGCGCCAGACGCCAGGCTTCGGCGCACAAGCGGCATGATAGAAGGGATCGAGAAGGTACGGCCCGGCCTGATAAAGGCTGACAAAAAGAACGTGATCCTTCGCGTCGAAGGTGCTGTAGAGATCGATCGGACGCTCCTTGCCGCGATAGGCGAAGACAACGACATAATCGAAGTTCATCAGGGTCGACATCAGCCGGCGAAATGCGCCGCCGACGGCCTGATCCTCCAGCGGTCCGCCGTCGACCAGGGGCGCCAGCGTCTGAAAAAGCCCATCGAGGTTGATACTCAAACCGCGCTCCCCACCCGATTTTCCCTCTTCGGGGTATACTCCTTCCACAGGGCAACCCGGGTTGAAATACCTCTCTTGGGGTATATACCAGCGCGACGGCATTTGACTAGGCTGCCTGCTAGTAGCGGCGGGAAGAAGCGGCACAAGAACCGCAATCGATCCAAAGACAACCGCAGGGAACAGACGTGACATCCGCTTCGACGAACGACATCGAATTCCGTTCGGTCGCCAAACGCTATGGCAGCGTGACGGCGGTCTCGGACATCAACCTCGCGGTGCCGAAGGGCGCCTTCGTGGCGCTGCTTGGCCCTTCCGGTTGCGGCAAGACCACCTGCCTGCGCATGATCGGCGGCTTTGAGCAACCGAGCGAGGGCACCGTCTATATCGGCGGCCAGCCGATGAACGGCGTGCCCGCCTATCGCCGTCCGGTCAACATGGTGTTCCAGCAATATGCGCTGTTCCCGCATCTCGATGTCGAACAGAACGTCGCCTATGGCTTGAAGCAGATGCGCCCGCGCATCGCCGCCGCGGAAATCGCCCGCCGGGCGCAAGAGGCGCTGGAGATGGTTCGCCTCGGTGGCTTCGGCAAGCGCCGCATCCACGAAATGTCCGGCGGCCAGCAGCAGCGCGTGGCGCTTGCCCGCGCCATTGTCAACAAGCCGAAGGTGCTGCTTCTCGACGAGCCGCTTGCCGCTCTCGACAAGAAGCTGCGGACGGCCATGCAGATCGAGCTCCAGAGCCTGCAGCGCGAACTCGGCATCACCTTCGTTCTCGTCACCCACGACCAGGAAGAGGCGCTGTCGATGAGCGACCTCGTCTGCGTCATGAGCACCGGCCGGATCGTCCAGATCGGCCCTCCGCAGGAGATCTACGATCGCCCGGCGAGCCTCTTCGTCGCCGACTTCGTCGGCAAGACCAACCGTGTCGCCGCAACCATCGACGCCGGCACGAATTCGATCCGGCTGGCGAACGGCGTCGGCGTTGCGAAACCCGTGAGCGCCAACGGCACGGTCGGTGCGGCCATGGTTGCGCTTCGCCCGGAGGCGATCAGCCTCGTCCGCGACGGCGCGGCGATGCTTCAAGGCACCGTCACCCACCGCATCTTCCTCGGTTCGTCGGTCGAATATTCGGTCGAGGTCGACGGCCTTGGCGATTTTCTTGTCACCGCCGACCGCCGAAGCCTCAACGAAAGCGACCTCGCGGAGCCCGGCGAACGGATCGGGCTCGCCTTCGACCCCAACGCGCTTCACGTCTTTCCGGCCTGAGGGCCGGTCTTGCTGCCATCACTGCACGTCAACGATAAGGGAACAGCATCATGACCAAGTGGTACAGAGAGAATGCCCCGATTACCGCCGACAAGCTTGCTGACGAGCTGATGCGCCTGAAGCGCGGGTCGGTCACCCGCCGCCACTTCCTCGGCGTCACCGGCCTCGGCCTTGCGACCGGCGTCTTCGCGCGACAGCCCGGCCTCTTCAATTCCACTGCCTTCGCCGGCGACCTTGGCACGCAGATGTCGATCGCGACCTGGCCGAATTACCACGACCCCGCCACTTTCGAGGCCTTCACCGCGGCAACTGGCGTTGCCGTCGAGGTCAATGTCTTCGGCTCGAACGAGGAAATGCTGGCAAAGCTCCAGGCGGGCGGCACCGGCTGGGATCTCTTTGTCCCCACCAACTACACGATCTCGACCTATGTGAAGCTCGGCCTGATCGACGAGCTCGATATGTCGAAACTGCCGAACTACGACGCCTCGACCGAGACCGCGCGTTTCACCAACGAAGGCATCGTCGACGGCAAGACCTATGCCGTGCCAAAGAACTGGGGCACGACCGGCATCGCGGTGAATTCCAGCAAGATCAAGGCGCCCGTTACGAGCTGGAAGGAGTTCTTCGACGTGGCGATGACCGAGGCCGACGGCCGCGCCATGGTGCACGACTATCAGCTCACCACCATCGGCAATGCGCTCGTCTCGCTCGGCTATTCCTTCAACTCCGTCAAGCCGGACGAACTCGCCAAGGCCGAGGAGCTGCTGATCAAGGTGAAGCCGCATCTTTATGCGATCAACAGCGACTACCAGCCGTCGATGCGCGCGACCGACGCCTGGATGACCATGTGCTGGACCAATGACGGCGCGCAGCTCAACCGCGACATGCCGGAAATCCAGTTCGTGCTCGACAAGGACGGCGGTGAGATCTGGTCGGACTTCTACGCAATCCCGAAGAGTGCGGCCAACAAGGCCGCGGGCTACGCATTGCTCAACTACCTGATGACGCCGGAAAATGCCGTCAAGGAGCACATCGCCAACGGCGCCCCGACGACCGACAGCCGCGTCTTGAAGCTGCTGCCGACCGAGGTCACTTCGAACAAGATCGTCTATCCGGACGACGCGGCGCTGACGCCGCTCGAATTCGGCGCCGCCGTGACGTTGACCGATCCCGGTCGCGCCGAGCTGATGGCGCGTTTCAAGTCGGCGTGATTTCGAAGTCTGCCCCTCACCCTAGCCCTCTCCCCGCATGCGGGGAGAGGGGACAAGGAAGTGCCACTCGTCGCTTTCTTTCGCCTCATCGCTGCAGATGAGAGGAAACGAAGCGGGCGCCGCGAGTCACCTTCTCCCCGTCAAAACGGGGAGAAGGTGGCCGGCAGGCCGGATGAGGGGCAGATCTTGAACGTGCATTCTAACGGACAGAACCTCATGCAAGCGCCGATGAACACGAAGAGGAATCTGGTGACGGCAGCGCTGGTCGCACCGGCGGCGGCGTGGCTTTGCATCTTCCTCGTGCTTCCCTTCATCGCGATGCTGGTCTTCGCCTTCGGCGAGCGCGCGCCGGAGGGCGGGTATCAGGCGGCCTTCACCTTCGCCCAATTCGCCAACCTGCCGACGCGGGCGGCCGCGTTCTGGAACACGCTGGTGCTCGCGCCCGCCGGCGCCCTGCTCTGCCTGCTGGTCGCCTATCCCGTCGCCTATTACCTCGCGGTCAGGGCGAACCCGCGCTATCGCCTCATCCTCGTTTCGCTCGTGGTCGTGCCGTTCTGGACGAGCCTGCTGGTGCGGACCTATGCCTGGATGTACATCCTCGGGTCGCGCGGCATTCCCAATCTGCTTACGATGATCGGCATCGAGGATGTGCGGATGTTGAACACGCCCGGCGCCGTGCTGCTCGGCATCGTCTATGGCTACCTGCCGCTGATGATCATGCCGATCTATGTGAGCCTCGAAAAACTCGACCGTCGACTCCTGGAGGCTTCCGCCGATCTTGGCGCCAAGCCGGTCTCCACCTTCTTCGGCGTCACCTTGCCGCTTTCCCTACCCGGCGTGATGACCGGTGTCGCGCTCGTCACTATCCTGCTCCTCGGCGAGTACCTGATCCCGCAGCTTCTCGGCGGCGGTAAGGTCTTCTTCATCGGCAATGCGCTCGTCGATCTCTTCCTGCAGTCACGCAACTGGCCGTTCGGCTCGGCGATCGCCGTCACCCTCGTTGCCGTCGTCGTCGTGGTGCTGATGGTGGCGATGCGGATCGCTTGGAAAGTCGCGGGCACAAGACAGGTGGATCTCGTCTGATGCGCGCCTTCATTTCCTCCGTCTATCTCTTCCTCTACGCCCCGATCGCGCTGGTCGTGCTGTTCTCCTTCAATGCCGGCCGCAATGCGAGCGAGTTCACCGGCTTTTCGACCGCCTGGTACGGCAAGGCCCTCGGCAACACGTTCCTGGTCTCGGCGCTGCAAAACAGCCTGATGATCGCCTTTACGAGTGCGGCGCTCGCTGCCGTCTTCGGCACGATGGCTGCACTCGGCATGGAGCGGCTCGGCACGCGCAAGCGCGCCGTCTTCGATGCCTTGTTCGCTGCGGCGATCGTCGTGCCGGGCGTCGTCATTGGCATTGCCACCCTGGTCGCGCTCGTCGCCCTCTTCTCCTTTGTCAATCCGGCGCTCGCGACGATCTGGCCGGGCGACCAGCCGCCGCAACTCGGCCTCGGCTATGGCTCGATTATCGCCGCCCACGGCCTTTTCTCGATGGCGCTCGTGACCATGATCGTCAAGGCGCGGATCGCAAGCCTCGGCGGCGATATCGTGGAAGCGTCGAGCGATCTCTACGCGACGCCGCTCACCACTTTCCGCCTGATCGTGCTGCCGCAGATCCTGCCGTCCATTCTTGCCGGCTTCCTGCTCGCCTTCACCTTCTCGTTCGACGATTTCATCATCGCCTTCTTCGTCGCCGGCTCGAAGACGACCCTGCCGATCTATGTCTTCGCCTCGATCCGCCGCGGCGTGACGCCGGAAATCAACGCGATCGCGACCCTGGTATTGGTCGCCTCGCTGCTCCTGATCCTCACAGCGCGCCTTCTGATGCGTGAAAAGAAAAGCAAATCCGGGGAGTGAAACAATGATCCTCAAAGACCGGGTCGCGGTCGTCACCGGAGCAGGCTCCGGCATCGGCCAGGCAGGCGCCGCCATCATGGCGCGCGAAGGCGCCCATGTCGTTGTCGTCGACCGCAGCCGGAAGGCCGCGGAAGCGACCGTGGCCGCCATTGCCGCCGGGGACGGCAGCGCAGAGGCATTCGGCCTCGACGTCACCGACGATGCCGCGCTGTCGGATGGCATCGCCGAAGTGCTCTATCGGCACGGCCGCGTCGATATCTTGCACAATCACGCGGGTGCCCAGGTCGCGGGCGATCTCGAGGGTGTCGACGTGGCGGGCTTCGACCGTTCCTGGAATCTCAACGTCCGCGCTCATTTCATGGCCGCCCGCCTCGTCATGCCGTCGATGAAGGCTGCAGGGCGCGGCGTGATCGTCAATACGTCCTCCTCCTCCGGCGTGCTCTACGATCGCGAGATGATTGCCTACACGACCACGAAGCACGCGGTCATCGCCATGACCCGGCAAATGGCCGGCGACTATGCGAAATACGGCGTGCGCGTCAACGCGCTCTGCCCCGGCTGGGTGGATACGCCCTTCAACGAGCCCTTCATTGCGCAAATGGGCGGGCGCGGCGCGATCGAGGCCTATATCCGTGAGAAGGTACCGCTCGGCCGCTGGGCAAGCGTCGACGAAATCGCCGAGTCGATCCTCTTCCTCGTCTCCGATCGGTCGTCCTACATGACCGGGCAGATACTTGTGGTCGATGGCGGGGAGACGGTCGTCTGATACGCCATCGCGGCTCCCCTCACACCTTCACATGCCCGATGCCTTTTGCCGCGATCTCTTCGAAGGATTCTTGGTAGCCCGCGTCTGCATAGCGGATGACTCCGAGCGACGTGTCGTTGGTCAGCGCATGGTCGAGCCGTTCGTCGGCGGCCGGGGTACCATCCGCGACGACGGTGACACCGCAGCTCGTCATATAACCGGCATAGCCGCCCCCGCCCGAGTGGACGACGACGAGATCGGCCATCGAAGAGCAGAGCAGCATGGCGTCGAGGAGTGGCCAGTCGGCGATTACGTCGGAACCATCCTTCATCCGCTCCGTCATGATGTTCGGATGCGCCATCGCGCCGGCATCGAGATGATCACGTGAGAAGGCGATCGGTCCCTTGAGTTCCCCGCTGGCGACCAGTTGATTGACACGCCGCGCAAGCGCCGTGCGTTCGCCGTGGCCGAGCCAGGCGATGCGCGCCGGCAGACCCTCGAAGGGAATGTGTTGCCGCGCGAGCCGGATCCAGTTGGTGATGATGCGATTGTCCGGAAACATTTCGAGGAGCAGGTCGTCGATCAGGGCGATGTCGCTCTCTTCGCCGGAAAGCGCCATCCAGCGGAACGGTCCGATGGCCCGGGCAAAGAGCGGACGCAAATAGGCTTCGGTGAAGATCGGAATGTCGAAGGCGTTGGCAACGCCCCCTTCCCGCGCCTGCGTGCGGATCAGGTTGCCGTTGTCGAAGACCTCCGCGCCCTTTTTCTGGAAGTCGAGCATGGCCTTCACGTGCTCGACGATCGAGGCGCGGCTTGCTGCCATCAGTTGGCCCTGCCCGTCCTCGCGCAGCGACCGCACCTGATCGAGGCTCATGCCCTTCGGCACGTAGCCGTAGACGAGATCATGCGCCGAAGTCTGGTCTGTCACCACATCCGGAACGATGCCGCGCCGGGCGATCTCGGGATAGATTTCCGCGGCATTGCCGACGAGGCCGACGGAGAGCGCGCGCTTCTCTTTGACCGCCGCATTGATCATCGCGAGCGCCGCGTCGAGGTGAGGCGCGATCTCCTGAAGATAACCGACCTGCTGGCGCTTCTTTGCGCGTTCCGGATCGATATCGACGCAGAGGATGGCGGCGCCCGCCATGCGGCCGGCAAGCGGCTGCGCGCCCCCCATGCCGCCGAGCCCGGCGGTCAGCACGAAACGGCCGGAGAGATCGCCGCCGAAGCGACGCTCGGCTATCCGCATGAAGATCTCGTAGGTGCCCTGGACCACCCCCTGGCTGCCGATATATTGCCAGGCGCCTGCCGTCAGCCCGCCCCAGCAGATTAGCCCCTTGCGCTGCAGCTCGTAAAAGACCTCGGCCTTCGCCCATTGGCCGACGATGTTGCAATTGGCCATGATGACAAGCGGCGCCTTGGCATGGGTCTTCAACAGGCCGACCGGCTTGCCGGACTGGATGACCAGTGTCTGGTCCCCATCCATCTCGATGAGCGTCTTGACGATTGCCCGATGGGACGGCCAGTTGCGCGCGGCTTTGCCCAGCGCCGCGTAGACGACGAGATTGTCCGGATCCTCGCCGACCGACAGTACGTTTTCGAGCAGCCGCAACAGCGCCTCCTGCCGCCAGCCCTTGGCACGCAGCTCCGGCCCGCCGGGAATCGGAAAGTTCGGGTGACGGGGATTGGCCTTCGGCATCGTGGTCGTTCCTTTGTTAGGCAGAATTTGCCCCTCACCCTAACCCTCTCCCCGCACGCGGGGAGAGGGAACATCGCATCCCGCCGACGTCCCTGTCAGCGGTGGCGTCATCCCCTCTCCCCGCTTGCGGGGAGAGGGCTAGGGTGAGGGGCAAACCGCCCTTTTTCACTTCGGCGGCAGCGTTTCGACGAAGCCCATCGCCGCATCCAGCAGGCGTCGGCGCAAGGCGTCATCGCCATAGGCCTCCGCGCCGGCGCGCACCCAGCCGTGCATCCGGCGCTCTCCCATCACCATCTGCACGATGCCGGGCAGCGCCAAGGCCCAATCGTCATTGCCCTTGCCAAGCCGCACCAGCATCCCGTCCTCTCGCGCGCCACAGAGCAAATTGCCGTTCAGGAGAAAGGCCAAACCACCGAACATCGGCTTTTCCGAAAGTCCCGGCCGGTCGCCGAGGTCTTGCCTCACCAGCTCCTCGAGCCCCGCGTCGCGTGCCATCTTTTCCTCCCGTCAACGCTTCCCGGCCAGCGCGTAGCGCGCAATCTCGATCCCCATCGCCTTTTCGACCGGCGGATAGACCGACGGGTCGAGCACGCTGGAGGCGAGCGGGATCACCGACTTCGGCACATGCAGCACGAAGACCGTCATGCCCACCTGCAACTGCCCGACACTCAAAGGTTCGCCCTCCGGCGACAGTGTGGTGATGACATCCGGGAACGTGGCAAGGCGCACACCGTCCGGCGTTTCCACAGCCATGTACTCGTTCATTACATGGAGTACCGTCGAGTCATCGCCCTTCCCGAGCGTGACCGTGCCGATGTCGAAGGCCTCCTTGGTATAAACCACGGATTTATCGGTGATCGTTCCCTCGGCAAGAATGGAACCGTTGGTGGCATTGACGATCGCGTCGATGATCGCGCTGCCGCCCTTGCCTTCCGCAGCGATAATCGCCTCGCCCAGAGTCAGTGCCATGGAGATGCCGCCGAGCGCGGCATTAGCCTTGACGTAGGACGCACGCATCGGGTTGCGGCAGGAGGCGATGAAGCCGCCGGACATGTCGGCCGCGGTCCTCAGGATCGGCGACACCTTGGCTGTTGCGCCCCGGACCACGAGTTCGATATAGCGGCTCTCCTCGCGGTTCCCCCCGACCGCCGTCTGGATCATCGGCTCGGGCGAACCGGCGAGACCGATCGACCCCATATCCCCCGTCGGATGGGCACGGATATCGCCGACGGCATCCACCACCTTGGTGCCGAGGATCGCCGAGGGCAGCCAGCCATTGAGCGTCGAAGATTTGCCGTTCTGCCCAATGATCAGGCCGGACAGCTTTTCGCCGAGTGCCTCCTGCAGCAATTGAACGGCTTTCACGTAGTCGACGCCGCGCATTTCCCACGGCGTCGTCGAGGCTGGCGCACCGATTGCAGCGGCGGTCGCCACCCAATCGTCCGGCTTCAGCTCGTTGATCGAAACCAGTTCCGGCTTGCCGACGGAGACGGCGGCGTATCCGAGCATGCGTCCGTGGTCGGCCCAACCACCGCCGCCCGCCGCATAGACGGAGCCGCCCTTGACCGCCGCCTCGACATCCTTTTCCGTCAGTATCCGGCCCATCTATTTCTTCTCCTGCAATTGTCCGTCGAGCCGTCGCACGGCTTCGAAGAGCACCGCCGCGCCAAGCGCGATGTCGTCGTTTTCGGCCCACTCCTCGGGCGCATGCGACCGGCCATCGCGACAGGGAATAAAGATCATCGCGGCTTTCGTTATCCGGCCCATCCAGGCCGTGTCGTGGCCGGCCCCGGAAGCCATCAGCCGGTGACGCGCGCCGACGCGGTCGCAGGCCGCTTGCAGCGTCGAAAGAACCAAGGGATCGCCGGGTGTCGGGTGATTGTCGGAGATCACCTTCGGCGGCGTGATCGTGATGCCGGTCTCCTCGGCGATGCGGGCGGCAAGCGCCTCGCCCTCGGCGATGAACACCTCCATCTGCGGCCGCAGTTCGGCGCGGGCATCGATCAGCAGCCGCGCCCGCGAGGGCACGACATTCGCAGCATTGGGTTCGATCTCGAATTCGCCGACGGTCGCGGTGAAGTGGCCCTCACCTGCCGCATGGGCAAAGCCCAGC
Source organism: Sinorhizobium chiapasense (assembly GCF_036488675.1). Taxonomy (NCBI): domain Bacteria; kingdom Pseudomonadati; phylum Pseudomonadota; class Alphaproteobacteria; order Hyphomicrobiales; family Rhizobiaceae; genus Sinorhizobium; species Sinorhizobium chiapasense. Next base: position 2,645,020 of record NZ_CP133148.1, read on the forward strand.
TTCTCGATCTCCAGCACAAGCCGCGAGGCCGCGACCAGCGCGTCGCGACGACGCCCCATCGGCGTCGTCCCCGCATGGTCCGCCTGTCCCTCGACGACAATCTCGATGCGCGTGATCCCGGAGATCGCGGTGACCACGCCGATGTCGAGGCGCTCGGCCTCGAGTACCGGTCCCTGCTCGATGTGCAGTTCCAGGAACGCCTTGACGTCGGAGCGCTTCGACGAGGGCAAGCGGGAAGGATCCCCACCGGCCTCGACGATCCCTTGGCGGAGCGTCAGTTCGCCGTGCGTACGGCTCAGCCAGCCATCCGGAATAAGCCCTGCCATGCCGCGGCTGCCGACGCAGGAAACGCCGAAGATCGATACTTCCTCTGCAAGAAAATCGACGATCTCCAGATCGTGGTCGAGCTCGATGCCCGCGTCAGAAAGAGAGCGCGCCACTTCAAGCGCCGCCGCCACGCCGGCGATCCCGTCGAAGCGGCCGCCTTCCGGCACCGTGTCCGAGTGCGAGCCGAGCATGATGGTGCCGAGCGCCGGCTTGCGGCCCTTGCGCCGGCCGATGAGATTGCCGGCCGCATCGATCCTCGTATCGAGGCCCGCGGCTTTGAAACACTGCTCCAGGAAAGCGCGACCTTCGAGAAAGAGCGGCGTGAAGGCGCGGCGGGTATAGGGTCGATCGGGCTCAGTGATGCGCGCCAGCCCCTTGACGATATCTGCGATGCGGCGTGCATCGACCGACAGATTGGTCTGCGTTGCGCTCATTGCCGCGGCTCCCGAAGCGGCAGGCTCGGAAGCGGCCGCACGAAGGCACCAGTGCCCGGCTCTGCAACGACGCGACGGCCGTCGAAGGCGAGCTTGCCGCGCAGATACGTGGCGGAAACCCGCCATGGCAGCCGAATGCCGTTATAGGGCGACCAGCCGACGACATTGTTGCCGCTTTCGGCCGCGTCATAGACATAGGCTTCCGGTGTCATGACGATGATATCAGCGTCCTTGCCGGCTTCGAGCGCTCCTTTGCAATGGTCGAGGCGGAAATGCCGCGCGGGGTTGAGCGCCATCAACTCGGCGGCCCGCGTCAGCGGGATGCCGCGCTCCAACGCACCTTTGACGAAAAGCGGCACCATCACCTCGAGACCGGGCACGCCGGAAGCATTGTCGAGCATGTCCGGATTGGTCTTGCGGTCCTCCGACCAGCTCACGTGATCTGTGGAAACCAGCGTCACGTCACCGTCGGCCACATGCCGCCAGAGTTTTTCGACCTCCGCGCGCGGCCGAATCGGCGGGTTGATCTTGGCCTTGCCGCCGAGGCGGCGCACGTCGTTCTCCTCGTCCAAAGTTAGATAATGGATACAGCACTCGATCGTCGCCGCATGGCCCTGCGCCCGATAGGCGGCGGCAATTTCGTAGCCGCGACCGAGCGAGCAATGCACCACATGCGCTGGGCAGCCGGTTACCGCGCCGGTTTCATAGATCTGGTTGGTGGCAAGAAGCTCGGTCAGCGGCGGCCGCGAGAGCCCATGCGCGCGATAGTCTGTGATGCCAGCGGCCCTGACCCTGTCGATCGCCGCCCGCACCACCTCGTCATCCTCGTTGTGAACGCCGGCGGTCAGCCCCGTCGGGGCGATGGCCCGAAAGCACTCCTCCAGCAGTGCGGCTGGAATTCGCGGAAAACGTTTCGGATCCGTTCCGAAAGTCGAGAACTTGAAGGCGGCGACACCGGCCTCCACCATCTCGCCAATCCGCGACGGCCCCTCTTCGGGATCAATGGTGCCGTAAAGTGCAAAGTCGACGCGGGCCTGCGGAGCGGCATGGGCGACCTTGCGCCCGACTGCTTCTGCCGAGCAAACGAGATTGCCCTCGTCATAGGGCATGTCGACGATCGTCGTCACGCCACCGGCGGTGGCCGAGCGAGTCGACCAGATGAAATCTTCCTGGTCCTTCTGCGACAGCGAATGCACCTGGGCATCGATCGCGCCGGGCAGGATCAGCGCCTTGCCGAGATCGTGCCGTTCGTGAGCCGACGGGGCAGCACCCTGCCCGACATGCACCACCTTGCCGTCGCGGACGGCCACATGCCCGCCTTCGACGATCCTGTGCGGCAGGATGACGGTGCCTTTCAGAACGAGATCGAAGTCGGACATTGCTCTTTTCCTTCCCGTTCATTCTGCCAGTTCATTTGGCCAGCGCGAAGAAGTCGTCGAATTCCGGCATTGGCGCCGTCTCGACAAAGGCGCGCAACAGGTCGTGATCGGTGAAGGCTGCCTGCAGCGCCTCGATCTCCTTCGAGAGCGGCCGGTCCTTGAGATACATCGGGCTGACCGAGCGGGTGCGCTCATAGGCTAGACTGACGACGCCCTTCGGTACGTCGCCGACGAGATCGATCGCCTGTGCCGACAGCATCGCCTCGATCGCGGCCAACTGACGAAGGTCGCGAACCTGCGCCTCCATCCGCTCGACGATCAACGGCAGGAACGTCGCCTCCTCCTCCAGCCCGCCGGCCACCACGATCGATTGCGCCGACAAGGGTACGGCAAGCGACTGGACACGCATGTAGAGTTCGACCGCGAGCTTCATTAGCGGCCCGAGGCCGGTCGCGACCTCCCCGGGCGCGACGAGATTGACCGAGAGATTGCGCCGACCGCCGTTGGAAAGCAGGATGCAGCGGTTCAATACATTGCGCGCCACATGCGAAAAGGCGATCTGCGCCGCCTCGATATAGAGCGTCGTCGTCAGCGGCAGCGACGCGCCGGATGAATGCACCTGCCCGCCGAGCACCACCGGGTTGTCGTCCGAGAGATATGTTGCCTCGACAAGCCGGCCCGCGGCTACCAGCAGGGTGTCGACGACGGCACCGAAGACCTGGGCGGTCATGCGGAGGCTCAGCGGATCGTGGATCGCGGTCGGCAAGGGCCAGTCGGTGATGCCCGACTGGCCGTAGAGCCAGGAGCCGACGAGCGCCTCGCCACGCGTCGAAAGCGTCGCCGCGACCAGCCACGGATCGGCCGAGGCGCCGAGAGCGCGCGACGACATGACGCCGGTGACAAGCAGCACGCGGATCGCCGCCGCCGCCTCGCGCAGGACGTCGCCCGCCGCCGCGTAGGAGATCGCATTGACGCTGAGTGCAGCGAGCGCATCGCGCGGCCGCATGACGAAAGGCGTCAACCCCGCCTCTTTCAGGGCCGATTCCGCCGTCATCAGCTGACCGTTGAAATAGGCATCGCCGACGCCGGTCAGCACGGAGGCCACCTGGCCCATCAGTCCGATATCGGCGCAGCCCATCGATCCGTGGCGGCGCACGGCCGGGACGATGCCACGCTCCAGAAGCGCGACGAAAGCATCGATGAGTTCCGGGCTGCAACCCGTATGCCCGCGCATCGCGGTGTTGACGCGGATAGCGATCGCCTTGCGAATGACCGGCGCGGCGAAGAATTCGCCGGTGCCGAAGTGGTGGGCGCGTACGAGCGACGTATTAAATTCGTCGAGGTCGTCGGCCGTCCACAGCCGGTCCTTCATCGAACCGACGCCGGTGTTGGAGCCATAGACCGGCAGGCCCATGGCAACGCGGTCGGCGACCACCTTATGGGCGGCGGCCACCCGCTCCATGCCGCTATCATCCGCAACCGGCCGCGCCAGTCCGGAGCCGATCTCTTCGAGCACCCCGAAGTCGAGCGGTTTTCCGCAAAGCACGATGGTCTTGACCGATTGCAGCATGCCGAAACGAACCTCTTTTGCGAGCATGCTATGCGCACAGTGCCAATGCATGATATATCCCAAATTCGGAACGAATGATGCCGGAATCCGAACGATCGGACCGACATCCCTGTTCGAAGCGCGGGTAGATTTCGTGGATATTGCAACGATCGTCCTTGTCGACGCGACGCTGCGTGAAGGTGGGATACGGCGTGCGGCAAAGCTCAGCGGCCGCCCGCCATCGAGTGTCAGCGCCGCCGTCAGGCGCTTCGAGCAAACGATTTCCGTACCGCTACTCCGTCGCGAGGGCGCCATGCTCGTGCCAACGCTTGAGGCCCAGGCGCGCATCGCCGACATCGCGGAGGCGGCGGAGACAGCGACAGTGCTCGCCGGCGGCGTGGGGAGCCCAGCGGCAGCCCAGATCCCTCCCGTCAGCCTGGCTGCGCTCGACCGTTTCGTGAAAATCGCCCGCAACGGCAGCATACGCTCCGTCGCTCGGGTGCTCGGCCTTGGCCAACCCCAGCTTACCCGCCAGATGGCGGATCTCGAGCGCCATCTCGGATACCGGCTGTTCGAGCGCGCCTATCACGGCGTCGTTTGTACCGAGGAAGCGCTCGCCGCCATCCCGCTGGCGGAAAAACTGCTTCAATGCTGGGGACGCCTGACACGCGCATCGGATGACCGCTTTCGCCGCGATGCGACGACGTGGCGCCTCGGTGCGGTAATGCCGCTCGGGCCTGAGAGCGAGATTGCGCGCATGCTGGCAGCGCTGACGGCCGCCTGGCATGCTTCCCGCCCCCGTCAGCACCTCTTCATTTCGAGCACGACGGCGGACGAACTCATCGCCGGGCTGAAGAGCCGGCGTTTTGACGCCGCGCTCCTCGACATCGCCGACTTTCCCAACGAATTCGACGGCCGGCTCGTATCGGAAACGCCGCTCGCGCTCGCCGGCGCCGCGGCAACGCTCTCGGAGATGGGCGGCGACTTCGCCCGCCTGCTCTGCACCTCCCCGATCGCCGTCCCGAGTGCCAAGAGCGGCCTGAGGCGCGAGGCGACGCGTTTTCTGGAAGATACGCTCAGCGAAAGCGAGCGGCGGCGTGTCACCCTGATCGAAGTGGACTCAATCCCGGTGATCATCAATCTGGTCAGCCACCACGGCTATCTCTCGATATTGCCGGAAAGCTCGCTCGCCCGCGTCCATCGCCCGCCCGCGATGATCCGGCTCTCGCCCCGGTACAAACAGTCCCTGACCCTCGTCTGGCCCAGGAAGGCGCTTTGGGCCCAGGCCGGCGAAGCCATCTTCAGGATGATGAAGACCGGAACGGTGCGAACCTGAATCACTACCTGATGAGATCACACCAAACCGCTGATTCGAATCGCTAATCTGTCGCCGCCTGAAGCTCCGCCTGAAGCTCTTGAATCAGCTCTTGAGCTTCAGGCGCCGGCGCGTTTCGCTGGGGCTTTCGCGGTAGTGGGCGCGATAGCTGCGTGAGAATGACGACGAGGAATTGAAGCCGGCGATCGCGGCGATATCGGCAAACTCCATTCGCGTCTCGATCACCTTTCGGCGCGCAGCGTTGAGACGGAGTGCGAGATAATGCTCGTGCGGAGCGACACCCATCGTGTCCTTGAAGAGGTCCTGCAGATGCCGGGCGCTGACGCCGACGCGGCGTGCGAGCCGCGCCAGCGTCAGCGGTGCCTCGACGGTCTCCTCCATCAGCTTGACCGCCGTACCGACCCGCGCGTCGAGAATGCGCATGTTACCGATCGCCGGCACCTGCAGCAGGTCGCCACGCGTGCGCTCCTGCTCGTAGATGAACAGGCGCGAGACCTCGAGCGCCAGCGAGTAGCCATGCGCCCGCCGGATCAGTTCGAGCATCAGGTCGAGCGTCGGCAACGAGCCGCCGGTGGTGATGCGCTTGCCATCGATGACGAAACGCTCGCGCACCATGGTCACCTGCGGATAGGCGGCGGTGAAATCCTCGAAGTCCTCCCAGTGGGTCGTGGCGGCAAAATTGTCGAGCAGGCTGGTCTCTGCAAGCAGCCACGAGCCCGATTCGATCCCCGCCATGACTTCCCGGTGCCGCGCCGTCTGCGACAGGAGCATCTTGAGTTGCGAGGTGGCGCTGCGCTTCCAGTTGTAGCTCGAAATCACGAAGAGCGGCGCTATCTCCCGCTGCGGCCGGAACGGGCCGGAGACCGGAATCGGAATGCCGCTCTTGGTCTCGATTGCCCCGCCGTCAGGGCTGAAGATCGTCCAGCTGTAAAGCGCGCGGCCGGCGATGCGGTTGGCGGCGCGCAGCGGCTCGATCACGGAAGCGACGAGGATCAGGTTCGTCTCCGGGAGGACCAGCAAGTCGATGTGCTGCACCTGCGAAACAACCTGATCCATGGGCAAACTTCCTGCTCGTGTTGCCGATAATGTATAGAATACAACCGATAATGAAAAGCAGAGCCGACCTTTCTGGCCCGTAATAGCTCCCAACAAAAGGGAGACAGCAATGCCGCTCAGCATGAACCGCGAGGTATTCATCACCTGCGCCGTCACCGGTTCGGGAGACACCGTTTCCAAATCCGGCCACGTCCCGATTACGCCGAAGCAGATCGCCGAAGCCGCGGTCGAGGCCGCCAAGGCAGGTGCGGCAATCGTCCATTGCCACGTCCGCGATCCGGAGACCGGCGCACCGGCCCGCCGCCTCGACCTCTACAGGGAAGTGACCGATCGCATCCGTTCCGCCGACATCGACATTGTGCTGAACCTCACTGCCGGCATGGGCGGGGACCTTGTTTTCGGTAATGTCGAAAGCCCCTTCCCGGTCAATGAGAAGGGCACCGACATGGCCGGCGCCACCGAACGTGTCGCCCATGTTGCCGAATGCCTGCCGGAAATCTGCACACTCGACTGCGGGACCATGAACTTCTCGCTCGGCGACTACGTGATGACCAACACGCCGTCGATGCTGCGCGAGATGGCCCGCCAGATGACCGCGCTCGGCGTGCGTCCCGAGATCGAGGCCTTCGACACCGGTCATCTCTGGTTCGCCAAGCAGCTCGTCGAAGAAGGCCTGATCGAGGATCCGGTGCTCATCCAGCTCTGCATGGGTATTCCGTGGGGCGCGCCCGACGACCTCAACACCTTTATGGCGATGGTCAACAACGTGCCGTCGAACTGGACCTTCTCTGCCTTCTCGATCGGCCGCAATGCGCTCGCCTACCCGGCCGCGGCGATCCTTGCGGGCGGCAACGTCCGCGTTGGCCTGGAAGATAACCTCTATATCGGCAAGGGCCAGCTCGCGACCAACGGCCAGCTCGTCGAAAAGGCGGTCTCCGTCATCGAGGGCATGGGTGCGAAGATCATCGGGCCGGCAGAGGTTCGCGAGAAGCTGAAACTTACGAAGAGATAAGACCCCTCCCCAACCCTCCCCACAAGGGAGAGGGCTTAACCCCACCGCCGGCCGCTGAGAGGTCCAACTGGACAAGCGGCGCGGCAGCGAAGGGCAAGCGGGGCGAGAGAGGATCCGGAGCCTCCCATCCCTCCCCCTTGTGGGGAGGATGGCCCGAAGGGCCGGGAGGGGTTCCGATGCAACAGTTGATGGGAGAGGGAATGAGCATCATCACCAAGGCCGCCTGCGTCGGCGGCGGCGTCATCGGCGGGGCCTGGGCGGCGCGTTTCGCGCTTGCCGGCATCGACGTCAACATCTTCGATCCGCATCCGGAAGCCGAGCGCGTCATTGGCGAGGTCATGGCCAATGCCGAGAAGGCCTATGGCATGCTGACCATGGCGCCGCTGCCGCCACGGGGCAAGTTCACGTTCTGCAAGACGATCCAGCAGGCGGTCGAAGGGGTTGACTGGATTCAGGAAAGCGTTCCCGAGCGGCTGGAGTTGAAGCGCGGCGTCATCACCGAGATCGACGCTTTCGCCCGTCCCGACGCGCTCATCGGCTCCTCGACCTCCGGCCTGCTGCCCTCGGACCTGCAGGCCGACATGAAATACCCCGAACGCATGTTCGTGGCGCATCCCTATAATCCGGTCTATCTCTTGCCCCTGGTCGAGCTTGTCGGCGGCAAGAAGACGTCCGCACAAACAATCAAGCGGGCAGAAGAAGGCGTTGCCGAAATCGGCATGAAGGGCGTCGTGATCGCCAAGGAGATCGAGGCCTTCGTCGGCGACCGCCTGCTCGAGGCTCTGTGGCGCGAGGCGCTGTGGCTGGTCCAGGACGACATCTGCGATACCGAGACGCTCGACAACGTCATGCGCTATTCCTTCGGCATGCGCTGGGCGCAGATGGGCCTGTTCGAGACCTATCGCATCGCCGGCGGCGAAGCCGGCATGCGCCACTTCCTCGCCCAGTTCGGCCCCTGTCTCAAATGGCCCTGGACCAAGTTCACCGATGTCGTCGACCTCGACGATGCGCTCGTGGAGAAGATCGGCGCGCAGTCGGATGCGCAAGCTGCCGGCCGCTCGATCCGCGAGCTCGAGCGCATCCGCGACGAAAACCTCGTCGGCATCATGCATGCGCTGAAAGCCGGCAATGGCGGCGAAGGCTGGGGCGCGGGCAAGCTGCTCGCCGATTTCGAGAAGCGCCTTTGGGCGAAGGGAGGCGATCAGGCGAAGACCTATGACGCCTCTGGTCCGCTGCACCTCCTCGACACCAAGGTCAATGCAGCCTGGGTCGACTACAACGGCCACATGACCGAGCACCGCTACCTGCAGCTCTTCGGCGACACTTCCGATGCGCTGCTGCGCCTGATCGGCGTCGACTTCGCCTATGTCGAAGCCGGCCACAGTTACTACACGGTCGAAACCCATATCCGCCACCTGGGTGAAGCCAAGCTCGGTCAGGCGCTCTACACGACGCTCCAGCTTCTCGCCACCGACGACAAGCGGATCCACTTCTTCACGAGGATCCAAGATGCCGCATCGGGCGACGTCATCGCGACCGCCGAACAGATGATGCTGCACGTCGACGCCAAGGCCGGCAAGTCGGTACCGGCGCCGGCGGAAGTGCTGGCGAAGCTGAAGCCGATCGCCGAAGAGCATGCGAAGCTCGCCGTGCCGGAAGGTGCGGGCCGGCATGTGGGGCAGAAGCGGTGAAGTGCTGAAGCGGATGATCACCCCTCATCCGCCTGCCGGCACCTTCTCCCCGCATGCAGGGAGAAGGGACATGCGGCAACCGCTCGCCTTTCCATGGCGAAGGAGGCGAGTAGCCAACATCCCCTCTCCCCGCGCGCGGGGAGAGGGTTAGCGTGAGGGGCAAAGCTACACCCGCGAAGCCTGCGGATCGATGGGGAGATCGGTCCGAAAATGGCGAGAGCGAAAGAAATACGAGGGAGAACAATGAATTTCGCACTGACCGAAGAACAGCAGATGATCGTCGACACGGTCCGCAACTTCGTCGAGACCGAGATCTATCCGCATGAGAACGAAGTCGAGCGCACGGGCGTCGTGCCGCGTGAGCTCGGCCAGGAAATTGCCCGCAAATGCAAGGAGCTCGGCTTCTTCGCCTGCAATTTCCCCGAAGAAGTCGGCGGCGCCGGGCTCGATCACCTGACCTTCACGCTCGTCGAGCGCGAGCTTGGCCGCGGCTCGATGGGACTGACTGTTTTCTTCGGCCGCCCCTCCGGCATCCTGATGGCCTGCAATGACGAACAGCGCGAGCGCTACCTGCTTCCGGCCGTCAAGGGCGAAAAATTCGATGCGCTTGCGATGACCGAGCCGGACGCCGGCTCGGACGTTCGCGGCATGAAATGCTTCGCCAGACAGGACGGCGACGACTGGATCGTCAACGGCACGAAGCACTTCATCAGCCATGCCGACATCGCCGATTTCGTCATCGTCTTCATCGCCACCGGCGAGGAGCAGACCCCGCGCGGGCCGAAGAAGAAGATCACCTGCTTCCTCGTCGATCGTGGCACCCCGGGCTTCCAGATCCGGGAAGGCTACAACTCCGTTTCGCATCGCGGCTACAAGAACTGCATCCTGACCTTCGACGACTGCCGCCTGCCCTCCTCGCAGATCCTCGGCGAGGTGCACAAGGGCTTCGACATCGCCAATGAATGGCTCTACGCGACGCGCCTGACGGTCGCCGCCACCTCGGTCGGACGGGCGCGGCGCGCCTTCGACTACGCGCTTTCCTACGCCGCCGAGCGCAAGCAGTTCGGCAAGCCGATCGGTGCCAATCAGGGCGTCTCCTTCAAGCTTGCCGACATGATCACCGAGATCGACGCCGCCGACCTGCTGACGCTGTCGGCCGCCTGGCGGCTCGACCAGGGTCTGCCGTCGAACCGCGAGATCGCCTCTGCCAAGGTCTATGCCACGGAAATGCTCGCGCGCGTCACCGACGAGGCGATCCAGATCTATGGCGGCATGGGCCTCATGGACGACCTGCCGCTCGCCCGCTTCTGGCGCGACGCCCGCGTCGAGCGCATCTGGGACGGCACCTCGGAAATCCAGCGCCACATCATCAGCCGCGACCTGCTGCGGCCGTTGGGGGCGTGAGGGATGATGCACGGCTTTCGGCTAGGCTATTTGCCCCTCACCCTAACCCTCTCCCCGCATGCGGGGAGAGGGGACGCCGTGCTGCGCGCGCTTCTCCTGTCGGTGAGGCCTGGCAAGCGGGGGCGGCAGGTCCCTTCTCCCCGAGCTACGGGGAGAAGGTCGCGGCAGCGGGATGAGGGGCATCACCTCGCTGCGTTGGGGGAGTGCACGGCACAATGACCACCCCTCCCCGCTCCCTCGACCGCCTCATCCGCCCGCGCTCCATCGCCGTCTTCGGCGGCAAGGAGGCGCGACGCGTCATTGAACAATGCGACAAGATGGGCTTTGCCGGGGAGATTTGGCCGGTCCACCCGCGCGAAGATGAAATTCTCGGCCGCCGTTGCTACCGCTCGGTGGCGGACCTGCCGGATGCGCCCGACGCCTCCTTTGTCGGCGTCAACCGGGCACTGACGATCGAGATTATCCGCGACCTCGCGGCATGCGGCGCCGGCGGCGCCGTCTGCTATGCTTCGGGCTTCCGCGAAGCAGCAAGCGAGCTTGCCGACGGCAAAGATATGCAGGAGGCGCTGGTTGCCGCCGCCGGCGACATGCCGATCGTCGGGCCCAATTGCTACGGCTTCATCAACATGCTCGACGGGGCCCTGCTCTGGCCGGACCAGCACGGCATGCTGCGCGTCGAGCGCGGCGTCGCGGTCCTGACGCAGTCCTCCAACATCGCCTGCAACATCTCCATGCAGACCCGCGGGCTGCCGCTCGCCTATATCATGACCGCCGGCAACCAGGCGCAGACCGGGCTTTCCGACATCGCCTGCGCCGTGCTCGAAGACCCACGCGTCACTGCCGTCGGCCTCCATATCGAGGGCTTCGACAGCATCGAGGCGCTGGAGCGGCTGGCGACCCGCGCCCGCGATCTGCGCAAGCCCGTGGTGACGCTGAAGGTCGGCAAGTCGGAAGCCGCGCAACTTGCGACCGTCTCCCACACCGCTTCGCTCGCCGGCAACGACCGCGTTTCTTCGGCACTGCTTGCCCGCCTCGGCATCGGCCGGGTCAACACGCTGCCCGAACTCCTCGAGACGCTGAAGCTCCTGCATCTTCATGGGCCGCTTGCCAACGCCGACGTTTCCTCGATGAGCTGCTCCGGCGGCGAGGCCTCGCTGATGGCGGATGCGGGTGTCCGGCGGAGGGTCAACTTCCGGGCTTTGCGCGAGGAGCAGCGCCAGCCTCTCAAGGAAAGTCTCGGCGAGATGGTGACGATCGCCAATCCGCTCGATTACCACACCTTCGTCTGGGGCAATCGTGACAAGCAGACGGCCGCCTTCACCGCGATGATGAAGGGCGGCTACGCCTTGAACCTCATCGTGCTCGACTTCCCGCGTCGAGACCGCTGCGACGCCACCGATTGGGCGACGACCTGCGAGGCGGTCATCGCCTCGGCAAGCGTGACCGGCGCCGCGGCGGGCATCGTCGCAAGTCTCGGCGAGAACATGCCGGAAGAAACCGCCCTTTCGCTGATGGCGGCGGGTGTCGTTCCCTTCTTCGGCATCGACGAAGCGCTCGCCGCTGTGGAGACTGCGGCTGAGATCGGTGCCGCCTGGGCAAGACCTGCCCCGCCGCCCCTCCTCAAGGTCCGGGCCGAAGCAGGCGATGCCGTCACGCTGACCGAGGCAGAAGCCAAGGTCGAACTCCTCGAATCCGGCGTCGAAGTGCCTCGGGGCAAAACGGCCGCCACGGCCGAGGAAGCGGCTGATACAGCCGAAGCCCTCGGCTTCCCCGTGGTGCTCAAAGGCCTCGGCGTCGCCCACAAGACCGAAGCCGGCGCGGTCAAGCTCAACCTCGCCAGCCGCGACGAGGTCTACGCCGCGGCAGAAGCGATGGCCGCGGTCGCTTCGGGTTATCTTGTGGAAAGGATGGTCGCCAGACCCGTGGCGGAACTCATCATCGGGGCGATGCGCGATCCCGTTGCCGGCCCGGTGCTCACCATCGGCGCGGGCGGAATCCTCGTGGAATTGCTGGATGATTCCGCGATCCTGACGCTTCCGACCACCGAAAGGGCGATTTCGGAGGCCGTCGACAGCCTCAAGATCAGAAAACTGCTGGACGGCTATCGCGGCGGCCCGAAGGGCGATGTCGCGGCGCTGACCAGAACTGTCGCCGCAGCGGCATCCTATGTCGTTTCAAACGCTTCAATGCTCGACGAACTCGATATCAATCCTGTTATGGTGTTACCGGAAGGCCAAGGAGCTATCGCCGCTGACGCCCTGATCCGCCGGAGGAAATGACGCCCATGACCGGACCGATCCTCACCCGCCGCGAAGACGGCATTCTCGAAGTCACGATCGACCGGCCGAAGGCGAACGCCATCGACCTGAAGACCAGCCGGGTCATGGGCGAAATCTTCCGCGAATTCCGCGACGACCCCGTATTGCGGGTGGCGATCGTCACCGGCGCGGGCGAAAAATTCTTCTGCCCCGGCTGGGACCTCAAGGCCGCCGCTGACGGTGACGCCGTCGACGGCGACTACGGCGTCGGCGGTTTCGGCGGCATCCAGGAACTGCGCGATCTCAACAAGCCGATCATCGCCGCCGTCAACGGCATCTGCTGCGGCGGCGGTCTGGAGATCGCGCTTTCGACCGACATCATCCTTGCTGCCGAACATGCGACCTTCGCGCTGCCGGAAATCCGGTCCGGAACCGTCGCCGATGCCGCTTCGATCAAATTGCCGAAGCGCATCCCCTACCACATCGCCATGGACATGCTGTTGACCGGACGCTGGCTCGACGTCACCGAGGCGAACCGCTGGGGCTTCGTCAACGAGATCCTGCCGGCTAATCGCCTGATGGAACGCGCCTGGGAGCTTGCGCGCCTGCTCGAAAGCGGACCGCCGCTCGTCTACGCCGCAATCAAGGAAGTGGTGCGCGAGGCGGAAGGCCGCGACTTCCAGACGACGATGAACAAGATCACCCGCCGGCAGTTCAAGACGGTCGACATCCTCTATTCGAGCGAGGACCAGTTCGAAGGAGCACGTGCCTTCGCCGAGAAGCGCCATCCCGTCTGGAAGGGGCGCTGAGACGATACGGCCGCCGATGGCCGTGTGATTTCCAGCCGGCGAGAACCGGCATTCGACGTGGCATGCCGCGAGCACCGGCGCATGCGGGAATACCGCTCATCCATAGGCTCGGCTTATGGAAAAGATTTACAATTTAGGACGTTACAAGCCTGCTTCGAACGACTAGCCTTATGGATCGGAACAGCTGTATCGCCACCGCAGATCGCAAGGGAAGGAGAAAACAGACGACATCACGCAAGCTTTGAAACCATTTCAGACGATGGTGATACGCAACAGTCTCTACCAATCACAACAAACGGCGAATGCCGACGTAAGAAGGGAACAGGGGAATGAGCGATTACAAAGACTATCTGACACGACAGGTCATGCTGGGCAAAATGAACCGGCGTGAGTTTCTCGGACGCGCGGCCGCTTTCGGCATCGCCGCTTCGACCGCCGGCACGCTTTTTGCAACGAGTGCCGCGGCGCAGGAGCCGAAGCGCGGCGGGCACCTGAAGCTCGGCCTCGAAGGCGCAGCTGCGACCGACTCGAGGGATCCGGCAAAGGCTCTCTCGCAATTCATGTTTGTCGTCGGCCGCAACTGGGGCGACATGCTTGTCGAGAGCCATCCGACGACCGGTGCGCCAGTTCCGGCACTCGCCGAATCCTGGGAGCCGTCTGCTGATGCCGCTACCTGGACCTTCACGATCCGCAAGGGCGTCAAGTTCCATGACGGCAAGGAACTGACGGTCGACGACGTGATCAAGACCCTGCAGCGCCACACCGACGACAAGTCGGAATCGGGCGCGCTCGGCGTGATGAAGTCGATCACGGGCATCAAGGCGGATGGCGACAAGCTGGTGCTGACGCTCACCGAAGGCAACGCCGATCTGCCGCTGCTGCTTTCCGACTATCACCTCATCATTCAGCCGAACGGCGGCCTCGACAACCCGGACGCGATGATCGGCACCGGTCCGTACAAGGTGGCGAGCTTCGAACCCGGCGTGCGCGCCACTTTCGAAAAGAATGCCGACGACTGGCGGACGGATCGAGGCTATGTGGACTCGATCGAGCTGATCGCCATGAATGACGCGACCGCGCGTATCGCGGCGCTTTCCTCCGGTCAGGTACACTACATCAACCGCGTCGATCCGAAGACGGTCGCCCTTCTGAAACGGGCACCCACCGTTGAGATTCTCAACACGTCGGGTCGTGGCCATTACGTCTTCATCATGCATTGCAACACCGCGCCGTTCGACAACAACGATCTGCGCATGGCGCTGAAATTCGCGATGGATCGCGAGACCATGGTCCAGCGCATCCTCGGCGGCTACGGCAAGGTCGGCAACGACTTCCCGATTAACGACACCTACGCACTCTTCCCGGAAGGGATCGAGCAGCGCGCCTATGATCCCGACAAGGCCGCCTTCCACTACAAGAAATCCGGACATAGCGGCCCAGTCCTGCTGCGTACGTCCGATGTCGCGTTCCCGGGCGCCGTTGATGCCGCTGTTCTCTATCAGGAGAGCGCCAAGAAGGCCGGCATCGAGATCGAGGTCAAGCGCGAGCCGGGCGACGGTTACTGGACCAACGTCTGGAACGTGCAGCCCTTCTCGACCTCCTACTGGGGCGGCCGTCCGACCCAGGACCAGATGTATTCGACCGCCTACCTCTCGAACGCCGACTGGAACGACACCCGCTTCCAGCGTCCGGATTTCGACAAGCTCCTGCTCGAAGCCCGCTCCGAGCTCGACGAGGCCAAGCGCAAGGACATGTACCGCACCATGGCAATGATGGTGCGTGACGAGGGCGGCCTGATCTTGCCGATGTTCAACGACTTTGTGAACGCCGCGACCAAGCAGGTAAAGGGTTACGTGCACGACATCGGCAACGACATGTCGAACGGCTATGTCGCAACGCGCGTGTGGCTGGACGCCTGATGATGGAAAGCGGACCAATGACTGGTCCGGTTCCGACGGATGGGACCGCGGGTGAGCCCCCGCGGTCTGCCGACCTTTCCGGAGTACCAGCAAAACCCAATCCCACCGGCGAGATCGGTGGCACCTTCTGGCGGCGTTTCGTCTTTCGCCGTCCTCTCGCGGCGCTGATCCTTCAGCGCCTCGGCTTGAGCGTTGGCTTGCTTTTCGCCGTGTCGCTGATGATCTTCGGCGGCATCGAAGCCTTGCCCGGCGATTTCGCCACCACCTATCTCGGCCAGTCGGCGACACCGCAGGCGGTCGAAAACATCCGCAAGGACCTCGGCCTCGATCGCCCCTGGAGCGAACGCTACCTCAACTGGCTCGGCGGCGCCGTCCAGGGTGATTTCGGCACCTCCTGGGCCAGCAAGAACTCGGTCAGCGAGCAGATCGGCAATCGGCTCGGCAATTCGCTCTTCCTCGCGTTTTTCGCCGCGCTCATCTCCGTGCCGCTCGCCGTCGGGCTCGGCATGCTGGCGGTGCAGTTCCGCAACCGAATGCCGGACAAGATCATCAACGTGATATCGCTTGCGGCGATCTCGCTGCCGGAATTCTTCATCGGCTATCTGCTCATCATGTTCTTCGCCGTCCAATGGGGCGTCGCCACCTTCCCGGCCACGGTCTATGCCAGCATGAGCTTCACCGAACGGCTTTCGGCGATCGCGCTTCCGGTCGCGACCCTCGTCCTCGTCGTTCTTGCCCATATGATGCGCATGACGCGGGCGGCGATCCTCAACGTCATGTCGTCGGCCTATGTCGAGACCGCCGAACTCAAGGGGCTCAGCACGTTCCGCATCATCGCCCGCCACGCCGCCCCCAACGCCGTGGCCCCGGTCATCAATGTCATCGCGCTGAACCTGGCCTATCTCGTCGTCGGCGTCGTCGTTGTCGAAGTGGTCTTCGTCTATCCGGGGATGGGGCAATACATGGTGGATGCGGTGACCGTGCGTGACATGCCGGTCGTCCAGGCCTGCGGCCTGATCTTTGCGGCCTTCTACATCTTCCTCAACATGGCGGCAGACATTCTCGCCATTCTCGCCAACCCGCGACTGAGGCACCCGCGATGAACCTGAGATCTATCCCCTTGAGCGCTTGGGTCGGCATCGCGGGCATCGCGATCGCCATTCTCTGCGCGATTTTCGCCCCGGTGATCGCGCCCTATGGCGAGCGGGATGTCGTCGGCGATATCTGGCTTCCGGCCGGCGGCGACTTCCTGCTCGGCACCGACAATCTCGGGCGCGACCTGCTCTCGCGCCTGATCTATGGCGCCCGCACCACCATCCTCGTCGCGCTGGCGGCAACCGTGCTCTCCTTCGCGCTCGGCATGATCCTGAGTTTTGCCGCCGCGGTCATGGGCGGTTTCGTTGACCAGCTCTTCTCGCGCTTCAACGATCTGATGATGGCGATTCCGACGCTGATCTTCGCTCTCGTCGTGCTCGCGGTGTTGCCGCAGCATCTCTGGATCCTGATCCTGGTGATGGCGGTGCTCGATTCCACCCGCGTGTTCCGCATCGGCCGTGCCGTCGCGCTCGACGTGGCGGTGATGGAGTTCGTCGAGGCGGCCCGGCTGCGGGGCGAAGGCTCGCTCTGGATCATCTTCCGCGAGATCTTGCCGAACACGCTGTCGCCTCTCTTGGCCGAATTCGGCCTGCGCTTTGCGTTCTCGATCCTGTTCCTCTCCACCCTCTCCTTCCTCGGCCTCGGTATTCAGCCGCCGGCCGCCGACTGGGGCGGCATGGTCAAGGACAACAAGGACGGCATCATCTTCGGCATTTCGGCGGCGCTCGTGCCGGGTGCGGCGATCGCGACACTCGCCATCTGTGTCAACCTCGTCGTCGACTGGCTGATGAAGCGGACCTCGAGCCTGAAAGGAGGGCGCGGCGATGCCTGAGCTTCTTTCCGTCAAAAACCTGAAGATCGAGGCGACAAGCTATCCGCCGGGCGAACCGCCCAAGGTCGTGACCCTGGTCGAAGGCGTTTCTTTCGACTTGCAGAAAGGCAAGGTGCTCGGTCTCATCGGCGAGTCGGGCGCCGGCAAGTCAACGATCGGCCTCTCGGCACTGGCCTATGGCCGCGGCGGCTGCCGCATCATCGGCGGCGAGGTGCTGCTCAATGGCCGCGACATCCTGAAGCTCGACCGTTCCGGGATCAACTCGGTGCGCGGCGCCCAGGTCTGCTATGTGGCGCAATCCGCGGCGGCTGCCTTCAACCCGGCCCACAAGCTCGGCGACCAGGTCATCGAGGCCTCGCTCCGGCACGGCATCATGACGCGGGATGAGGCCGAGAAACGTGCACTTTATCTCTTCCGGGTACTTGGCCTCCCCAATCCGGAAGCCTTCGGCGACCGCTTCCCCCACCAGGTTTCGGGCGGCCAGTTGCAGCGCGCCATGACCGCCATGGCGCTCTGCCCCAACCCGCAACTGATCGTCTTTGATGAACCGACGACCGCGCTTGACGTCACCACCCAGATCGACGTGCTTGCGGCGATCAAGCACGCGATCGAGGAAACGCATACGGCGGCGCTCTACATCACCCACGATCTCGCTGTGGTGGCGCAGGTGTCCGACGACATCATGGTGTTGCGCCATGGCAAGACCGTCGAATACGGCACGACCAAGCAGGTGATCGAGGCACCGGCGGAAGACTATACCCGAGCCCTCGTCAGCGTCCGCCAGACGAAACGCGACGAGGCGACCGACCAGTCGGGCGCGCTCCTAAAGATCGAGGGCATCCATGCCGGCTATGCCAATGGCTTCAAGGTACTGCACGACGTATCGATGCATCTGCCGAAGGGCCAGACGCTGGCAATCGTCGGAGAGTCCGGCTCCGGCAAATCGACGCTCGCCCGCGTTATCACCGGACTCTTGCCGCCGAGCGAGGGCCGGATCACCTTCGAAGGCAAGGAGCTGCCGAAAGCTTTGAAGGGCCGGACGAATGACGAGTTGCGCCGCATCCAGATGATCTACCAGATGGCGGATACGGCAATGAACCCGCGCCAGACGGTGCGCAATATCATCGGCCGACCGCTCTCCTTCTACTTCGGCATGCACGGCGCCCAGAAGACCGAGCGGGTCAGGGAATTGCTCGACCAGATCGAGATGGGACCACGTTTCCTCGACCGCTACCCGGCCGAGCTTTCCGGTGGCCAGAAGCAGCGCGTCGCTATCGCCCGGGCGCTCGCCGCCAGGCCGGAACTCATCCTCTGCGACGAGCCGACCTCGGCGCTCGACCCGTTGGTGGCCGAAGGCATCCTGAATCTGCTTCTCAGGCTTCAGGAGGAAACCGCTGTTTCCTATGTCTTTATCACCCACGACATTGCCATCGTCCGAGCCATTGCCGACAGCGTCGCGGTCATGCACCGCGGTCGCCTGGTGCGCTTCGGGCCGAAGTCGAAGGTGCTCTCGCCACCCTTCGACGACTATACCGACCTGCTCTTGAAGTCGGTGCCGGAGATGGAAATCGGCTGGCTGGAAAAGGTGCTGAAGACGCGGCGCATGGAGAGCGCCGGCAATTGATCGAGCGCCTCTCCCTGCCGCGGGGAGAGGGGGCCCATACAGGCTCTGTCCGCAGGCCGAAGACCGCTCTTCCTCCCTGCCGGCCGGCTCAATAGTCGGTCGGCACCGTCAGCACCTCGGCCGCCGGCGTCTCGAGAAAGCTCCTGACTGTCGAGGGCAATTGCCGAGATCCGAAGGCGAGCACGCCGCAACGCCCCAGCATCTGACGGATATCCGGCTCCTGTCCGATATGACGCCAGATCATGCGCGATGCGTAGGGCTGGTTTTCCTTGCGCCAGGAAACGCCCATGGTCGTGCCCCGGAGGTAGACGCGCTGATGCAATTCGAACGGCATCAGGATCGTTTGCGAAAGCATCGGCGCCCGACCGACGCTGCGTTCCGTGATGAAGATGCGGTTTCGCCAGAAGGTTGCGAGCCCGACATATTTTGAGAACTGCCGGATTTCGTTTGCGGCATCGCGGATGCGCTCGATCGATTTCACGCGGACGGAGCCGCTCTCCTCGTATATCCGCGTGCAGGAGCAGACAACGAGGCCCGGCCAGGACGGCGAAGTGTGATAGGTCTGGTAGTAGCCCAGGTGTCGCCTGAGGGCCGAGATATCGCCAGGAAAGCCTTCGAACAGCAATCTCGCTTCGGAGCGATCGCGGTCGGGACGCGTCATCCGCGCCTCGAACAATTTCGGCGAAAGCGAAAAATCCTGCGTCGAAAGCCCGAAGAACGTCGCGATCCGCGCGACATTGTGCGGCGACGGCCGCGCCTCGCCGTTGATGTAGCGGTTGAACTGCTGGCGGTTGATGCCGATTTCGCGGCAGATCTGCGAGATCGAACGCCGGGTCGCGCAGGCGAAACGCAAATTAGTGGTGAACGTATCGTCCTGCTGCACATCAGGCTCCTGAATTCTTTGCCTTCAGGCAGCGTAAACTAGCGTCAATCAGCGTCAAGTCGCGAAATTGTGTCGCGTCAGGTAGGCGCTAGGTTTTCGTCAAACAACACACAAAGGGAACCCGGAAATGACGGAATTCACGAAGCGTCCCGACGGCCTTATCGCCCCGACTGGCATCAACCGCCGCGGCTTTCTCGCAGGCACGGCAGCGCTGGGTTTCGGCGCCGGCCTCGGTGGCACCATGCTGCCGGGCAAGGCCCAGGCACAGGAACCTAAACGCGGCGGCCACCTGAAGCTCGGACTCAAAGGCGGCGCGACAACGGATTCCCTCGATCCAGCCGCCTATACCGGCTCCGTCTCCTTCGTGATCGGCCATCTCTGGGGCGACAAGCTCGTCGAATCCGATCCGGTGACTGGCGCGCCTCTGCCCTCGATCGCCTCGTCCTGGGAGCCATCCGCGGGTGCTTCGGTCTGGACCTTCAAGATCCGCAACGACATCGCCTTCCATGACGGCAACAAGCTGACGGTCGCCGACGTCGTCGCGACATTGAAGCGACACTCCGACGAGGGCTCCAAGTCGGGCGCGCTCGGCCTGATGCGGTCGATCAAGACGATCGAAGAAAAGGCCGGCGATCTCGTTCTGACGCTCACGGAAGGCAATGCGGACTTGCCGCTGCTGCTCACCGATTACCACCTGATCATCCAGCCTGGCGGTGGTGTCGAAGATCCTGCCTCCACGATCGGAACGGGACCGTACAAGCTCGTAAACTATGAGGCCGGCATCCGCGCGACCTTCGAGAAGAACGCCGCCGACTGGCGCTCGGATCGCGGCTTTGTCGACAGCGTCGAGATCATCGTCATGAACGATAACTCCGCGCGAATCGCGGCCCTTTCCTCGGGCCAGGTGCATTTCATCAACAACGTCGACCCCAAGACCGTATCGCTTCTCAAGCGCGCCCCTCGCGTCCAGATCCTTCAGACGCCAGGCAAGGGCTTCTACAGCTTCCTGATGCATTGCAACACGGCGCCCTTCGACAACAACGATCTCAGGCTGGCGCTGAAATACGCGATCGATCGGCAGGCCATTCTGGATCGCGCCGTCGGCGGCTACGGCAAGCTCGGCAACGACTATCCGGTCAACGAAAACTACGCGCTCGCGCCGACGGGCATCGAGCAGCGCGTCTACGATCCGGACAAGGCGGCCTTCCATTACAAGAAATCCGGTCATGACAGACCGATCCTGCTGCGCACCTCCGATGCCGCCTTCCCAGGCGCCGTCGACGCGGCGGTTCTCTTCCAGGAAAGCGCCCGCAAGGCTGGCATCGAACTGGAAATCAGACGCGAACCGGAGGACGGCTATTGGACCAATGTCTGGAACGTCCAGCCATTCTCCGCCTCCTATTGGGGTGGGCGCCCGACACAGGATTCCCGCTACTCTACCTCCTACCTCTCGAGCGCGGAATGGAACGACACGCGCTTCAAGCGCGAGGATTTCGACAAGCTCTTGTTGCAGGCACGCTCCGAACTTGACGAGGCAAAACGCAAGGAACTCTATCGTACGATGGCGGTTATGGTGCGCGACGAAGGCGGCCTGATCCTGCCCGTCTTCAACGACTACGTGAACGCCGCCTCCGCCTCGCTGAAGGGCTTTGTGCACGACATCGGCAACGACCTTTCGAACGGCTATGTGGGAAGCCGCGTCTGGTTCGACAGCTAAAGCGGAACAGGGAAAAGTGCGGGCGGTTTTCCGCCCGCATCCCGCGCTCTAATAGTCAGGCATGGATCGGGAGGTAGGCAATATGGCCGATCGCAACTTTTCCGTCATCGAGAACGAATGGATCACGCTCACGGACGGGACGCGGCTTGCCGCGCGCGTCTGGATGCCCGAGGGCACCGAGCAGAATCCGGTGCCGGCCGTACTCGAATATCTACCCTATCGCAAGCGCGACGGCACGTGCGCTCGCGACGAATCCACCTACCCGGTCTTCGCAGCCGCCGGCATTGCCGGCGTGCGCGTCGACATCCGCGGCTCGGGCGAATCCGACGGCGTGATCGACGGCGAATATACGCCGCGCGAGCTTTCCGACGGCTGCGAGATCATCGAATGGATCGCGTCGCAGCCCTGGTCCAACGGCAAGGTCGGCATGATGGGCATCTCCTGGGGCGGTTTCAACTGCCTGCAGGTCGCGGCCCTGAAGCCGCCGGCGCTGAAAGCCGTCATCTCGATCGCCTCGACCGTCGACCGTTACAACGACGACATCCACTACAAGAACGGCTGCCACCTCTCGGCGCAGCTCTCCTGGGCGGCGACCATGCTCGCCTATCAGTCGCGCTCACCAGATCCCGAACTTGTCGGCGAGCGCTGGAAGGAAATGTGGCTTGAGCGGCTCGAAAACGAACCCTTCTTCCTGGAGGAATGGCTCGAGCACCAGCGCCGCGACGATTTCTGGCGCCACGGATCGATTTGCGAGGACTTCGAGGGCTTTCCGATTCCCGCGCTGGTGATCGCGGGGTGGGCCGACGGCTATCGCAACACCCCGATCAAGGCTGTCGAGGGACTCGGTGGCAAGGCCAAGGCTTTGATCGGGCCCTGGGTGCACAAATATCCGCATTTCGCCTGGCCGAAGCCGCGCGCGGATTTCCACAGCGAGGCGATCCGCTGGTGGAACCGCTGGCTCAGGGACGAGAAAAACGACGCGGAACAGCTGCCGCAGATGCGCGCCTATATCCTCGACGGGCCGAGACCTGCGCTCAGGCGAAACGAAGACCCGGGGCGATGGATCGCCAAGGACGTTTGGACGGCGCCGGAAATGTGCGAGTTTGCCATCGCCGGCGACGGCAGCCTGACCGCGGGAGCCTCGGCGGCGAAGGGTGTCGGCGACATTTATCTCCGCTCGCCGCTCGATACCGGCACGGCCGCCGGCGAATATTTCACGCTGAAGCCGGACGCCGAAATGGCGGGCGATCAGCGCATCGACGACGCCGGATCGCTCACCTTCGAAACACACCCGCTGCTTGAAGCGCAGGATTATCTCGGACAGCCGGTCCTCCGTCTCGGCGTGTCCTGCAGCGCCGAAACCGCGAACCTCGTTGCGCGCCTCGTCGACGTTCATCCCGACGGCACCGCAACGCGCGTCGCCTTCGGCGTGCTCAATCTCGCCCACCGGAACGGCAATGCAACGCCGCAGCCGATGGAGAAGAACCGCAGGACGCGCGTCACGCTGACGCTCGACGCCTGTGGTTATCGCTTCCGCGCCGGCCACCGCATCCGCCTGTCATTGTCGACATCCTACTGGCCAATGATCCTGCCACCGCCAACCGATCCCGGCCTGACGATCGACACGGCCAGCTTGTCGCTGTCGCTGCCACTCCTCGGTAATCATCGCGAAATCGTCGTGCCGAAACCGGCGAATCCCGATCCCTTGCCGCATTACATCGAGCACTCGCCGGGAGAGACGCGCCGCACCGTCGAGCGCGACATGACGAAAGGCGTGACGCACTACCGGATCTACGAGGACACGGGTCTTCATGAGCACCCTGATACCGGCAACGCGACACGCGATATCCGCGACGAAACCTGGTCCATTGCACCTGACGATCCGCATTCCATGACGGGCCTTTCTACATGGACCTGCGTTGCGCAGCGCGGCGATCAGGTCGTCAAGACAGTCTCGACCTCACACCTGGCCTGCACGGAGGCGGAGTGGATCACCTCGGCAAAACTCGAGGCTTTCGAGGGCGAGCGGAAGATCTTCGAGAAGGCCTTCGAGAAGCGGTTCAGGCGGGATTTCATGTGAATAGGGGAGCGGACCCCCCTCATCCGGCCTGCCGGCCACCTTCTCCCCGCAAGCGGGGAGAAGGGACTCGCGGAGCCCGCTCGGTCCCCCTCCCGAAGACAAAGCCGCGCGACTTTTCAGGCGCGCAAAGGACGCTGTAGCACGTTGAAAGGAAACATGCGGTGGCAGATGGAGCGAACCAGCGTCGATGGCGAAACTGATGATGCGTCAACTGCGACGGCGTCCCCTCTCCCCGTCTTCGCGGGGAGAGGGCTAGGGTGAGGGGCGATTCACCCAGCTCAGTTGCTCCCGCGACTTAACCCTCTCAGCGCGTCCACCGCCCGCTCGGCGTCCGCCGCCGGCACGAAGATATGGTCGTGGTAATAGGCCGCGACGATATTGGCGCTGATCCCGGCCCGGGTTAGCGCCCCCGACACCGCCGCCGTCAAGCCCACGGCCTCAAGCGCCGAGTGCACGCCGAGGGTAATGAGTCGCAGAACCGGGCCATAGGAAAGCCCGGCCGTATCCGCCCGCGATCGTTCGAGAATGAGCGTCAGGCCTTCCGCTTCGCGGAACGTGCCGATCGGCTCCAGCGCAAGCCAAGGCGCGGCATCGCCTTGAACCGTGCAATAGACATATTCGCCTTCCTGCAGGATCGGCGTCATCTCCGCCAACAGTCGGGCAAGGTCGGTCTCTCCGCTCATGGCCCGCCCCTCACCTTGTCCCGACCAACCGCGCCACGCCGTGGACGAGGTGCAGAAAGCCTTCTTCTGCGCCGGGGCTCATGTGCCGGGCCCGAAGCCAGGCGTGGATCATCTGCGGTTCTTCACGATAGGTGACATCAACGCCCGCCTGTGCGAGCCGCGCGGCATAGTTCCGCGCGTCGTCGCGCAAGGGATCGAAATTCGCCGCGGTGATATAGGCCGGCGGCAAGCGGGAAAGATCACTGGCCCTGAGCGGATGGGCGAAAGGATTGTCCACCGGCGCCTGCAGCACCTCCCGGTAATGAGCGACATCCGCCGTTGCAAGACCAGGCGCCTCCCCCATTTCGATATAGGAGCCGCTGACGAGATCGCCGCCGAGAGCCGGGTAGATCAGCGCTTGACCTATGATGCCGGAAAGCCCCTCGGCCTTCGCCTTCAGCACGATGCCCGCGGTGAGATTGCCACCTGCACTGTCGCCGGCGACGACCACCGGGCGACCTCTCGCGAGCAGGCTCTCCAACACCTCATAGCAGTCATCGAACGCGGCCGGCCAGACATGTTCGGGCGCAAGCCGGTAATTGACCGCGACGAGTTCCACCCGCGCG
The DNA here is from genome assembly GCF_036488675.1 of Sinorhizobium chiapasense. Lineage (NCBI taxonomy): Bacteria > Pseudomonadati > Pseudomonadota > Alphaproteobacteria > Hyphomicrobiales > Rhizobiaceae > Sinorhizobium > Sinorhizobium chiapasense. Next base: position 2,669,713 of record NZ_CP133148.1, read on the forward strand.
CCATGTGCAAGCTCCGCACAGATCGCATCATGACTCTCCAGCGAGCCGACGACGGAACCGCCTCCATGGATGTAGAGGATGCGGGCCTCGGTCGTAACGTCCGCTGGCCGATACAGCCTTACCGGGATGCGTCCACCGACTCGCTCGTCCTGCCGCGTCAGCCCCGCCGGAGACGGCGCATCGAATTCGGCGCAAAGCGCGTCGTACCACTGGCGCTGCTGCTCAATGGAGGCGCTGACCGCATCCGCCGGATAAAACGCCTCGCAGCGTTCGTGAAAGGCGAGTATCTCCGGCTCGGTCGGCATTGATCGCGATGTTTTCGAAGCCATCCTGCTCTCCCTCGAAAAGACCTTACCATCGGCGTCTTTCTGCGCACGACAAAATGCGGCAGCGCAGGACGCAGCCGCGTTGCCTCGCTTGCCATCGGGTCCCTGCCCGGTGTTAAGTCCGTGCATGGCATTCACACTCCGGCAATTGCAATATTTCATCGCCGTCGCCGAACAGGGCTCGGTCACCCGCGCCGCGCAGAACCTTTCGATTTCGCAGTCCTCGATCACGGAAGCGATCAAGGAACTTGAAACCGACCTAGGAGTGGAACTCTTCGACCGTCACCCGCGCGGCCTGTCGATCACCCACAACGGCCACCAGTTCCTGCGCCACGCGACGAAGATCCTGGCTGACGTCTCCGATGCACGGCGCAGCTTTTCCGACAGCCGCGAGGAACTTGGAGGCAAGCTCAATCTCGGCGTTACCTCCCTTGTCGCGGGCTATGTGCTCTCCGACCTGCTCGCTCGCTACCGCCGCGCCTGCCCCGGCGTCGAAGTGAGCGCGATCGAGGACAATGGCTCCTATCTTGAGCATCTCCTGATCGGCGGCGAGCTCGACGTCGCCGTCATGGTCATCTCGAACCTGCGCGACCGTATGGCGCTGCAGGCGGAAATCCTCGAGACCTCCCCTTACCGTGTCTGGCTTCCGATCGGCCATCCGCTCGTCAGCGCCGACATCATCTCGGTCGACGACATCGCCAAGGAGCCGCTGATCATGCTCACCGTGGACGAAATCGAGGAGAACACCGGCAAGCTCCTGACGGCGCTTGGCGCCCGCCCGCACGTCGCCTTCCGCACCCGCTCGGTCGAGGCGGTCCGAAGCCTGGTCGCAACCGGCGCCGGTATTGCCCTCTTGCCCGATCTCGTCTACCGCCCCTGGTCGCTCGAAGGCGACCGGATCGAAAGCCGCGACGTCTCCGGCGCATTGCCGGTGGTGCAGGTCGGCATGGTCTGGCGGAAAGGCTCCAGCCTGCCGCAATCGGCCCGCGATTTTGTCGGCATCGCCGAAGCCCTTCGCAGCGCCCGTCCCCGCTAAGCGTGTGTTTGACTGGAGAGGTGCACACAGAACGCGCACCCTCGCATCAGCCCTCGATATCGGAAAAAGCGATAGCGACATTCTGATTAATGAATTTGCGAATACGGAGAAATCAAGGCACGCTTCGATCCGGGAACAAAGCTGCAGAAACGCGGCATAAACTGGGGAGACTTCCGATGAAGCAGATCTTGAAATCCTGCACGGCGCTTACTCTTTCGCTGGGCCTCGTCGCCCCTGCGCTCGCGCAGGAGCCGCTGAAGGAGTTGGGCAAGGGCGAAGGGGAGCTGTCGATCGTCGCCTGGGCCGGTTACATCGAGCGCGGCGAAACCGACAAGAACTACGATTGGGTTACCGACTTCGAGAAAGAGACGGGCTGCAAGGTCAGCGTCAAGACCGCAGCCACCTCGGATGAAATGGTCGCGCTGATGAACGAAGGCGGCTTTGACCTCGTCACTGCCTCTGGTGATGCCTCCCTGCGCCTCGTCGCCGGCAAGCGCGTCCAGCCGATCAACACCGACCTCATCCCGAGCTGGAAGACGATCGACGAGCGCATGCAGAGTGCGCCGTGGCACACGGTCAACGGCGTCCACTACGGCACCCCCTATGTCTGGGGCCCGAACGTGCTGATGTACAACAAGGACGCCTTCAAGGGCGAAGCGCCGAAGAGCTGGAACGTCGTCTTCGAGGAAATGACGCTGCCGGACGGCAAGTCCAACAAGGGCCGCGTCCAGGCCTATGACGGCCCGATCCACGTCGCCGACGCCGCCAACTACCTGATGGCGCACAAGCCCGATCTCGGCATCAAGAATCCTTACGAGCTCAACGAGGATCAATACAAAGCCGCACTCGACCTGCTTCGCACTCAGCGCACTCTCGTCGGCCGCTATTGGCACGACGCGATGATCCAGATCGACGACTTCAAGAACGAAGGCGTCGTTGCCTCCGGCTCCTGGCCGTTCCAGGTCAACCTGATGGAGGCCGAAAAGCTGCCGATCGCCTCGGTCATCCCGGAGGAAGGGGTAACGGGCTGGGCCGATACGACCATGCTGCACGCCGAAAGCGCGCACCCGAACTGCGCCTACATGTGGATGGAGCACTCGCTCTCGCCGAAGGTGCAGGGTGACGTTTCCGCCTGGTTCGGCGCAAACCCCTCTGTCGGCGCAGCCTGCAAGGGCAATGAGCTCCTGACCGACGCCGGCTGCAAGACCAACGGCTACGAGGACTTCGACAAGGTCAAGTTCTGGAAGACGCCGGTGACGAAGTGTGAAAGCCAGGGCGAATGCGTGCCCTACCACCGCTGGGTTTCCGACTATATCGGCGTGATCGGCGGGCGGTAAGCCGCCGCTTCCGCATCGCAAGCATTTGCCCCTCACCCTGACCCTCTCCCCGCTTGCGGGGAGAGGGAACGCCTCCTGCAAGGCTGCCGCATGAACTTTAGGCGCGGCGCCAACCGCGGGGTCCCTTCTCCCCGCCAACGGGGAGAAGGTGCCGGAAGGGCGGATGAGGGGCTTAAACCCGGAGCATCCCAATGACCACCGCCGTCCTCTTCGACAACGTTTCCCGCTACTTCGGCGCCGTTCGCGCCGTCGATCGCGTGAACCTCGACATCGCCGAGGGCGAATTCTTCGCCATGCTCGGACCCTCGGGCTCCGGCAAGACCACGTGCCTCAGATTGATGGCCGGCTTCGAGCAGCCGACGGGCGGCCATATCGAAATCTTCGGTGAGACGGCCGAAGGTGTCCCGCCCTACCGGCGCAGCGTCAACACTGTCTTCCAGGACTATGCCCTCTTTCCGCATCTCTCCATCCTCGACAATGTCGCCTATGGCCTGATGGTCAAAGGTGCCGGGCGCGAGGAACGGCGCAAGGCGGCCGAGGATGCTCTCGCCATGGTCAAGCTGCCGGGCTATGGCACACGCCGACCCGGCCAGCTCTCCGGCGGTCAGCGCCAGCGTGTGGCGCTCGCCCGCGCGCTCGTCAACAAGCCCAAGGTGCTGCTCCTCGACGAGCCGCTCGGAGCGCTCGATCTCAAGCTCCGCGAACAGATGCAGGAAGAACTGAAGAGCCTGCAGAAATCGCTCGGCATCACATTCGTCTTCGTCACGCACGATCAGGGCGAGGCGCTGTCGATGGCCGACCGCATTGCGGTCTTCAACGAGGGCCGGATCCAGCAGCTCGGCAGGCCGGAAGAGGTCTATAACCAGCCGAAGACCCGCTTCGTTGCCGATTTCGTCGGCTCGTCCAACGTGCTCTCGACGAAGCTCTGCCAGAGGCTCGGGCTGAAAGCGCCCTTCGCCAGCCTGCGGCCGGAGGCGATTGCCATCGCGGCCCCGAGCAACGGCGCTCTGAGCCTCGCCGGCACCATCGCCGGCCAGAGCTTCCTAGGCGCCACAAACCGCGTCGTCGTCGACGTCGAAGGCGCGCGCATCGCCGTGGCAAGCCCGGCCGCACACGTGGTCCCGGCCATCGGCAGCCCGGTCACGATCAGTTTCGCCGCGGGCGACCTTCACCCGATGGAGGACGCATGACCGTCGTCGCCGAAAACATCATCCTTCCGGAACGCCGCGGCACCGCCGGTCGTCTCTCGGATTTCTTCTGGAGGCACCCGCATGTCCTTCTCGCGGTGCTGCTCGGGCCGCCACTCCTTTGGCTCGGGGTCGTCTATCTCGGCTCGCTCTTCGCGCTCCTGCTGCAGAGCTTCTTCTCGATCGACGATTTTTCCGGCCTCATCAATTACGACTTCACGCTCGCCACCTACCGGCAGCTTTTGAGCGAGGCCAATCTCGACATCATCATCCGCACCGTCACGATGGCTGCGGCGGTGACGCTTGTCTCCGCGCTCATCGCCTTTCCGATCGCCTATTACGCGGCCCGCTACGCTCGCGGAAAATGGAAAGTGCTGTTCTATCTCGGCGTCATGCTGCCGCTCTGGTCGAGCTATCTGGTCAAGATTTACGCGTGGAAGCTGATCCTTGCCAAGGAAGGCATTCTCACCTGGTTCTTCGAGAAGCTTAATCTCCTCTGGCTGCTCGATGCATGGCTGGCGCTTCCGGTCGTCGGCGGCAATTCGCTATCGGTCAGCTACACCGGCACCTTCATCGTCTTCGTCTATGTTTGGATGCCGTTCATGATCCTGCCGATCCAGGCGGCGCTGGAGCGGGTACCGTCAAACCTGATCGAAGCGTCGTCGGACCTCGGCGGCACGCCGGCACAGACCTTCCGCTACGTGCTCTTTCCGCTGGCGCTGCCGGGCATCGTCGCCGGATCGATCTTCACCTTCTCGCTGACGCTCGGCGACTACATCATCCCGCAGATCGTCGGCTCGTCACGGCTCTTCATCGGCCAGGCGGTCTATGCCCAGCAGGGCACCGCCGGCAACATTCCGCTCGCGGCCGCCTTCACAGTCGTGCCGATCGTCATCATGGGCCTCTATCTCTGGATGGCCAAACGCATGGGGGCCTTCGATGCGCTCTGAGAAATCGAACCGCGCTCCCTTGGGCCTGAAGATCGCAGCGGCAGGCGGGCTCGCCTTCATGCATCTGCCGATCCTGCTGATCTTCCTCTACGCCTTCACGACGGAGGAGAAGAGCTATCAGTTTCCGCCACCCGGCCTGACCACACAGTGGCTCGGCGTAGCCTGGGACCGGCCGGACGTCTGGGCGGCGCTGGCGCTCTCGGTCAAGGTCGCCTCGATCGCGACAGCGACGGCGCTGGTGCTCGGCACGCTCTGCGCCGCCGCCGTCAGCCAGACCCGCTTCTTCGGCCGCGAGACGATCTCGCTGCTTGTCATCCTGCCGATCGCGCTGCCCGGCATCATCACCGGCATCGCGCTGCGCTCGGCCTTCTCGATGGCGGATATCCCGTTTTCTTTCTGGACCATCGTTCTCGGCCACGCGACCTTCTGCATCGTCGTCGTCTACAACAATGCCGTTGCCCGCTTCCGGCGGATCTCGGGGTCGTTGATCGAGGCCTCAATGGACCTCGGCGCCGACGGCTTCCAGACATTCCGCTACGTGATCCTGCCGAATATCGGCACGGCGCTGCTCGCCGGCGGCATGCTCGCCTTCGCGCTTTCCTTCGACGAGGTGATCGTCACGACCTTCACCGCCGGGCAGCAATCGACCCTGCCGATCTGGATGCTGGAGGAACTGATCCGCCCGCGCCAGCGTCCGGTGACCAATGTCGTCGCGATGATCGTGGTGGTCGTCACCTTCCTGCCGATCCTCGGCGCCTACTACCTGACGCGCGACGGCGACCAGATCGCCAGCGCCGGCAAATGACTTCGAACATAAAGGGAGAACAGACATGGACACCCAACTCTTGATCGGATCGCGCTTCGAGGCGGGAACCGAGGTCGAGGAGCACATCCTGAACCCGAGGACGGGCGCCAAGATCATCGATGTCGCGGAGGCTTCGCATGCGCAACTCGACGTCGCCGTCGACGCGGCCGAGCGCGCCTTCGTCGCCTGGTCGCAGACGACGCCCGCCGAACGTTCGAACTATCTTCTGAAGATCGCCGATGCGATCGAGAAAAACGCCGACGGCTTTGCCGCGCTGGAAGCGCTGAACTGCGGCAAGCCGATCAATGCTGTGAAAAACGACGAACTGCCGGCGATCATCGACTGCTGGCGCTTCTTCGCCGGTGCGGTGCGCAACCTGCACGCGCCGACGGCCGGCGAATATCTGCCGGGGCACACCTCGATGATCCGCCGCGACCCTATCGGCATCGTCGGCTCGATCGCACCCTGGAACTACCCGCTGATGATGATGGCCTGGAAGCTGGCGCCGGCCATCGCCGGCGGCAACACGGTTGTCTTCAAGCCTTCCGAGCAAACGCCGCTGACGGCGCTGAAGCTCGCGCGGCTGCTCGCGGAGATCCTGCCCGAAGGTGTTGTCAACGTCGTTACCGGCCGCGGCGAAACGGTCGGCAACACGCTCATCAACCATCCGAAGATCGCGATGGTCTCGATCACCGGCGATATTGCGACCGGCAAGAAGGTGCTGGCGGCCGCCGCCAAGACGGTCAAGCGCACCCATCTCGAACTCGGCGGCAAGGCGCCAGTCATCGTCTATGACGACGCGGACCTCGAAGCTGTCGTGAACGGCATCCGTACCTTCGGCTACTACAATGCCGGCCAGGATTGCACCGCCGCCTGCCGCATCTATGCCGAGGCCGGCATCTACGAGAGGCTCGTTGCCGATCTGACGTCCGCCGTCTCGACGATCCGCTACAACCTCGATGACGATACCGAAAACGAAATCGGCCCGCTGATCTCGAAACGGCAGCGCGACCGCGTCGCGAGCTTCGTCGAACGGGCGGCGGACCAGAAGCACATCGAGATCACCACCGGCGGCGCCGCGGGCAGCAAGGACGGCTTCTTCTTCAAGCCGACCGTCGTCGCCGGCGCCACGCAGGAAGACGAGATCGTCCGCCGCGAAGTATTCGGGCCGGTCGTTTCCGTCACGCGCTTCGCCGGCAGCGACGATGCCGTCGCCTGGGCGAACGACAGCGATTACGGCCTCGCCTCTTCCGTCTGGACGAAGGATATCAGCAAGGCGATGAAGGCGGCATCGCGCCTGCAATACGGCTGCACCTGGATCAACACGCATTTCATGCTGACCAACGAGATGCCGCACGGCGGCGTCAAACAGTCCGGCTACGGCAAGGACATGTCCGTCTATGCGCTCGAAGACTACACCGCCGTCCGCCACATCATGATCAATCATGGCTAATGGGAGGAAACCGATATGTATCGCCGTCAATTACTCGCCGCCGCCGGTGCACTGGGAATGAGCGCCCTTCTCTTTCCGCCGGCCGTCTTCGCCGCCGAGGCCGCACCTGCTGTGGTTGCCGCCTATGTCGCGGCATGGAACGCCCACGACTCGAGCAAAGCCGCGTCCTATTTCGCTGACGATGTCACCTACTACGATGCTTCCGTCGGCAAGCCCGTGAACGGCAAGGATGCTGCCAAGACCGGCGTCATCGACAATTTCCTGAATGCCGTTCCCGATGCCGTCTGGGCGGTGAAGGGCGAGCCGATCGCCGCCGGCGACAAGGTGTCGTTCGAGTGGGAGTTTTCGGGCACGAATTCGGGCGCCTGGGCTGACGGCACCGCTGCCACCGGCAAGCCGTTCAAGATCACCGGAGCCTCGATCTTTACCGTCAAGGACGGCAAGATTTCCACCCAGAGCGACTATTACGACGCGCTCGGTTTCTACAAGCAGCTCGGCTTGATGTAGTCGCCACTCGGCACTGCTGGCGCCTGTCCCGATTTCCAATCGCACCCGCACGCCCTCCGGCTGACCGCAGATCAACCGGAGGGCTTTTTTGCGCCTTCCGCTAGATCCCGAACATGAAAGAGCGCGGCACGCTGCGTAGAGCAGCTGTTGCAAATTTCCCACAAATTCAAAAACATGACTGTTAGAGTCATAAAAAGCCTCTTGCGCGACCTTAAATCATGAGTGAATAGGTCATCTTATAGAATTTCGCTTATCGATCAGAAAGTTGCATCGCATGCCCGCCACGAGACCCCCTCTCCTGCCGCTCATCCGCGCCGCCCTCGCCGGTACGTCCGTCCTCGCTCTCGTTGCCGCCGCGCACGCGCAGGATGCTGGGGAGGAGGCGACGTCCAGTGGCGATTCCACCGCACTCGAAACGCTGGTCGTCAACGGCGGCAGCGGCGGCGTCATCACCGCCGATGGCTATGTCGGCATCAGCAGTGCCACTGGAGCCAAGGTCGATACGCCCTTCCTTGAAACGCCGCAGTCGATCTCGACGGTGACGGAACAGCAGTTGAAGGACCGCAATCCGCAAACACTTCTCGACGTCCTGGCCTACACGCCTGGTTCACGCGTAAACGCCTTCGGCTTCGATCCGCGGTTTGACAGCTTCACGGTGCGCGGCTTCGATGTGACCTACACCGGTGTTTTCCGTGACAACCTGCGCCAGCCCGGTGCCAGTTCTTCGGTGTTCAAGAACGAGCCGTACGGATTGGAAGGCGTCTCCATTTTGCGCGGCCCCTCATCCGCCCTCTATGGTGCATCGGGCGCCGGTGGTCTCTTCAATCTGATCACCAAGCGTCCGACGGAAGTGCCCCTGCACGAACTGCAACTCCAATATGGCACCGACAACCGCTACCAAGGGCAGTTCGACTTCTCCGGTCCGGTCAACGAAACCGATCCTTTTTACTACCGTCTTACCGGGCTTCTACGGGACTCCGACACCGAGCAGGTAAGCGTGCCGGACGACCGCACCTATATCGCGCCTGCATTTACCTGGAAACCGGACGAAGACACGCGCCTAACCGTTCTCGGCGAATATTCCCGCACCAAAACTGGTGGCACGGCGGCCTACTACAACGATCCTTTGACCGGTGAAGTGACCGACATCTTCGCGGGCAATCCCGACTTCAACGACTCGGTGCAGAAGCAGGCCAGACTGGGATACGAATTCGAACATAGACTGAACGACACATTTACTTTCCGCCAAAACGCGCGCATCTCGACGCTTAATACGGACACTGACTGGGCCTTCGCCTATGCTCCGAACGCCATCGATCCTACACTGCTTGACAGCAGCGCGGGCACGTTCGACGAGCGGCTGACGGCCTTTGTCCTCGACAACCAGATGGTCGCCGAGTTCGGAACGGGCGCGCTCGACCATACCCTCCTTGCTGGTATCGACTATACCAAGCTCCGCTTCCGCTCGCTCGACGGCCGCGGCGTCTCGCCGCCACTCGACACAAACAATCCGGAACAGGGACGTCCGGTAAGTTCGATCGATTTCGATACTCGAACCGTGCAAGATCAATGGCAGCTCGGCACCTACCTGCAGGACCAGATACGCTATGATGCCTGGACCCTCACCGGCGGCATACGTCACGACTGGGTCTCAACCGACACCAGCATAACCGATCTTGCGACCGACACCTCGAGCCCGGTGTCACAGGACGACAAGGAATTCTCTGGCCGCATCGGCCTGACCTACGAATTTGATTTCGGCCTCGCCCCCTATATCAGCTACTCGACCGCCTTCTCGCCCAACGCCGGGCTTAACCAGGAAACGAACCAGCCGTTCAAGCCGACAGAAAGCGAACAGGAAGAAATCGGCATCAAATATCTCCTGCCGAACAGCAACACGCTGATCACGGCCGCGCTGTTCAATATCGACCAAACCAACAGCCTCTACTACGAGGTCGTCGACTTACCGACGGGACCCGCGAACATCCAGGTCCAGCGCGGCAAGGTACGCTCTCGCGGCTTTGAGCTGGAGGCAAATACCAGCCTCGACAACGGCCTGTCGCTGGTAGCCTCCTATACCTACACCGACGCAAAAATTCTCCAGGGCCCCGCGGACACGATCGGCAACTACGTCTCATCCGTGCCGCGCCACATGGCCTCTGTCTGGGCGTACTACACCTTGCCAGAGGATGGCCCGGGATATGGTCTCGGCTTTGGCGCGGGCGCGCGCTTCCTCGGGTCCAGCTACGGCAACGACCAAAACACGACGCGCAACTCTTCTCGCGTCCTTTTCGACGCTGCTGCCCACTACGACTTCGCAGCCATCGACAAAAAGTATGAAGGTTTGCGTCTGCAGGTGAATGCCACCAATCTCTTCGACCGTCGCGAACCGGTTTGCTCGGCAGGTTTCTGCTACCGCGACCAGGGTCGCGCCGTCATCGGCTCGCTGCGTTACAACTGGTAGAACCATGGCGACTAGCGGGCATGAAAGCATGGCGGAAGCCGGCGGGGCAAAACTCCTGTCGGCGGCGTTCGCGGGATCGCATGCCTGGTGCAACGAGAAGATGATGCTGGCGGAAGAGCTCTCCGACGGCATCCCGCTCGGCTCGTTCTTCGCCTCGGGCGCCTTCGAACGCGCGCTTTCGACCTATGCCGAGATTTCGAATGGTACCGACAGACGTGCCGTCGCCTCCATGTGGTCGCTCTATTATTTCTCCTGTCTCACCATCCCCTATGTCGTCGCCCGGGTGCTGGACCACCAGGCGCTGCCCGTTGCGTTCGACGAAATGACCGTGGCGCTTTCGGCCGATGGTCTCCCTCGCGCCTTCGGCGTCGCGACGTCCGGCGACTGGCGGGAGGATGGCGAGCAGGAGATTTTTTCCGTCCTCGCTCCGCTGATGGACGAACATCTCGCCAAGGTCATCGGTCATCTGAAGGCTGTCGGCGGGATTTCACCCAGGCTCGCCTGGAACAATGCCGCCGTCTACATCGACTATGCGCTTCGCACGGCCGGAATCGAGCCCTTGAGCGATCAGGCGGATGCCATGGTCGGCTGTCGCCTGATGCCGAGCGGCGCACCCAATCCCTTCTTCGATTGCCTGCGCCATGAGGAAGAGGATGGCGAACCCGTCTGCCGGCGCAAGATCTGCTGCCTGCGGTATCTTCTCCCTGGTATCCCGAGCTGCGGCAGTCTTTGCGCCCTTCCCAGCCAAAGGAAACAGTAATTGTCTCGCTCCCACCTCGGTCTCGCTACCATCATCCGGGTCATTACACTTCTGTCGATGATAGTGTTCTGCTTCGCCGCGCGCGCGGAATCCCAATGGCCAATGACCATAACCGACGCGGTCGGCCGGCACGTTACGATTCCGACGAGACCTAAGGCCGTTCTGCTTGGAAGCGGCTTCAATCTCGTCGCCCTTTCGCTCATCCATCCGGATCCCGTGAGCCTCGTCGCCGGCTGGTCCGGCGACATGAAGAACGACAATCCTGAAATCTACGAAAGCTTCGTTCGCAAGTTTCCGAGGCTCGCGGATGTGCCGCTGATCGATGACGGCAGCGGAGCGGGCCTTTCCTTCGAGGCACTTCTGACGCTCAAGGCCGACCTCGCGGTCCTTGCCAATTGGCAGGCAGATACGGAGCCGGGTAAGCGCGCGATCGAATATCTCGATAGCGTGGGCGTACCGGTGGTCGTCGTCGACTTCAACGGCGACCCCTTGAAGAACACCGCAGGCAACATGCGCCTGCTTGGCAAGATCTTTGAGCGAGATAAGCAGGCCGACGATTTCGCCCGCTTCTACGAAGAGCGGCTCGCCCGCATCCGCGAGCGGGTTGCGAAGCATCCAGAGCCCGGACCAACCGTGCTCATGGAGGCGTTCCCCGGTGTAGCCGCCTGTTGCTGGGCCTATGGCGTCGGCGGCCTCGGCGAATTCATTAGCATCACCGGCAGTCGCAACATCGTCGAAGGAAAGCTGCCGCGTCCCGGCGGCATGGTCAACGCGGAAGCGATCATGGCGGAAAATCCCGAAGTCTACATTGCCACGTCGTCGCCGGGCGGAAAATACAGCGGCTTCTCCATCGGGCCCGGCGTGAAGGCCGAAGACGCAGAGCGGACCCTGGCAGAAGCGGTCGGAACGCCGGTGATGACCAGCATTGCGGCGGTCCGCAACGGGCGCGTCCACGGTCTCTGGAATTTCTTCAACGCCGTGCCGCTGAACATCCTCGCCGCGGAAGCGTTCGCCTCCTGGCTGCGCCCGGACCTTTTTCCGGATGTCGATCCGGCAGCGAGCCTTGCGGAAATCAACACGCGCTTCGCCGCGGTTCCCTTCGAGGGAAGCTACTGGATCAGCCTGAAGACCGGAAAATAGCACGGCAGCTAGTGCCTTGATTCAAGGCATCTTATTCGCGTTCACCTCCTTCGAGCGGACGCGAGCGTCCGACAATTGCCAGGCACTCTCGACCCCATATAAGGTGCCGCGAGGAGGAGCTTCATGCTGTGGTTGATTGTCCTGCTGGTCGCGGTGGCGATCGTATATCTCGCGGCCCGGTACAGCCGCTTTCGCAATCGGGCCGAACTGGTCCTGTCAATTGCCGTAGCTCTTGGCCTGGTCGTCGCCTTCGTGATCTGGCTGAGTGATCGTGGCAACCAGCAAGCGCCGGCGCCAGAACCAACCCGTCCCGCGGGCCTCACGACCGCGGACATTGCGCTTGAGAGCATGACGTTCGAGCGCAACCAGTCCGAACGGAGCTACCGCGTCCGCGGCACGGTTCGCAACAGTTCCGCCTTCGCGCTCGAATATTTCCGGCTGACCGTCACGCTCGAAGACTGCCCAGACGGTGCCTGCGAGCGGATCGGCGACGACACGGCGCTCATCCTCGTCCGCGTGCCGGGCGGCCAGAGCCGCCCCTTCGAGACGTTCCTCACCTTTCCGTTCCGGGATGGAGAACCGCCAACCGCGCCGAAATGGACCTACGTGGTGAGCCAGGTGAGAGGCGCGGCGGCGCGTTAGATCATTTCACAGTTCCATTGAAACGGTGAAATGATCTAACACTTTGAATCTACGCAACTCCGGACGGAAAGCCGTTACACACTTTTCCTGGAATTGCTCTGGTTCTGGAGAGTGCCCGTGAAAAGGTCACCGGCTCCCTGCTCAAGATTCCGCCCGTCCATCGTCACGCAACGGCCGCGCCGCCGAGCGCCGCAAGCAGCTCGCCCGTCGTCACGACCGAGGCAAATTCCGCCCTCAGCGTCGCGACGTGCGCGCGATGGATATCCCGCGCGGAAACGACGCCGCCCGCACCGTCCGCCAGATCGAAACAATCGCAGGCGTCCTCCACGAGGACCACGCGATAGCCCATGTTGGCGCCGACCCGCACCGATGTCGAAACGCACATGTCCGTGGAGATGCCGAAGAGCACGACGGTATCGGCACCAAGACGCCGGAGCCGCAAGTCGAGGTCGGTGCCGATTAAGGCGGCGTTCACGCTCTTGGTGACGAGCGGCTCGCCGGCCTTGGGGCCGAAACCCGCACGGAATGCATTGCCAGGCCGCTCCGGACGAAGTGTCGATCCGTCCTCGACGCTGTCGTGCCGCACATGGATGATCGGCCGTTTCGCCGCGCGCCAGGCGGCAAGAAGCGCAAGGCCGTTCTCGTCGACGCGTTCGTTCCAGCGCTGCGGCCATGGCGCTGCATCGAAGGCCTGCTGCATATCGATCGGTATCAGGACGGCATTGTCGGGCAATTTCAAGCTGTTCATGGATGAGGCTCCCTCGTTGTTCCCCAACATTAACTGCCCTATCGTCCGGTTTCACTGAACATGATGTTGCCCGGGCCGGACATTCGTCCGGCAGAACCGGCAGGGGACGACGACTTGACCGAACTCGATGACAAGGACCGGCTGTTGATTGCCGCTTTGCGCAAGGATTCGCGCCAGAGTCTTGTGGCGCTTGCCCGCCATGCCGGGCTCTCCCGCAGCGCCACGCATGAGCGCCTCCGGCGGCTCGAGGCGAAGGGCGTCGTCGCCGGCTACACGATCCGCCTCGGTCAGGAGGACAAATCGCCGGTCGTGCGCGCACTTGTCGCCGTCGCCTTCCAGCCCGGCAAGAATTGCGACCATGTGGTGCCGCATCTTTCCGGCATGCCTCATGTCGTCAGTTGCTGGTCGCTGGCAGGGGCAACGGATCTGATGCTGCTCGTCGAATGCGATTCCAACGGCGACCTAGACACGATCCGGCGGCAGATCGCCACGATTTCGGGTGTCGCCACGGTTCAGACGCATGTGACGCTCAGGACGCATTTCGATCGCCGGGGCTGATCGCGCGAACATCTCCGCCCCAAGCTCGAAAGCGGAACCGCCCTGAATTGCCGTCAGCAATAGATCCTGAATTTTTCGCGGATCGCCCGGTCGATCTCGGGTGCGATCACCGAAGGTGCCGCCTCCGCGAGAATGCGGTTCTTCTTCTCGATCGCGCGCGCGACGAGATCCGGACGGCCGATCTCCACCCATTCCTTCGGGCTCGTGCGATCGGCGACCGCCGGATAGATATATTCGGTCTGCATCAGCCCCAGCGTCTGCTGGTGGCCGAGATAGTGACCGGGGCCGTCGAGGCAGACGGAGCGCATGGTTTCGAGCGAAACCGAATCCTCGGTCACGTCGATGCCGCGGATGCAGCGCTGCACCTGCCCGAGCATATCGTCGCCCAGCACCAGCGATTCGAGGCAGAAGCCGAGGAGCGAGGCATGCATGCCGACGGCCTCGTAGACCATGTTGAGGCCGGAAAGGCCGGCCATGACGTTGGAGATCGCCTGCTCCCAGCCGGCCTGCATGTCCGGCAGCTTCGCATCCGCGATGCCGGCCGCGGCACCGCCCGGCAGGCGGTAGAACTGGTGCATCTGCGCACAGCCCGCCGTCAGCAGCGCCTGCTCGCCGGAGCCGCCGGACATCGCCCCGGTCCTCAAGTCCGAAACGAAGGGCCAGGTGCCGAAGATCGCCGGATGGCCGGGGGACATGGAATTAACATAGACGACGCCCGCCAGGCATTCGGCGACCGCCTGTACGATCGCCGTCGCGAGCGGCGCCGGCGCCGTTGCCCCCGCCTGCCCGGCGGAAAGCAGGAGGATCGGCATACCGCCACGGATGCATTTCTCCATGGTGATGCAGCTCTCCTCCGCAAACTTCATCGGCGGCACGACGAAGCAGTTGGAATTGGAGACGAAGGGCCGCGCCCGCCACTTGTCCTCGCCGTCCGCAATCATGTGGATGAGGTCGAAACAGCCTTCGACATGCGACGGATCGGAAAAGCTGGTGCCGACATGCTTCGTCGTTCCGGCGCAACAGGCATAGAGCGTGTTGATGTCCATCAGGAAATTGTCGGGAACGTCGCGGCACACCATTGCCCGCTGGAAGAAATGGACGTTGTCGAGATGGTGGACGAGCTGGGCGGCGTTCAGCAGGTCCTTCGCGGTCGACTCTCGGTATTCCCGCTTTTCGACATCGACGACGTGAACCGCCGCGCCGGCCGTGCCGTAGTATACTCGCGTGCCGCTGAGCTCGAGATCCTGCTTCGGATCGCGGGCATAAAGCGTGATGTCGCGAGCGGCAACGGCCAGCATGTCCTCGACCAGCGCGCGGGGAAACCGGATGCGGCCGTCATCGCCGAGAATGGCGCCGGCACCGGTCATGATCTCGATGCCGGACTTCGGCGCATTGGCAAGACCGATCTCTTCCAGCGCATCGAGCGCGGCTTCATGGATGCGCCGGACATTCGCCTCGCTCAACGGCTTGTACTGACCGCCGGCGAGACCCGGCCGCACGGGTCGGATGTTCTCGGCAAGCGGCGCCGAGCGAAGCGCCATGCGCGCCGCCCGTCCGCCGGACCGTCTCGAAACCGCAACTGCGCATTCCTCAGCCATCATTCATCTCCCAATGGCGCTGTAGCTCTTTGCCCCTCACCCTAACCCTCTCCCCGCACGCGGGGAGAGGGGACTGGACGGCGCGGCATATCCCTTCTCCCCGTCAAAACTGGGAGAAGGTGCCGGCAGGCGGATGAGGGGCAGTCATTTTCAGGCTCGCACCCGCTCCGCCTTCGGATCGTACATGGGCTTCAGCGAAGCCTCGGCCTTAACCCTCGTTCCGGCGATTTCGATCTCGTAGCTCGATGCCAGCACGTCCGCCTCGCTCTCACCCGCGCAAGGCACGTAGCCGAGCCCGACTGCGCCGCCGAGATGATGACCGTAATTGCCCGAGGTGATCGTGCCGACGATCTCGCCGTCGCGGACGATCGCCTCGTTGTGGAAGAGCAAGGGTTCGGGATCGGCGAGCCTGAACTGCAGCAGCCGGCGCGCCAAGCCCTTGTTCTGCTTGGCAAGCACGGCCTCACGGCCGATGAAATCACCCTTGTCGGCCTTCACTGCGAAGCCGAGACCGGCTTCCAGCACATGATCCTCGTCGGTGATGTCGTGTCCGAAATGGCGGAACGCCTTTTCGATCCGGCAACTGTCGAGCGTGTGCAAGCCGCAAAGCTTGAGCCCGACATCGCCGCCTGCAGCCCCCAGCGTCTCGAACACATGTGCTGCCTGGTCGGTCGAGACGTAAAGCTCCCAGCCGAGTTCGCCGACATAGGTCACCCGGTGGGCACGGGCGAGACCCATGCCGATCTCGATTTCACGCGCCGTGCCGAAGGGATGCGCCTGATTGGAAAAGTCGTTCGGGCTCACCTTCTGCATCAGTTCGCGCGCCTTCGGTCCCATCACGCAAAGCACGCTTTCGGCAGCCGTGACATCGGCAACCACCACGAAGTCATCGCGAACATGCTTGCGCAGCCAGGCGAGGTCGCGCTGCAGCGTCGCGCCAGGTACGATGAGGAAGAAGGCGGTTTCCGAAAGTCGGGTGACTGTAAGGTCGCTCTCGATGCCGCCCCGCGCGTTCAGCATCTGCGTGTAGACTATCCGGCCCGGCTCGACGTTCATCTCGTTGGCGCAGAGCCGCTGCAGGAAGGAGAGCACGTCTCGCCCTTCGACCCGGATCTTGCCGAACGACGTCATGTCGAAAAGACCGACGCCGCCGCGAACCGCAAGATGCTCGGCCTTCTGGTTCTCGAACCAGTTCTGACGCTTCCACGAATAGCGATATTCGCGCTCCTGTCCTTCGTTGGCGAACCAGTTGGCGCGCTCCCAGCCCGCCACCTCGCCGAAGACCGCGCCGCGGGCCTTCAGATGTTCATGGAGGGGCGAACGGCGGACGCCGCGTGCCGTCGCCATCTGGCGATAGGGGAAATGATCGGCGTAGAGCAGGCCAAGCGTTTCAGAAACGCGCGCCTTGAGGTAGCTGCGGTTCTTCTGGAACGGCTGCGCGCGGCGAATATCGACCTCCCAGAGGTCGAAGGGCGGCTCGCCGTCGTTCATCCATTGCGCCAGCGCCATACCGGCGCCGCCAGAGGAAACGATGCCGATCGAATTGTAGCCGGCGGCGACCCAATAGCCTTTGAGCTCAGGCGCCTCGCCGAGATAGTAGCGGTCGTCAGGGGTGAAACTCTCGGGTCCGTTGAAGAAGGTGTGGATGCCCGCCGTTTCCAGCATCGGCATGCGATTGACCGCCATTTCGAGGATGGGTGCGAAATGGTCGAAATCCTCCGGCAGCTGGTCGAAGCAGAAGTCCTCGCGGATGCCGTCCATGCCCCAAGGCTTGGCATGGAGCTCGAAGGCGCCGACCAACATCTTGCCGGCATCTTCCTTGTAATAGGTGCACTCGTCCGGCACGCGCAGCACCGGTAGGCGCGTCAAGCCGGGAATCGCCTCGGTGACGATATAGAAATGCTCGCAGGCATGGAGCGGCACGGTCACGCCTGACTGGCGCGCCACTTCCCTGCCCCACATGCCGGCGCAGTTGACGACATGCTCAGTTTCGATCGTGAAGCTCTCGCCGTTCTGCTCGCAGGTGACGCCAGTGACGCGGCCGTCTTTCCTCAGAACGGACGTGACCTTTACGCCCTCGATGATCTTCGCGCCGTTCTGGCGGGCGCCCTTGGCAAGCGCCATCGCGATATTGGCCGGATCGCACTGTCCGTCGAGCGGCAGATGCACCGCCGCCTTGACGTCGGACGTATTGAGATGCGGGTACATCGCCTTCACCTCGTCCGGCGTGATCTCGCGAACATCGACGTTGAACGCCCGGGCGAGAGAGGCCTGGCGGTAGATCTCTTCCTTGCGCTCGTCCGTCAGAGCGACCGTAATCGACCCGTTCTGGCGCATGCCGGTGGCAATACCGGTTTCGGCCTCCAGCTTGACATAGAGGTCGGCCGAATATTTCGCGAGCCGCGTCATGTTCTGCGAGGCGCGCAGCTGGCCGATCAGCCCAGCCGCATGCCAGGTTGTGCCGGAGGTCAATTGCTTGCGCTCAAGCAGTACGACGTCGGTCCAGCCGAGTTTCGACAGGTGATAGGCGACCGAGCAGCCGGAAACGCCACCACCGATGATGACCACGCGCGCCTTTGGGGGAATGGGCTTCGTCATGCTCTCAGTCTTTCATTCGAGGGGTCCCAGAGCGGTTGGTCCGGCTGAACGACCGCCTTGAAGCGGTCGCCGAAAATCTCGACCTCGATTTCCTTGCCGGCGACCGCGAGATCGGCGCGCAGCATGCCGAGCGCGATCGATTTGCCGACGCGATAGCCCCAGTTTCCGGAGGTCGTCTCACCGACCACCTCGCCGCCCGACCAGAGCGTCGACATGTAGGGCGCGTCGGATTCGCCGGCATCAACAGTCAGGGTGACGAAGCGCTTGCTGACGCCCTGCTGCTTCTCGCGCTCCAGCGACGCCTTGCCCTTGAATGCCGGTTTGGACCAATCGACGAAGCGTTCGAGCCCGCCCTGCAGGATCGTATAGTCGGTCGACAAATCACCCTTCCAGGCGCGGTAGCCCTTTTCGATGCGCAGGCTGTCGAGCGCCTCCATTCCGAAGGGTTTGAGACCGTGTTTCTGGCCGGCCGCCCAAACCACGTCGAAGATCGCGGTCGTGTCGTCCACCTTCGTGTGGATCTCCCAGCCGAGTTCTCCGGCAAAGGAGACCCGAACAAGTCGGCAATAACGCCCGGCGATTTGCGCCGTCTGGTGAGTGAGCCAGCCTTTCGAAAGGTTGGCGTCGGAAACCTCGGCAAGGATGTCGCGCGATTTCGGGCCTGTCAGAATCTGGCAGGAGAAATTCGCTGTCACATCGTCAAGCGTGAAGGCCGCGTCCGCCGGGCGGTGTTTCTTCAGCCACTCGAAATCATGCCATTGCGCAGTCGCCGCGGTGATCAGGAAGAAGAAGTCCTCCTCGATCGCCATCACGGACATTTCGGTAACGATGCGCCCCTTGTCGTCGGCGAAATAGGCAAGGCCGATGCGTCCCGCCTTCGGCACGCGGCCGGTGATCAGGCCGGTCAGCCATTCCCGCGCGCCCTCGCCCTTGACGCGGAACCGCGAAAAGCCCGGCAGGTCGAGGATACCGGCTGCATCGCGCACCGCCAGGCATTCCTCCTCGATGCGCCTCGCCCACGGCCCCTCGCGGCCCCAGGTCTGCGTCGCTTCCTCGGAGAGGTCGTCGCCCGGCTTCGCGTACCACATGGCCCGCTCCCAGCCGTTATAGGGCTTGAACTGGGCGCCGAGCACGGCGATGCGGTCGTGGATCGGCGACAGCTTCTTGCCGCGCCCCGCCGGCCAGTAATGCTTCGGGAAATGCATCGCATATTCGTGGCCGTAGATTTCCATGCCCTTGGCGGTGCAATAATCCTCATCGGTATAGTCGGTGTAGCGGCGCGGGTCGCAGGACCACATGTCCCATTCCGTCTGGCCTTCCGTCACCCATTCGGCGAGCACTTTGCCGGCCCCGCCCGCCTGGCAGATGCCGAAGGTGAAGACGCAGGCCTCGAAAGCGTTCGGCACGCCGGGCATCGGCCCGATCAGCGGGTTGCCGTCCGGCGCATAGGGAATTGGCCCGTTGATCACGCGCGACAGGCCCGCGGTGCCGAGGATGGGCATCCGCTCGACGGCGTCGTTCAGATACCATTCCAGCCGGTCGAGGTCGTCGGGGAAAAGCTGGAACGAAAAATCCTCCGGCATCGGATCGTCCGGCGTCGTCCAGTGCGCCCGGCAATTCTTCTCGTAAGGCCCGAGATTCATGCCGTATTTCTCCTGCCGGAGATAATAGGACGAATCGACGTCGCGGAGCAGCGGCAGCTTGTGCCCCGCCTCCTTCGACCAGGCGGCAAGTTCCGGGATCTCGTCGAAGAGAATGTATTGATGGCTCATCACCATCATCGGCACGTCGCGGCCGAACATCTTGCCGACTTCGCGGGCATAGTAGCCGGCGGCGTTGACGACATATTCGCAGCGGATCTCGCCCTGCGGCGTGACGATTACCCATTCATCGTTTTCGCGGCGCGCGCCCGTTACCGGACAGAAACGGATAATCTTTGCGCCTAAATCGCGCGCACCCTTCGCGAGCGCCTGGGTGAGCTGCGCCGGGTCGATATCGCCGTCATAGGGATCGTAGAGCGCGCCGGTCAGCTCGTGGGTTTCGAGGAAAGGATAACGGCCGCGCATCTCGTCCGGGGTAAGGGTGTCGAGATCCATGCCCTGGTAGCGGCCCATACCGACGACGCGCTTGAACTCCTGCAGACGTTCCTTCGAATGGCCGAGGCGGATCGACCCGGTGACGTGGTAGTTCATCGGATAATCGACCAGCGCTCCGAGGTCGCGGTAGAGCGAAGCCGAATAGCGCTGCATGTTCATGATCGACCACGACGACGAGAAGGTCGGCACATTGCCGGCCGCATGCCAGGTCGAGCCTGCGGTCAGCTCGTTCTTCTCCAGAAGCACGCAGTCCGTCCAGCCGGCCTTGGCAAGATGATAGAGCGAGGAGGCGCCGACCGCTCCCCCGCCGATGATCACGACGCGCGCGTGAGACGGCAAATTCGACATGCGTAGTTCCCTCTTTTGAGGGGATATTTGACGAGGAGCGTAAGGCTATCAAGCAGCGGAACTAGGTTTTATTGATCGAGATTTTCGATTAGGCTCGCCGTGTTTTAGAGGCAGCGTGTCGCAAAGATGCAAGTTGAACTGATCGAGACATTTCTGGACCTGATGGAAACGCGGAGCTTCAACCGCACGGCCGAGCGGCTGAACATCACGCAGTCGACCGTTTCGCATCGCGTGAAGGCGCTGGAGGCGCAGTTCAACCGCAAGCTTTTCACCCGCAGTAAGGGCGGCACCGTGCCGACGGCTTCAGGTCTGCGTTTTCTAGACTACGCAAAAGCGCTTCAAAATCAATGGCATGAAGCGACGCGCGCGGTTGCCAGTGCCGGCGCTTTCGAGCGTTCGATGCGGCTCGGGATCCAGCACGATCTCGCCGAGACCCTTGCTGGCGACTGGCTGGCCGCCATCCGCCGCGAGTTGCCACAGACCGAAATTTATATGGAGGCGGATTATTCCAACCAGATGAACCGCGATCTCGCGGCCGGGGAACTTGACCTCGCGATCCTTTATACGCCCCACTACCTACCCGATCTTCACTACGAACGGATCGGCGAACTGCATTACAAGCTGGTCAGCACGCAAGCCTGCGACATAGCCCGCGTGAAGCCGGAGACCTATATCCGCTCCAGCTATTCGCCGGCCTTCGACCGCGCCCATCGCCTCGCCCTGCCGCATCTCTCCGCCGCCCCGCTCGCGGCGGGGCAGAACATGGCGATCACCGGCCTGCTTCGCGCACTTGGCGGGGCCGCCTATGTCACCGGCGCGACCGCAGCACGGCTTGCCGAACTCGGCGTTGCGACCGCGGTCGCCGACGCCCCGGTCATTCCGCAAACCATCTATGCCGCGACCAGCCTTCGCACGCGCCATGCTCATCAGCACCGCAAGATCATCGGTGCCATGGAGCTGCTGCTCTCGCCGGCGCCGGTGCCGGAGTAGACAAGTCGAAATCGTCAGAACTTGCCCTTGAACTGCGCCTTCAGCCGCGTGACGTCCTCAGGTCTGACCGCCGTCGGATCGGTCACCGCCACCCAGGCGTCGATGTAGTGCTCCGGCGCGTAGACATGGCCGTAGCCGATCGGCGACGTCGTCGCCAAAGCAATGTCGGCGAGAAGCTGCAGTCCGGTCACCACGGGAAACCAGCTTAGCGCCGGCGAGACATCGGGCCCCCGCGGCGCTTTCATCCATTGCGGCTCGCGATAGAAGGAATGGGGATCGAAGAACGTCACCGGATCGCTCGCATATTGCAGATAGACGATCCGCATCGCGCCCCAGCGCGCGCCCGGAATATCAAGCGCATTCCGCTGGTTCGTGAAGCGGATGATCGAACTGTCCCGGTAGCGCGGCAGCCAGGCGGGGGACGCAGGATCGCGATCCGCCGTCACCGATTGCCACAGCTCGCTCGGAAAGGGAGGCCCGCTCCAGAGCGCGCCCTGGAAGGGATCGCTTATGACGTCGAACAGATCAACCGACCCTTGCGAGTTCATCGCGCCAAGGCTCAGGCCGTGGAGATACAGCTTCGGCCGCCGGTCCTTCGGCAGCGTGCTCCAGTAGCTGTAGACCTCGTCAAACAGCGCATTGGCGGCGTCGGCCCCGTAGCCTGGCTCCACCAGCAGCGACAACCAGCTCGAGAGATAGGAATATTGGACCGCAACACTCGCGACATCGCCGTGCAGCAGGTATTCAACGGTATCGAGTGCCGCCGGATCGATCCAGCCGGTGCCGGTTGGAACGACGACGATCAGCGACTTGCGTTCGAAACCGCCGGCGCGCTTCAGCTCATCCAGGGCGAGCTTCGCCCGCTCCCTTGCGGAGTCGGCAGAATTCAGCCCCACATAGACCCGTACGGGCTCCCGCGCCTGACCGCGGAAGAAGGCGCCGATCTCGGCACCCTTGGGACCGGAAGCGATAAACTCACGGCCCCGCCGCCCAAGCTCATCCCAGTTGACCAGCGATGCGGCGCTGCCGGTCTTGGCCGGATCCGATGGTGGTGGGACCTCTGCGTCGATATAGGCATCCAGCGTCTGGAACGAGCTGTCGGCGGCGCGCAATGCGAACTTGAAGATCAAGCCATCGGCCACGGACCAGAAAAGTGCGATGGCTGCAAGCCCGCCGATCGCCCTCGCGATGGGTCGCGTAACGAGGCGTTCCAGCATGCGCGAGAGAAAATGGAATGTCAGCCGGAACAGCCGCGCCAGAAAGACGAGCACGACGAAGACCGACGCGGCGGCGAGACCGAGCTTCAAGGGTTCCGCCGTTTCGATCGGTTCGAGACCCATGATGTTGCGGACGGTGTTCTGCCATCCCGCGGTCTGCCACAGGAACACCGCAACTGCCGCGCCGCAGACGAGCCCCGCCACGATTTTCAAGGTACGTTGGCGCCGCAGGGAAGCGTCCGGAAGTTCGAAGAAGGACCAGAGCCAACGCAGGAACACGCCGATCGCATAACCGGCCGCGAGCGAAGAGCCAGATATCGCTCCCTGGATCAAGTAGGGCCGCGGAATTAGACTCGGCGTCAGCGAAACGGCGAAGAACAGCACGCCGACGAGCAGCCCGGTCGCGGAAAACGAATCCCAGAAGCTTGCAGTATGGCTTGAGGGCCGCGGCTTCGACATGTCCGTCCGTTGAAGGTGTTCCATGCGGCCCTCCACTCTACAGCGCCGTGCGTCTTTTCAGACGCACAAAGGTCGCTGTAACACTTTGAATCGCTGCATGTTTTCATCCTTAAATCGAATACGATTTAAGGAAACATGCAGTAGAGGCACTATCACCGGAATGTCCGGCGCGAGCGACATGCGCAGGGAGCAATGTCGCCTCGCACTCTCCTGCAGTCAATTGTTGCGGCCGGTGCGATGCAGCCTAAATGCGTCGCTCCTTGATCGTGTTCATCACGAAACTCGTCTCGATCGAAGCGACGCATTTCAACCGGGCGATCTTTTCCTTGATGAAGCGCTCATACTGTTCGAGCCCCGCACTCATCACTTTCAGAACATAATCGCGCGAGCCGGTGACAAGGTGGCATTCGAGCACCTCGTCCCAGCCGCGGATCGCCTCCTCGAACATCACGATTTCGTCCTCGTGCTGGCGGCTGAGCCGGACGGTGGCGATCGCCGTCATTGTCCAGCCTTCGATCGCCGGATCGACGAGCGCCGTATAACCGCGGATGACGCCGTTTTCCTCCAGCCGCCGCAGGCGCCTGAGGCAGGGCGAGGCCGACAACCCGACCCGCTCGGCGAGCTCGTTGTTCGTGATCCTGGCGTCGGCCAGCAGTTCCTTCAGAATCCGGCGATCCATTTCATCGGCAATTTTCTGCGTCATTTTTCTTCGGTTCCGGCAAATATTTGCGCCCATCAAAGCGAAGTGATCGCAAATAGCAAGGATCGGTCCAAGCGTCTGATATAATTTGGCTGTTAGCGAATCCGCTTCGTTCGAGGAGAAAAGCCATGACCGCGCCGCATCCTTCCAGGACCCATATCGGCAACCACAAGCTGCACCCCGAAACCCTCATGCTGAACTATGGTTACGATCCGGAGCTCTCGGAGGGCGCGGTCAAGCCGCCGGTCTTCCTGACTTCGACTTTCGTTTTCCGCTCGGCCGAGGAAGGCCGCGATTTCTTCGATTTTGTTTCGGGGCGGCGCGAACCGCCGGCGGGCGTCGGCCCGGGTCTCGTCTATTCCCGCTTCAACCACCCGAACAGCGAGATCGTCGAGGACCGGCTGACTGTCTTCGAACGGGCCGAAAGCGGCGCCGTCTTTTCCTCCGGCATGGCGGCAATCGCGACGACGCTGCTCGCCTTCGTGCGCCCGGGTGACTCCATCCTGCATTCGCAGCCGCTTTACGGCGGCACCGAAACGCTGCTCGCCAAGACTTTTCTCAATCTCAACGTGTCGGCAGTCGGTTTTGCCGATGGGGTCGACGAGGCCGCCGTCAGGGCCGCGGCGGAAGAGGCGATGGAGAAGGGACGCGTCGCCGTCATCCTCATCGAGACGCCCGCCAACCCGACCAACAGCCTCGTCGATATCGCCATGATACGCCGCGTTGCCGAGGCGATCGGCGAAAGACAGGGGCAGCGGCCGATCGTCGTCTGCGACAACACGCTGCTTGGCCCGGTCTTCCAGCACCCGATCGACCACGGCGCCGACGTTTCTCTTTATTCGCTGACCAAATATGTCGGTGGACATTCCGACCTGATCGCCGGCGCCGTGCTTGGCCCGAAGGCGATTATAAAGCAGATCAAGGCGCTGCGCGGCGCGATCGGCACGCAACTCGATCCCCACTCCTGCTGGATGCTCGGCCGCTCGTTGGAAACGCTGGCCGTCCGCATGCACAAGGCAAACGACAATGCCCGCATCGTCGCCGAGTTCCTGCGTGACCATCCGAAGGTCGAGCGTATCCATTACCTCCCCTTCCATGACGAGGCCTCGCCCGTCGGGCGCGTTTTTGCCGCCCAGTCGACCGGCGCCGGTTCGACCTTCTCCTTCGACATCGCCGGGGGCCAGGACGCCGCATTCCGCTTCCTCAACGCGCTGCAGATCTTCAAGCTCGCCGTCAGCCTCGGCGGCACGGAATCGCTCGCAAGCCATCCCGCCGCGATGACGCATTCGGGCGTGCCGATCGAGGTGCGCCAGCGGATCGGCGTGCTTGAGTCGACCATCCGCCTGTCGATCGGCATCGAGCATCCGGACGATCTCGTCGCAGACGTCGCCAATGCCCTGACGACCGTGTGAATTTATGTCTTTCCGGAGCGCGATTTGAGCTCCGCAGAATGCGACAGGATATTAACGATGTTGCCGAACGGGTCGCGTAGATAGAACCGCCGCACGCCCCAAGGCTCATCGCTGATATCGTAGACGATCTCCGTAGCGGCGCGCTTCGCGCGTTGATAGACCTCGTCCACGTCATCCACCTCGATCGAGAGCGCCGGCACCGGCGTTCCCGATCCACCCTCGATGGCGAAGCTCACCTGCGGCATGGCTAAGCCGCCCTTCGCTGCGAAGGTGAGGATCCAGCCATGATCCATCACCACCTCGAGGCCGAGCAGATCGGTGTAGAAAGCGCGCGCACGCGGTGGGTCGGACGTCTGGAGATTGGGCACGATGCGTCGGACGGCCATGTTCTCCTCCGGTTTGGCCGGCATTTCGTCACCGGCTGGAAAGCGCGGGTGTGATCAGCGATGCCGCCGCCATTCCCGCCGTTTCCATATAGCTCGGATCGCGATGGAGCAAAACGACGGCGAAGCTGCCGTCGAGAAGCAGCAGAACCTGACGCGCTAGCAATTCTGCGCCGTCGATGCCCTCGTCTTCTAGGCACTGCCGTAGCCAGTTCTCGAATTTCTTCTTATGCGCTGCCCCGATGCGCATCGCCGGATGCCCCGGCATGTTCGCCAGTTCGGCGGAGGTGCGCAGGAAGCCGCAGCCTTTCCATTTCGGATGTCGGGCGGCGCGTGCCAGATTGCGAAAGATGCCCTCCACCCTTGTCGCCACGTCGCCCTCGGTCTCGGTAAACCATTTCTGGAAGAGCTTGAGGTTAGGCTGGTCGCGGCCATCGAGATAGGCGGCGATCAGATCGTCCTTGCTGTCGAAATGATAGTAGAGCGTGCGCTTCGTAACGCCGGCTGCTTCCGCTACGGCATCGACGCTGACGGCGCGGATGCCCTCCGCGTAGAAAAGCTTGGCTGCGGCAGAAACGATGCGGTCGCGGGTGGAGGAAGCAGTCGTCATGACCATGTATACCGCCTAGTGAATACACAACTGCTTATCGCTCGCCTAGCCTGCTTCCGTCAACACCACGGGAGATAGCCATGTCCGGTACAGTGCTTTTCGATGCCGCCGACGGCGTCGCGCTGCTCACCCTCAACCGGCCGGAAAGGCTGAACGCATTGAGCTACGACCTGATAGACCGGCTCCTTCACCTCCTCGACCTGATCGAGGTGGACGATACCGTCCAGGCGGTCATCCTCACCGGCGCCGGAGAGCGCGCTTTTTCGGCCGGCGGCGATATTCATGAATTTTCCAACAGCGTGGCGCAGGGCGTAAGTGCCGCCGTCCGCGATTTCGTGCGGCGCGGGCAAGCGCTCACTTCTCGGTTGGAAGCCTTTCCGAAGCCCATCATTGCGGCCGTCAACGGCCTTGCCTATGGCGGCGGCTGCCAGATCACCGAGGCCGTGCATCTGGCGATCGCCAGCGACCGGGCGCGTTTTGCCAAGCCCGAGATCAGGCTTGCCATGCCGCCGACCTTCGGCGGCACCCAGCGCCTTCCACGCCTCGCCGGTCGCAAGCGCGCGCTCGAACTGCTTCTCACCGGAGACGAGTTTTCCGCGAGCCGGGCGCTCGAGGTAGGACTCGTCAACAAGATCGTGCCGCACGACGACCTCATCGCTTCCGCTCGCGCCCTGGCCGCGCGCATCACACGCCACTCGCCCCCTGCCGTCGCGGCGATCATCACCGCGGTCACACGCGGTCTCAACATGACGATCGGCGAAGGCCTACTGAACGAGAGCGAGCAATTTCAGCGCATGGTACCGAGCCATGATCTCACCGAGGGACTTACGGCCTGGAAAGAACGGCGTGAGGCGCATTACACCGGACGCTGACGCCGTAGAATGCAGCACTAGCTCCGTGCGAATCCGAGCACGAAGAGCGCCAGCGCTCCGATTGAGGCGAATGTCCGCACGTGGTTCCACCAGACCCAATCGGTCAGGTATCGCTTCTGCCAGATCTCGCGGGCTGCCTCGCGTGAAGCGGCCGCAAGCGCGTCATTCAACGGCACATTGAAGACGATCGTCACCAGCAACGTTCCGACGACATAGGCAAGCCCGCCGGCCGCCAGCAGCCAGCCACCCTGCCCTCCCGAAAAGAAGGCAGCGGCGACGAGGATCAGCCCCAGAAGCGCCGTTCCCATGAAAGCGGTGAGGAAGAGCGGGTTCTGGATCACCTCATTGATGGCATTCATCGCGGCGATTCCTTGCTCGGGCGGCAACCGCGACAAGGCCTGCATGATGCAGACGGAGAAGATGAAGAACAGACCGGCCATCAGGCCGGAGCCGATGACAGCAGCGAAAGCCAGGGCAGGAATCAGGGCAACCATCACATCATGCTCCAGACACCGGCTGCTGTCGTGTCCCGAGCATAATCGGCAAAATCGCGCGGCTTACGTCCGAGCACCCGCTCGACATCGTCGGAGAGATGCTGATTGCGGCCGTCGAGCACGGAGGTGAAGAGGTAGACGACAAGCGCTACGTAGTCATCCGGCAGGCCATCTGCGCGCAATTGCGCAGCGAAATCCTCAACCGGTATCGGCTGGTAACGAATATCGCGCCGTGTAGCGGCGCCGATCTCGGCGACCGCTTCGGAAAAGGTCATCAGCCGCGGTCCAGTCAATTCATAGACGCGGCCCTGATGCCCGTCCGCTGTCAACGCCGCAACCGCGATGTCGGCGATATCCTCGGCGCTGATGAACGGCTCACGAACGTCTTTCGGCGGCAGGGCGACGAGGCCGCTCTGAACTGCGTCGGTCAGGAAACCTTCGCTGAAATTCTCGAAGAACCAACTCGCCCTCAAGACCGTCCATTCGGCGCCCGCGGCTCGCAGTTCGGCCTCGGCGGCCTGCGCGTCATCCTCGCCGCGACCGGACAACAGGACCAGCCGCTTCACTCCGCTCTTCACCGCGAGGACAGAAAAGCCGCGGATCGTATCCGCGGCGCCAGGAACGGCCAGATCGGGCTGATAGCTCACATAGACCCGATCGACGCCATCGAGAGCCGGGGCCCATGTCGCCTCGTTCGCCCAATCGAACGGAGGCATCGCCGATCGCATCCCGAGACGCACCGGCACACCATTCGCCAAAAGTCGTGCCGCAATCCGCCGCCCGGTCTTGCCGGCGCCACCCAGAACCAGGGTCGATTTCTCTGACATCTTATCCTCCCGACTGCTGTTCGATGAATATGAGTATTCCTCACGTTTGCAAATGTGATAAATCCTCGTATTTTGAGAGTCAAGGCAAAATGTGAGGAGTGCTCATGATTGGAGAAGCAAATCCGGCGATCGGATCAGCCGAAGAGGAAACAAGCCTTCGCCGTACACCAAGCCAGAAGCGCAGTCGCGAGCGCGTCGAGCATATCCTCTCCCGCGCCATCAGGCTGATCGAGGAAAAAGGAAGCGACGCCATGCGCATGAGCGACGTCGCTGCGATGGCCGGCATCTCCATCGGGTCACTCTATCAGTACTTTCCGGACAAGGCGGCGATCGTGCGCACCCTCGCCGAGCGCTACAATGCCGCCTGCCGGGACTGCATTGCTGCGGAGTTCGCAAAGGTCACCACGCCCGCCGAATTGCGCAGCGCCTTTTCGGCGCTCTTCGACACTTACTACGACATGTTTCTCGCCGAGCCTGTGATGCGCGACATCTGGTCGGCGATGCAGGCGGACAAGGCGCTGCGTAAAATCGAGCTCGCCGAGAGCCGGTTGAATGGGCGATTGCTTGCCGACACCTGGATGAGGGTTGTTCCGGAAGCGCCGCGCGAAAAGATCGAAGATGCCGCGTTCCTCATGATGCATCTTGGCGACTGCACGATGCGACTTGCGGTCTCGGTCGACAGGTCGGAAGGCGACCGCATCGTCAAGGCCTATGAGCACATGATCCTTCGTGAATTTGTCGCGGATGCAGCGTGAGAAGCCGCAAGTTCAATTGACATCGCCCGCGACCGATCCTAATCATCGGGGATCGATTGGTTCCCGGAAAGCGAACGCGTTCCGGGAGTAAACGGGAACGTGACGGATGGACCCAAACTGGGCATCTCAATCACGGCCGACCCCGCGACTGTAGAGCGGCGTGAATTTGCCGTTCCGGAGCGATCCGGAAGAAGCCACTGGGAAAAACCGCGAGAGGGCGGTTCGATCCTGGGAAGGCGAGGCAAATCCTTGGTGAAAACCACCTGACGCCGTGAGCCAGGAAACCTGCCAAGCGATGCGGGCATCGTGCCCAAACCGGGAAACATCCCAACGCCATCACGGAGGTTGTCATGGCTACGTCTACAGCTTCGAGCATTTCGCTCTCCCTTAACGATCGTCTGGTCGCGGGCATCTCCGCCCTGTTGATCGGCGCCTTCCTCGTCTTCGGTGCGGGCCTCGCGAATTCGGCCGTTCTGCACGACACGGCGCACGACACCCGCCACTCCTACGGCTTCCCCTGCCACTGATCGATGCCATGGAACGCCTTACAGCGCCGCGCGTCTTATCGGACGCGCAAAGGACGCTGTAGCACTTTGAATTGCTGCATGTTTTTATCCTTAAATCGGCTACGACTTAAGGAAACATGCAGCAGGCGTTCCATCTCGAACAAGAGCGGAGCGTTCCTCCGGCGCATAGCACGCGGGCGCAGTTCTCGTTTGGCATGCGCTCCGGCATGCTCCGCTGGCGTTTTGCATCCACGGAAACCGGAAATGGCGCCGGCTGTGGCGTCTGCATGGCGTTGGCGCATCTTGAATGACGCGCCGCGCTTCGGAGCGGCCGCGCGCCCGATTGAGGAATTTCGACAATGATCGTCAAAACACTTCTGGCCGCAATCGTGGCCGGGCTGATTGCCGGCGTCTTCATGACCGCCGCACAGGAAATGCGCGTCGTGCCGCTGATCCTGCACGCCGAGGAATATGAGATCCAAGCGCCGGCAACGCAGGAGCCCGCAGCCGCTGGCCACGACCAGCATTCGTCGCTGAACGGCACTTCACCCGCCGGCGCGCTGCTTTCCGCGCTCTCGCCGGTTACACCGGCCTATGCGCATGAGCATGAGGGCGAGCACGAGGAAGGCGGCATCATGTTCGGCCTGAGCCGTTTCTCCGGCACGCTCCTCGCCAATCTCGTGACAGGCGCCGGATTTTCGCTGCTGCTTGCCGGCGTCAGCCTTGTGATCGGCTATCCGATCACGCTCGCGAATGGGGCGCTCTGGGGCGCCTGCGGATGGCTCGCCGTGCACTTGCTGCCGGCGATCGGCCTTCCGCCCGAACTGCCGGGCTTTCCGGCGGCCGAACTCGGTGAACGGCAGGTCTGGTGGGCTGCGACGGTGCTGCTTTCGGCAGCCGGCCTCTATCTGCTGGCGCTGCGTCGCGAACTGGTCGCCAAGATCGTGGGTCTCGCGCTCATCGCCGCACCGCAGATCTATGGCGCGCCGCAGCCGCTCGACATCTCCAGCAACGTGCCCGCCGTCCTCGGCGCGGAATTCGCCGTCGCGGCGCTTGCGACCACCCTTGCCTTCTGGCTCGTGCTCGGGGTGGTTTCCGGCTTCATCAACGACCGGTTCGTCAAGGTGCGTTAGGTCACGTTCTGATCTTTGCTGCCCCTCACCCTGGCCCTCTCCCCGCTCGCGGGGTGAGGGACGGCAGGCGGACAAGAGCCGAAAAACTCACCCTATTTGATCGCGGGCGGTATCGATCAAATGCGCCCGCAGTCGCTCGCGTCGGGCCTCGGGCTCGAGCAACACGCAGCTGTCGCAATAGCTGCCGCCGTCGGTGCGGTAATAGAGGCAGCACCCGCCGCGCATCCTGTAGGTCCGCGAAAGATCTTTCCCATCCGCGGCCGCGACTTCGATCTTCTCGTAGCAAAGCGCCTCGGAATGCAACGGGGAGCCCGCGCGCTCGACCATCGCTAACGCCTGCGCGATCGCCTCCGCCTCCGTTCCGCGCCGTCGTCCGATTTCGAGAAAGGCACCTGCCAGGCTGTCGGCCGCAAGCCGCCATTGCGCGCGCAGCGACAGGCCGCAGCGCCGCTTCAGATGAGCGATGACCGGCTTCAGATGAGCGACAAAGAGATCGTGGAAAAGCCTTTCGGCATCCTCGGGGTCGCCGCCGGAGCCTTCCTTAAGTCCCATGCAAAAAAGAAAACGTCCGGCGTCGACGGCGCCCGCCTCGAGCGGACGCGCGTAGCGCTCGAAGCGCAACCCGGTCACGTCCGGAACACGACTGCTACAGAGATAGATGGCGGCGGACACGAGGCTGAGCTGATGGCTATAGAAGGCGATGAGATGTGCCGCCCGCACCTTGTCATCCATCCCCACGCCGAAGCGCTCCTGATAGGCAAGACAGGTCTCCACATCGGGCGATGCCTCGGCCCAGAATGCAGACGGGAGCCGCACGCCCTCGTCCGGGGCCCGCGAGCATGCGACCTCGGGAAACTCGGCCTGGAGCCAGGTGATGGCGGCCCGCGCCTCCCCTTCGCCCGCGGCGTCCCGGATCTCCCGCTTCCGCGCATTTTCCATCCCGCCTCCGTCGCGCTCAGACTTGTGGGCCGCCCGCCGACAGCCAGCCGCCCTCGAAACCGGCCCGCCGCAGTCCGCGGCCAAAGGCGGGAATGTTGCGCGTGATCTCCCAAAGCAAACCGCTTCTCCAGTTCTCGATCATCATGACGGACAGGCCCTGGTCAAGTCCGACCACCCTGTCGTCCACCCAACCTTCGGCGCCCTCGCCCGGCAGGCTCGGATTGAAGCCACCTGGAAGGCGGTCATCGCTGAGCAGCGCCGGATAACGGGAAAGCAGATGGTCGAGGCCGCCAAGGCTGGCCTCCGGCTCGAAGGGCAGGCAGGCGAGCGCCGCCCAGGGCACGAGGGTCCCGTCGTCGACACCAAAAGGCGCGCCGCGCGCCGCGTAGCCGAGCATCCGCTGCCAACGGCCGTCGCGCAGCCGCAACCGACCTTTCGGCGCATGGCAGGCGCTGAAGCCCCAGAGATCGCGGCAATAGCCGGCGAAGGCGCCGGCATTGTCCTCCGCATGCGTGCGCTGGAACGCAATCGCCCGACGGGTGTTCTCAAAGTAGTCACTCGCCGCCTTGCGCATCGCCGCATCGCGAATGGCGCGAAAATCGATCCAGGCATGAGGAAAGAGATGAATGAAGAGCGCACCCGCATGAAGATGCCGGGCGCCGTCGATCGCCAACCACTCATGAGCCGCGGTGAAAGCGTCATAGTTGTCCGGCGCGATCGCATGGCGCGGCCCGGCAAGCGCCAGCACATAGAGCAACAGCGCCTCGCTATATCCGCGCCAGCGATGCCTGAGAAAGCGGCCCGGCGGCCGCCACCCCATCGTCAGCGTGTCGCCGCGATTGAGCGCCCATGCCCAGTCCGCCCGCTCGAAGAGCCGTTCGGAAAGGCTGCGGATCTCCATCTCGTCCTGCCTGCGCTCCGAGAAATAGGCAGCGGCCGTCAGCATGCCGGCAAAGAGCAAGGCACTATCGATGGTGGAAAGCTCGCAGTTCCAGCTGCGCTCGCCGGTGCGCATATCGAGAAAATGATAGTAGAGGCCACGATAGCCGGTGGCGCGCGCATCGCTTGCCTGCCTGCTGGCCGCGAGAAACCGCAACACTTTCAGCACACGACGCGCAGCCTCTGGACGGCTGATCCAGCCACGCTCGACCGCGACCGGATGGCAGGCGAGCCCGAAGCCTGTGGCGGCGATGCTCGATGGCGATCCCTCGCGTGATGTGTCTGCAACGAGACCGGTCCCGGCATCGCAATATCGGAGAAAATAGCCGAAGGCAGCGCGTTGCAAGCGATCGATCCGCATGATGTCCGTATTCGACGTGGATTGAAGCATCCCAGGTCCCGTCTGAAGCGCAGCGCGCATGCCGGCTGCGCCAGCGATATCCGACATGTCGAAAGCAGCGATGCTTTCGCCCGTCGATAGAATTCCTTCAAGGGCAAAATCGGACAACGTTGGGGTTCGCCTTGTGCCCAACGATATTGCCGATCACCGAATATTGTAGAGGTAGTCGTTCGCAACGGTCGCGCAACGCCAATCCTGTGCTACATTCTTCCCGATGCCTTGATTTTGGCGTGATGAAATCCAAACTCACAGATGTGATCGATTTTTGAAGCGCAGGGTGCGGCAGACCGCCTCACACATTGTTCCGCATCCAGCCCCGAACTGACCACGCAATAACTGGTTGATGCGATGTTGAGCACGTTGGCATTGATCCTGGCCCTTAGTGGGAGTCCGGTCCAATCGGCCGCCACGCAGACGGATGTCGATGTGGAACTGGTACTGGCCGTCGACATGTCCGGATCGATGGACATGGAAGAGGCGCGGGTGCAACGGTCCGGCTATCTGCAGGCATTGCGGCATCCGGACTTCATCAACGCAGTCAGGGGCGGCCTGCTCGGGCGTATCGCGATCGGCTACTTCGAATGGGCGGGACTGGTGAACGAGCAGTCGGTTGTCTCTTGGCAGATCATCGACAATTCCGAGGACGCCGAGGCCTTCGCCGCGAAAGTCGAGGCGAGGCCGATCGGCACGCGCCGCGGCACGTCGATCTCCAATGCCATCCTGTTCGGCACGAACCTGATCGATTCCAACGCCTTTTCCGGCGCGCGTCGAGTGATCGACATTTCGGGCGACGGGCCGAACAATACCGGCCCGCCGGTTACGCCAGCCCGCGACGGCGCCATCTCACGCGGCATTATCATCAACGGCCTTGCGATCCTGATCCGCCCCTCGGTCTCGACCGGACCGCTCGACCAGTACTACGCGCAATGCGTCATCGGCGGACCGGGGTCCTTCGTGTTGCCGGTTCATGAAGCGGAGGATTTCGCGATCGCGATCCGCCAGAAACTGATCCTTGAAGTGAGCGGCCTGCCCCCGCCGCCCACCCTGCAACTCACGGCCACGACTCCTGGCGCTGACTGCCTGATCGGCGAAAAGCTCAGGCCGGGATTTCTCGACCGGATCTATCCCGAACTCGACCGATAAGACCTCGGCTCCTCATTCGCTGCCGGGCATGAGCGCGGAAACACCGCCGTCGACGAAAAGCGTCGTGCCGTCGATGAAATCGGAATCGGCGGAGACCAGGAACAGGATGGCGCGGGCGAGATCGTCCGGAACACCCGGCCGGTCGCGCAAGTTCACGACGGGCCGGGTCGGATCGAAGGTATCCTTGCCGACCGGCGAACCGATCTTGTTCGGCACGACGCAGTTGACACGGATCTTGTGCTTGGCGAGTTGGATCGCCAGCGAGCGCGAAAGGTTGGTGACACCCGCCTTGGCCGCCGTGTAGGCGACGGCACGCGGACGTCCGTAGAAGCCCGAGGTCGAGCCGACATTGACGATGTTTCCGCCATGCCCCTGCGCCACCATCTGCTGGGCGAAATATTTGCTCATCAGGAACGTGCCGGTCAGCGTCACCGCGATTACCCGATCCCACTCGTCCTTGGTCACGTCGAGGACGTGCTTGTTGTCGCTGATGGCGACGTTGTTGACGAGGATATCGACCTTGCCGAAGCGGTCGGTCACGCCCTTGACTAGCGAAATGACCCCTTCCTCATCGGCAACGTTGGCGAGGAACACCTCGGCGGTGCCGCCTGCCGCGCGGATCTCCTCCGCGACACGTCCGGCACGCTCGGCGTCGATGTCGGTCACGGCGACGCTCGCGCCCTCCTTGGCTAACAGCCTCGCCGTGGCCTCGCCAATGTTCCGGCCAGCGCCGGTGACGACCGCTACTTGATCGATCAGTTTCATTCTGTCCTACCGTTCTTTGCTGTGGAGTGATCTGGCCGGCCGCTCAGGACCGGCCCGGAAATTAGAGCTTGTTGTCCGGCCGCCAGCGGTCGAAGCGCCGCTCGATCATCCTGAGGATGTTGGTGAGAACGACGCCGGCCGCGGCAATCAGGATGATGCCGAACATGACCCGGTCGGTCTGGAATGTGGCGCCGGCGACGGAAATGAGATAGCCGACGCCCGCCTGTGCCGAGTACATCTCGCCCACCACGATGCCGATCAGCGCGTGGCCGAGACCGAGGCGCAGGCCTGTCAACAGAAAGGGAACGGCCGCCGGGAAGGCAACTGTCAGGAACATCTGCCTGTCGTTCGCGCCGAAGGACCGAGCCACCTTGATATAGTCGCGCTCGACGGTCTGGACGCCGGCGGTCGTATTGATGAGGATCGGGAACACGGCGCTCAGGAAGATGATCGCGAATTTCGAGCCGAGGCCGATGCCGAACCAGATCATGATCAGCGGCAGCAGCGCAATGCGCGGCGTCGCGTAGAGCGCCGAAATGATCGGATCGAACGCGGCGTCGAAGCGACGGTACCAGCCCATCAGGATGCCGAGCGGCACGCCGACGATGATCGCCAGCCCATAGCCGACGATCAGTTCCAGTCCGCTGATGGCGAGGTGCGGATAGATGCTGCCGTCGGCGAACATCGCATAGCCGGTTGCAATGATCCGGCTCGGTGAACTGGTGAAAAGCGGATTGACCAGGTCGAGGCGGACGACTCCCTCCCAGAGCAGGAGCGCCACGATCATCGTGAAGCCGCCGAGCAAGGCGTTCTCATGGCGCACCAGGAAATCGTAGACGGCGAATTCCGACTTGCGCTGTCTTGGGACTTCTTGTTCTTCGGTAACGGACGTCATCTCTCGCTCCCTTAATGCACGCGCAGAAGGCCCATGCGGGCACTTTCTTCTTCGATCAGCCGCCAGATATGGCGAAAGATCTCCATGAAGCGCGGCGTATGCTTCAGATCGAGCGTGCGCTCCTTCGGCAGATCGATCTCGACGATTTCCTTCACCTTCGCCGGGCGCGCCGAAAACACGATGACGCGATTGGAAAGGAAGATCGCCTCGTCGATCTGGTGGGTAATGAACAGGCCCGTCTTCTGGGCCCGGTCGAGAATGCGCAGCAGTTCGAACTGCATGAATTCACGCGTCTGCGCGTCGAGCGCGGCGAAGGGTTCGTCGAGCAGCAGCAGTTCCGGATCGACGGCGAGCGCCCTCGCGATGTTGACGCGCTGGCGCATGCCGCCCGACAGTTCGCTCGGATAACTGTCCTCGAAGCCGGCGAGCCCGACGAGTTCGACGAACTTGCGTGCACGGGCGGCGATCTCCTGCTTGCTCAAGATCTTCTGGATCTCCAGGCCGTAGGCGACGTTGCGCTGGACGGTGCGCCACGGAAACAGTGAATCCTGCTGGAAGACGAGGCCGCGATCCGGCCCCGGTTTGGTCACCTCCCGCTCGTCGATGAGGATCCTGCCGCCGTCGATCGAGACGAGGCCGTCAACGGCGGCGAGAAAGGTCGATTTCCCGCAGCCGCTCGGGCCGACGATGCTGACGAGTTCACCCTCGTTGACGCTGAAGTCGATGCCGTCGAGTACGCTCAGATCGCGCTTGGTGCGATCATTGTAATAATTCAGTTTGACGCTATCGGCCTTCAGCTTGACCGGCGTTGCCTGCAACATGGGTGTCTCCTCCCGCCTTGTCCGCAGTTTCAGTCGAGCGCCTTGAAGAAGCCTTCGCTGTCAAGCGCATCGAGCGTGCTTGTGTCGACTATCGATTCCGGCTTCACCGAGGCCGCAGCCGGCAGCGTTTTCGAAAACTCCGCCAGGACGGCCGCCACACCCGGCATCGAGGGGCGCAGATCCTGCGGGTACACCTTCTCCGAATAGAAGCGGAACGCCTGTTCGACCGACGGTCCCTTCTCAAGCTTCAGGAACGACGCCGTCACCTCCATCGCGTCCTGCGGATTGGCACGGAAACCGTGCAGGCCCTCGCCCATCGCCATGAAGAAGCGCTTCACGACATCGGGATGTCCGGAAAGGTAGTTCCGCGACGTCACATAGGCGGTGTTCGGGTAATCCTTGACGATCTCTGTCACATCGACGAGCATCTTCGATCCGGCATCGACTATTTCCTGGGTGCGCGGATATTGCGACATCAGCCCCTGGACCTGATGGCTTTCATAGGCAGCCGCCCGCGTTCCCTCGCCGCCGAGTTGGAGAATGTTGACATCCGTTGCCTCGAGGCCGAGGGACTTCAGCGCAAACTTGAGGGCGGTGTCGGTCGAGGATCCGAACTTGCTGATGGCGATGCTCTTGCCGCGCAGCTGATCGGCACTCTGGATCGAGGCATCGACGACAAGCTGGAACGGCAGTTTGTTGGCCATGCTGCCGATGATGACGACATCGGCGCCGGCAACGGCTGCCGAGATCGACGGGGTGTAGCCGTTCTGGGCGATATCGATCGAGCCGCCGACGAGTGCCTGGGTGAGCACCGAGCCGCCCTCGACATAGACGAGGTTGACGTCGAGGCCGTGTTTCTTGAACAGGCCCTTGGCAAGCGTGTACTGGATCGGCGCGCTCGTCATGGTGAAGCCGTCATAGGCGACATTCACCGTGGTCAGGGCTTCGTCTGCCCTTGCCGGCGACAGGGCACCGGCAATGAGGCCCAACCCCGCTGCAAAAACTGTCTTCAATAGATTTTTCATGCTCTCCTCCCACGGTTGGTTCGCCCTCACCCGGCTCTCCTCCGAGCTCTGGATGAGGGTGACTGGATTCAGCTAAGCAGGCTCTGCATTCGTTCCCTGTTCATGGACTTCATGAGCTGGTCGACGAGACCGTTGAGCGGCAACGGCAGCTTGACGCTCTGCGCAAGGTCGAGGGCGACGTCCATGTCTTTCTCCGCCCACTTGCCGGTGCTCTTGCCCCAGCGCGACAGCGACCAGTTGGCACCGGAGGAATGCATCAGCGCGGAGACCAGCGTCGGCACGTCGGCGCCGAGCTGCTTAGCGAGGCTGAGCGCTTCAAAGTTAGCGCAAATGCATGCCCAAAGCAGCATGTTGTTGGCGGTTTTGGCGATCTGGCCGGTGCCGCTCGGTCCGATATGCAGGATATTGCTGCCGAAGGCCGAGAGCACGGGATGCGCCTTCTCAAGCCATTTCGCCTCGCCGCCGACGAAGACCGTCAGCGTGCCGTTGTCGGCCGCTTCCTGGCCGAGCACCACCGGCGTGTCGAGAACGCCGACGCCCTTCTCGGCCGCCTCGCGCTCAAGCTGCCGACAGGTGTCGGGCGCAATCGAGCTCGCGATGCAGATCACAGATCCCGGCGCGAGCGAAGCGAGAAGTCCGCCATTGCCGATCACGTCGATGACCTGCTTATCGGTCTGCACCATGACGACGACGACCTCGGCGCCGCTGCCGACCGCGGCGATATCCGCCTTGGTCGGAATGCCGATCGCCTGAGACTTGGCCGTGGCTTCTGCCGAAACGTCATAGCCGGCAACGATGAAGCCCTTCTCCTTCAGGTGCCGGGCCATCTGGTAACCCATCGCACCCAAGCCGATCACGCCGGCCGTCGGTTTCGTGTTCACAATTCCATCCATAGTTTTCCTCCTGATCTCGCTTCAAGCCGCCCCGGCTTTCGAGCGCGCCGCTCGCAGTCTCTGCGTCGCCTCCTCGTCGAGGCTCGGACCCTTCGGCCCGGCCACCAACACCACGCCATAGTCGCGTCCGGCCGCCTCAACGGAGACATATCCTTCCCTGACGTCGGCAAGCACCGATACCGGATCGCGCGTCAGCGGATCGCCGTAGCCACCGCCCCCCGGCGTTTCGAGTTCGAACACGTCGCCGGCCTTGAGCGGATAGTCGGCGTAGCGCGAAGGCAGGCGCTTCCACCCGTCTCCATCCGGATTGATCCGGATGTCGCCCGTCCGTCCCGGCAGGCCGTCTGCATAGCCTTCTGCGGGGATGACGTGCTTGGTCGAGCGGATCGAGAAGCGCGCCTCGGTGAGGTTCAGATATTTGCGCCGGATGCCGAGCCCACCGCGAAACTTGCCGGCCCCGCCCGAGTCGCGGATCAGTTCGAAGGCAAGCAACCGGGTCGGAAATTCGCTCTCGATGATCTCCACCGGCGCGATCTTGGCGTTGCTCTGGTTGACCGTCGTTCCCGAGGCCCCGTCGCGTGTCGAGCGTGCGCCCGCTCCGCCACCGACGATCTCGTATTGCACGTAGCTGCTGCCGGTATTCGTCCCGCGGCCACCGAGGATGATCGACCGGCTGCCGCAGCCGTCGGCCCGCGATCGTTCCGGCACCACCTGCCCCAGCGCCGCAAAAATCGCGTCGACGACGGCATGCACCGTTGGATTGTAGGTGTTCACCGGCGCCGGATAACGCGGGTTCAGCACGCTTGAGGGCCGCGTTTCGACCGTGAAGGAGCGCAGAATACCGCTTGTGATGAAGATGTTCGGATCGACCAGCGAGATCAGCGCGTAGGCGCAGGCCGCCTGGACGAGCGGCGGGCGGATGTTCGCCGGTCCCCGCGTCTGATCGGCCGAGGCGGTGAAGTCGAAGCGGATGGCGTCACCCGCCTTTTCCACGCGGACGTGGATGCGCACCGGCTTGGATAATTCGACGCCGTCGTCGTCGACATAGCGTTCGGCCTCGAAGACGCCGTCCTTCCAGGTCTTGATGATCGCCCGCATCCGCCGCTCGGCGATGCCGCCCAGCTCATCGAAGGCGGCGACGCACTTGGCGAGGCCGAACTTTTCCAGAAGGGTGGCAAGCCGACGCTCGCCGAGGCGCGCGGAGCCCAGCTGGCCGCGAATGTCGCCAAGCACCAGTTCCGGCGTGCGACTGTTGG
Source organism: Sinorhizobium chiapasense (assembly GCF_036488675.1). NCBI lineage: Bacteria > Pseudomonadati > Pseudomonadota > Alphaproteobacteria > Hyphomicrobiales > Rhizobiaceae > Sinorhizobium > Sinorhizobium chiapasense. Next base: position 2,709,700 of record NZ_CP133148.1, read on the forward strand.
CGGCGATGATCCTCTCGACGTCGCCAAAGGGCAGGTAATTGCGCTGGTAGCGCACCGGCGGCAATTGCAGACCCTCGTTGAAGACTTCGCGCGCCTGGCCTGAGCAGCTTCCCGGGACCGGGCCGCCGATATCGCCCTTGTGCGCAATGCTGGCGCAGAAGGCGACCAAGGCGTCGTCGAAGAAGAGCGGCGTGATCACCGCCATGTCCGGCGCGTGTGGGCTGCCGCCCTCGTAAGGATCGTTGATGAGGAATGCGTCGCCGGGCGCGATGTCCCCGGAAAACGCCCGCAGCACCGCCTGCGTGCAGGCTGGGAAAGCGCCGATATGCAACGGCAGCACCACGTGCTGCGCGATGACCGCCGCGTTGGCGTCGAGCAGCGCGCAGGAGGCATCCTGCGATTCCCGGATGATGGTGGAAAAGCCGGTGCGGAACAGCGAGTTCTGCATTTCCTGCACGATGCCGCCGAGGCTCGCGCGGATCACTTCAAGTTCGATGGCAGTGGGCCTGCCAAGCGAAGCGCTACGCTGCAGCATCACGCGACCTCCGTTACGATGAGATTCTTGAATTCGTCGATCCGAACCTGCTGACCCGGCAGGATGACGGTCGTGCAGTCGAACTGTTCCACGACGGCCGGCCCGGCTAAGACGAGCCCGACGTCGAGGCGCTCGCGCTGGTAGACGGCGCAGTCGAGGTTTTCGCCGTCAAAGCGGACCGGACGGCGGCCGAGAAAGGCATCGGTAAGCTTTCCGCCGCTCGGCTGGTAGCGCTTGGCATTGACCGGCGGCACCAGACCGACGGCCTTCACCCGGTAGGAGACGATCTCCACGGATTCGCCCGACGCCTTGTGGCCGAACATCACCTCGTGCTCGGCATCGAACGCGCTGCGCACGGCATCGACATCCGTTGCATCTGCAAGCGCGCCAATCTGGACGGTCAGCTCGTATCCCTGCCCGGCATAGCGAAGATCGAGAGCCCGCTCGATGCGGATGCGGTCTGCCGGGAAGCCTTCCTCGGCGAGATCGGCAAGCCCCTGCGCTTCCATGCCGGCGAATATCGCGTTGAGTTCGCTCGCGGACGCTCCATCAAGCGGCGTCAGGCGCGAACGCACATAGTCGTGCGTGACATCCGACATCACCAGGCCCATGGCCGAGAAGACCCCGGCATGCAGCGGCACGACGAGACCGGCCATGCCGAGCTCACGGGCGATGCGGGCGGCATGCAGCGGACCGGCGCCGCCGAAGGGCAGCAGCATGAAATCGCGCAGGTCGTGGCCGCGCATCGTCGAGATGGCCTTGATCGCCTCCTCCATCTTGACGTTGATGATCCGGACGATGCCTTCCGCCGCTTCCAGCACATCCATGCCGAGCGGAGCCGCCACATGGGTTTCGACGGCCAGGCGCGCTTTCCGCGCGTCGAGACGCATCTTGCCGCCGAGGAAGTTTTCTTCCGAAAGATAGCCGAGCAGCAGGTTGCAATCGGTGATCGTCGGCTTGGTGCCGCCGCGGCTGTAGCAAGCAGGACCCGGAATAGCGCCGGCGCTTTCCGGCCCGACCTGGAGGACGCCGAAACGGTCGACTTCGGCGATCGTGCCGCCGCCGGCGCTGACCGTGTTGATGTCCATCATCGGCATGGCGATGTCGCGGCCCTCGACCTTGCCGCGGTTGGCGATCACCGGCGCGCCGTTCTTGATCAGTGCCACGTCGCAGGAGGTGCCGCCCATGTCGAAGGTGACGATGTCGTGGTAGCCGGTCGAGCGCGCCATCGCGACGCTCGCGGTCACCCCGCCTGCGGGACCGGAAAGCACGGTGGTGACACCTTTCCTCGCCGTCGCCTCGAAGGTCGCCATGCCCCCGTTCGACTGCATGATGTATTTCTGCGGTGTCTTCACGCCCGCCGCTTCCAGCCGATCGGCGAGCCGGGCAATGTAGCGGGCGAGGACCGGCTGCAGGTAGGCGTTGATCACTGTCGTGCTCAGCCGGTGGTACTCGCGGATCTGCGGCACGATTTCCGACGAAAGCGAAACCTCGCAGCCCGGCAGTTCCTCGCGGACAATCTCGCGGATCCGTTCCTCGTGGCGCGGGTAGAGGAAGGAGAAGAGCAGGCAGACGGCGACGGATTCGACGCCCTGGCCGCGGAGTTCGGCAAGCGTCTCGCGAAGCGCGGCTTCGTCGAGCTCGGCAAGCACGCTCCCGTCATGGACGACCCGCTCTGATACTTCGCCGGTCAGCGACGGCAGCACGATCGGAGCAGGTTTTTCATAGAGGATATCGAAGATCGCCGGCCCATGCGGACGCGCCTGTTCGCCGACTTCGTAGATACCGCGAAAACCTTTGGTCACCAGGAGCCCGGTCTTCGCCCCCTTGCCTTCCAGAAGCGCGTTGGTCCCGACCGTCGTGCCATGGCAGAAATAGCTCACGTCGTCCGGGCGCACGCCGCGCTCCAGGAGAATATCGATCCCGGACAGGATTGCCCGCGACGGGTCGTCCGGCGTCGATGGCACTTTGGAAATCGACGTCTCTCCCGTCGTTTCGTCGAGATAGACGAAGTCCGAAAACGTCCCGCCGGTGTCGACGGTCACGCGATAGCCTCCCATGCGGCAGCCTCCCAAAATGCGCTCCAAACGGCCCTATATTTCGGCCGGCCGGCGTTCTCTCCTGACCGCGCCGGACTTGATATAAGGCAAGCCTAGTGGCGCGAAGACGGGCTGTCCAAGACCGTTGAAAGCGGCGAGCTATAAGTTTTTCGCTATGGCTGGATGATGTCGCAGGGCGTCAGGAAGACGCCCCGGCGATCTCGAAACGCGGATCGACGATGATCGCGTAAGGGGCCGAGGCGCGGCAGATGTGACGAACCACGTCCTGCAGGAACGGTCCGATGAGTTCGTCTTCCAGAAGCGAGCGCTCCTCGCGCCGGCTCACCATGTAAAGCGTGCGGCTCGGCACGGGGCGCTCTATCCTGCGGATGGCGAAAATGCCACGGCTGACGCCGTCGGCGACGCTGCCATAGGGTAGAAGGCTGGCGCCGCCCTCGGCGATCCGCGCCCGGATCGCCGGCACCGACTGCATGTCCGAAACGATGTGTGGTTCGAGCGACAGATGCTGGGCCATGCGGCGGACGAGCGTGACGATGCCGCGCTCGCCGGCAAAGAAGAGTTCTTGGGAAAGAGCCTCGGCAAAGGTGATGGGGCTGTCGTCCGGCGCATTGGCGCGCGCGGTCACGAACAGCAGCTCGTCCTCGATCACCGCCTCGCGTACCAGGCCCGGACGCCCCTCGACGTCGTAGGCGAAAGCAAGGTCGATCTCCTTGCGCTCGAGGGCGGCGATCAGCGCGAAGCTCAGTTCCTCGACCAGCTTCAGCGATGTCGCCGGCAGCTTCGTCCCCGCCGCGATCAACACGTCGGCCCCGACAAGGCGCATATGGCTCGGCGTCAGGCCGATGACGAATGGCCGCGGAGCCGGGCTGCCGGCGGCGGAGCGAACATCCTCGAGCGTCCGCTCCAGGAATCGCTCGAGTTCGTTGTAGCGCTCGTACAGCACCTCGCCGGCCTTCGTCGGCACGACGCCGCGCGAATGCCGCTCGAACAGGCTGACGCCGATCTCGCGTTCGAGGTCGCGAATCTGAATGCTGATCGCGGTCTGGGCGAGCTTGAGCCGGGCGGCGGCATGCGACATGCCGCCGGTTTTGACCACCATCGCGAAATAGCGCAGCTGCCGAAGGTTTATGGCTGAGCCTCCCCATGTCGAGGCGGCAGGACACCGCCGATCAGGTTGCCGTAGGGTCCCATCCTCTCGGCGAGCCGGCCGATCATCTTGTCGAGAAAGGCGAGCAGCGCCGTCTCGTGAACGAAAGACGGAGCATCCGACATGCGGTTGAGGCAGAGCGTGCGCTTGATGGCCGGCTGGCGGATCGGGCAGGCGACGATCAGCCCCTGCTGGATTTCCTCCGCCACCACTCCATAGGGCACCACGCTGGTAGCCGCTCCGCGCGCGACCAGCGTCTTGATCGCCGGCATCGACTGCACCTCGAAGGCGACGTTCACCGGAAGCCCCTGCCGGCCGGCGAGGTCGTGGATCAACCGCCAGACGATATCGCGGTCGCTGACGAGCGCGAGCTCGGTGCGGATCGCCTCCTCGAAGGAGATCGTTTCTCCGAGCACACGGGACCCGGTCCCGGCGACGAAGAGCAATTCCTCCTCGATAAGCGCGGTCGCCGCGAGCCCGGGACGGTTCTCGAACTCATAGGCGAGCGCAATGTCGAGTTCGCCGCGCAGCAGCGCGTCGATCAGGATGAAGCTCAATTCCTCGACGACGCGGAACGAAACTGCCGGGATCTCGTCGCGGGCGGCAAGGAGCAGTTCCGGCCCGATCAGGGCCTGGATGCTGGGCGTGACGCCGAGATTGACGACCTCTCGCCGCGCCGCCCCATGCGCCATCACCTCCCGGCGCGCCTCCTCGACGGAACTGAGGATGGCGAGCGCATGCCGGTGCAGAACTTCCCCCGGCTCGGTCAGCGAAATGCCGCGCGAATGGCGAACCAGAAGCCGGACGCCGAGCGATTCCTCCAGATGCCTGATCTGCTGGCCGAGCGCCGTCTGCGCGACATTCATGCTCTCCGACGCCCGGGTGATATTCCCGGTCTCGACCACCTTCACGAAATAACGAAGCTGCCTGAGATTAATGGTCTCCTCCCAATTCCGCGGACCGCGGGAATGGTATCGCTCGCGGCGCCGAGCGCGCAATGGTATTTCGCTTTTAGGTTCAGCTTACCATCATGCCCGGTCAAGCCTGCAGCCGGTGTCATGCGGCGAAGATGCGGAGCTGTTTGCTCCGGTCAGCGTTGGGTGGTTTCTACAATGATCTCAAAGAAAATGGTGGGCCCGGAGGGTAAAAAGAGAGTTGGAAAACAACGGGTTACCGAAAGGTTAGCCAATCAAGTTGCCCTAACGTTCTCGATGTTTGGCGAATCTTCGGGCCGCTGCGCACCAGCAGGAACGCCAATCTCATGTCACTTAGGAACTGCAGATTTGGCGATATCGAGCACCAAACCGTTTATTCCGTAGTAAACCATCGCAGTGTTGGCTAGTGCGAACGCATATAATAGCCGCTTGAACCAAATGTGGTTTGTCGCTCGGCTAAAAACTGATATGGCGCAGAAGCCATAAACAAAGCTCAGAAAGCCATCCAGTGTTTGTGCCTCAGGAAAAAATAAGACGCGGGGCCTTGAGCAAAAGCTAGCCTAACGATCATTCCAATGAAATCAGATAATATTTCTTCAGAATCAAAATTACGCTGCGCATCCTTGGAAAACTCTTCGTCGCTCATCCTATGCAAGTTAAAAATAAGCCTTCTCGAATTAAAATGGTGAAACAGAGCAAAGAGAGACTTCAACCTACGCATATGCCGAACCGAAAAGCAGAAGTTAATCTATTGATCCGGGTTAAACACAGTTTGCAATCATAGTCGAGTGACCAGCGTGGTCTGGTACGGTTGGGTGGGTTCGAGCCGCGGCGGCACTGTAGCAAAAACAATTACTTAGAAGTAAATCGAACTTCCTTGTAGTGCAAACTGGGGTGCAAAACTGGACGGAGTTTGAAGCGGATCGTCGCAGCCGACGAGTCGCCCAAAACTAACGATCAATCGGCCCTTGCAAGCGATGTCAAGTTGTACCAATAGGCTTGCAACTGTTGGTAGGGACTTCATATGAAACGAAACACGATCGGCATCGCACTTGCGATTTGCCTGTTAGCTGCATTCCCGGTACGCGCCGCCGATGGTGCATACGAGGCCTATTCGCAGGGAGACTACGCGACCGCGCTCAGGTTATGGCTCCCGATGGCAGAACGAAACGATCCCGAAGCCCAGTACAGACTGGGCGCCATGTATTTCAACGGTCAAGGGGTCGCCATTGACGAGGCCCAGGGGCTTAAGTGGCTGCGAAAGGCCGCGGATCAGGGATATGCCAATGCCCAGTTTAGCCTCGCTGTGAGATATGCCAACGGCAAAGGTGTCACCAGAGACGGTGCCCGGGCCGCTTCCTGGTTCCGCAAGGCGGCCGACCAGGGACACGTTAAGGCTCAATACAACCTGGCACTAATCTATTACAACGGAAGTGGCGTCCCCAAGGACGAGGGACAAGCAATTGCTTGGGGCCGTAAGGCCGCCGACCAAGGTTATGCGAAAGCTCAAAACAACCTAGGGATCATGTATTACAACGGCGAAGGCGTCCCCAAGGACGAGAAACAGGCACTTTCCTGGTTTCGCAAGAGCGCCGATCAGGGCTTCGCGAGCGCTCAATACAACGTCGGAGTTGCGTACGATGAGGGTAAAGGCGTCCCTGTAGATGACGTCGAAGCAGTCGTCTGGTATCGCAAGGCCGCTGAGCAGGGTGATGCCGGCGCTCAGTACAGCCTTGGCACCATGTATGACGACGGCGCGGGGGTGCCGGAGGACGACGCGCAGGCGGTTACCTGGTACTATGCCGCAGCCGAACAGGGCCTTGCCGATGCGCAATTCGCCCTTGGCAACATGTTCGCCGACGGCAAAGGGGTAGCTCAGGACGACGTTGAGGCTGCCGTTTGGTTCCGCAAAGCAGCTGAGCAAGGTCACCCTGACGCTGATAACAACCTTGGCGTTCTGTACAGACGGAACTTGCACAGACCCGGCCTGTTTATCCGATAACGGCAGTCTGCAAGGCCGCATGTCGCTATGGCCCGCATCACCCGCACGCTTCCGAGACATCCATGAATTTGCTGAAGACTCTCTCGCTAAACCTCGTTGCCCTAATCTTCGCGGGTGCGATAGGGCTCGTCGCGATCTCCCAGGTGGCCTACATGCACGAAATTCCGGTAGGGGCACGCCCAATTGCGCCGTGGGTGAGGGCCGCCTTCGTCACGATCATTGTGGCCGCGGCAGCTCCGAGAACAGGGTTCAGAGCAAGGCTCTCGGTTTTTGCAGGGATTTACCTGGTCGAATTGGCTTTGTCCGTAGTCACCACTGCCGCCGCCATTGAAATAGTCTATTCCTACTTTGACGGGGATGGTGAAGCCGCGAAGCCTTGGACTTATTTTGGCGCGATCACCCCGTTCATCAGTGGCGCCGCGGGGTACTTCACGTTGCGCCAGTTTCGGAGGCCGATTGCCAGAATAGGACCGTGAAGTGCTTCGTGTGGTGCCCCATGCCGGAGAAAGTTAAGCGGGCAAAATCAAACGCTTGAGAGTTTGGGGGACATAAAGGCGGCGCGACGCTTCATTACGTTTTCCGTCGCACATGTCTCACAGGCCGCTGGCATGCACCGGCCGGCAACATGTAGCTTGTGGCGCCCGACGTCCCGCAAGATGGTGGGCCGACGCCGGAGCCACCACGCGGCAGCTCATGGACACGCTTGGACACGACGATATCGAGCATCCGGAGCTCTATAGCCGCAAAGCAGAGCAGCAGCGACTCGCTCGCGATGCCATGCCCGCTGACTAACGATTGGCTAACCCTGATGGCCAACCAGATCGTATCTTATTGATTTTGCAAAGAAAATGGTGGGCCCGGAGGGACTCGAACCCCCAACCAAGCGGTTATGAGCCGCCGGCTCTAACCATTGAGCTACAGGCCCGTGCCGGTCATCTGCCGGTGACCGCGAACCAATGGTAATTCGCGGGTCGCAATGGCTCTAGCGGAAAAGCTATTTGACGACAAGCCATTGCCGTAATGCCTACACAATCGATAAGCAAGAGTTCGGCATAAAACAACCGGAGAGAAATAACCATGATTTCTACACGCATCGCCCGCACGGTTCATGTCGCTGCCATGGCCGCTGCCTTTGCCGGCGCTTTTGCGGCCGCCGCTGTGGCGGATGAGAGCAATGCCAACAAGAGCGGCGGCAACGGGCGTCCCGAAGGGGTCAGGGGCCGGCAGGCGCTGATCAAGGTCTCCGGTGAGGGCCGTGCAACCGCGGCGCCCGACATGGCGATCGTGCAATTGAGCGTCGTCAAGGATGCCAAGAGTGCGCGCGAGGCGCTCGACGCCAACAACAAGGCGATGGCGGAGGTGCTTTCGGCGCTCAAGCAGGGCGGCATTGCCGAGCGCGACCTGCAGACCAGCGGCTTCGCCATCAACCCGCAATACAACTACCCGCAGGGCAACGACGGCACCAACCGGCCGCCGGAGTTGATCGGCTATCAGGTCGTCAACGGTGTCACCGTGCGCGTGCGCGATCTGAGCAATCTCGGCGAGATCCTCGACAAGTCCGTGACCCTCGGCATCAACCAGGGCGGCGGCATCGAATTCACCAAGGACAAGCCCGACGAAGTGATCACCGAGGCCCGCAAGGCGGCGGTTTCCGACGCGATCGTCAAGGCGAAGGTCCTGGCCGAGGCGGCCGGCGTCTCGCTCGGCCGGCTGATCGAGATTTCGGAACAGGCTTCCCGCCCGGAACCGGTTCCGATGGTGCGCAGCATGGCCAAGGAATTCGCTGCCGATGCCGTTCCGATCGCGACCGGCGAAAACGCCTACAACGTCACCGTCAACGTGACCTTCGCCATCGAGCAGTGATGCGTTGGGCCCGGCGCAGAGAAGGAACCCGCGCCGGGCCTCTTTCGCGCGAAGACACAGACAAAGCCCCGGCGAATTGCATCGCGCGGGGCTTTTCGAATCAAAAGCCCCTCACGGTTTCCGTGAGGGGCGCATTTCCGCCGGCCGGGGGAGACGAGACGGAAATCCGGCAGCTTACCAGCGGCCGATCACCGGGCATCCACGCACATTGGCGAAGATGATCGCCTGGCGGTAACCATGGCGGCGACCTTCGACGACGACCTGGCGCCGCGCGACATTGGCGACATGGGCCCGGCGCAGACCGCGGTCACGCGCCTTTTCGACGGCAAGCCACGGGTCGCAACGGCCGCGGCGCTCACCGTCCCAGCGGGGGCGATCCCGGCGCCAGTCGCGATCGTAGTCACGATACTGGACACCCTGCGGCGAGCCAAACTCGAATATCACCGATTGGGCAGAGGCCGTGGTGGCTGCGCCCGCAAGACCGGTCGACCCGATGACAGCAGCAACGGCAAGGTTCACGAGGAATTTTTTCATGACTTTCTCCGAAGGATTCAAAATTGGCGATTACCGCTCTCGACGATTGAGCCAACCATAGTCCGAATAAACTGAACGCTATCGGAACCCTCCGTTCATGCGGTGTTCAGGTTGATGGATCTCGCAGGGACGAAACGGCAAGCAATGCGATTCGCTTCCCGGCCGCGCCCCATTCCTCCGCCCCGGATCCGATCCAAGGAGTAAAACACCCGGACATTCAGCATGTTAAGCGGGAGCAGGCTCAGCCCGCCAGTTCGCGCTCGAAGATGCGGAGATTGCGATAGTGGCTGAGGCGCGTGATGGCGCCGTCCTCGATTTCGAAGATGAAGACGCTCGGAATGGAGTAGCTCTGACCCGAGGCCGCTGGAAAGCCCGACATGGTTTTGCGATAGGTGCCGCGCGCGGTCATGTCGGCGGCGACCCGCTGCCCAAAGGCATCATGCATCAGCACGACATCGCTGAACGTCTCGTCGAAATGGCTGAGATAGCTCATGATCCAGGCCCTCAACGGACCGACGCCCACGGTTCGCTGGCCGGTCAGCGAATCAAGCGCGACATCCTCATCGACGAGCCGGGAAAGCGCATCGAAATCGCGGCTGTTGACGGCCTCGACGAAACGGCTGGCAATGGTCTGGGCGTCTGTCATCGTCTTTCCCGAAGCTGTGGTCACTTAACTCTACCGCAGAATCGCCGGCCGGAGCAGAGCTCAGTTGAGCGCCGATCACGCGCCAAGGTGCAGCACGATTTCGCGCCGATGCGGGCGATCGCGATGCTCGAACAGATAGATCCCCTGCCAGATGCCGAGCGCCATGCGCGCACCACTTACCGGGATGCAGATCGAGACCTGATTGAGCGCCGCCTTGATATGCGCCGGCATATCGTCCGGCCCCTCCTGGGTGTGAACGATCCAGCGCATCGAGGGGTCTGACGACGGCGGCACCAGACGGCGAAAGAATTCGTTGAGATCGCGTTTCACGTCCGGGTCGGCGTTTTCCTGGATGAGCAAGGATGCGGACGTATGACGGACGAATAGGGTGAGAAGCCCCTCCGCGACGCCTGATTGCCGCACGAATTCGGCAGCCGCATCGGTGAACTCGTAGAGCCCCTGTCCACGGGTTGCGATGGTGATGACGGTCTGCGGCATTGCGGCTCTTCCCGTTCGCTACGGCGCGCGTCATATCAGACGCGCAATGGACGCCGTGGCACTTTGAATTGCTGCATGTTTTCATCCTCAAATCGGCTACGATTCAAGGAAACATGCAGTAGCGGCGACAAACTTCTCCTTGAACGAGTGAATTTAGGAAGAATATCCAGCGGTTCAAAATCCGGGACAGCCCGCGCGGGAACGAACGGAGCATCAGGGCCGCATCTTGCCAACCGGCGAAGCGCGGCCCCTGCGCGCTATAGTTCCAGAAACGGCTCGAAGCCACCATAAATCATCCGCTTGCCATCGAAGATAGACTTCCACTCGTCTCCCTGAAGCCGCGGATCGGCTATGACCCTGGCAACGATCGCATCACGATCCTGGCGCGACCGGTAGACGACCCAGGAGAAGACCACCGTCTCGTCGTCCTTCGCCTGCACGGCGCGTGGAAAGGACGTCAATTCTCCATAGGGTACGTCGTCTGCCAGGCACTCGACGTAGTTGAGCGCACCGTGTTCCTTCCAGACGTCGCCCGCCCGGCGTGCGAGCGCCTTGTACTCCTCGACCTTCTCCTTCGGCACCGCGACGAGAAAACCATCAACATAGGGCATCTTCATCTCCTCCTATTGCCTGGACAGGCAAAGGACGATCGAAGCGGAAAGGTTCCGACAGCGGATGATGATTTTTCATCATTCTTGCCGCGTCCGCGAAGAAGAGGCCGTCTTCGCTGGCGTATCTGGGCGAATTGCGCAGAATGCGTAATTGATTGTCGGAATGGCCTCTTCCCGTTCGTCTTTGATCTGTAACGACGATCAAGGGAGAAACGCCATGCAGAAGATCACGCCTTTCCTCTGGTTCGACAACCAGCTTGAAGATGCCATCGAATTCTACACCTCCATCTTCCGCGACGCCCGCGTCAAGGACCTCAAGCGTGGACCGGACGGCAAGGCCTTCACCGCGACCTTCGAGCTCGAAGGCCAGCAGTTCATGGGATTGAACGGCGGACCGCATTTCAAGTTCACCGAGGCTATTTCGTTTTTCGTCCGATGCAGCGACCAGGCGGAGGTCGACTATTACTGGGACCGGTTGATCGAGGGCGGCACGCCGCAGCAATGCGGCTGGCTGAAGGACCGTTACGGCGTTGCCTGGCAGATCATTCCCGACGCGCTCATCCGCCATCTCAATGACGCGGACAGCGCAAAGGCCGGCCCGGTGCAGCAGGCAATGATGGGGATGGTCAAGATCGACGTCGCGGGACTGGACGCCGCCGCAGCCGGGTAGCGTCTCGTTTAACTACCGCAGCCGCGCAGTTGCTGTGCGTAGAGCGTCGCCATGCCAGAGGCACGCTTTGCGCCCGTCTGCGCCGTTTGGCTCCAGTTGCCGCGCGCGTAGCCGCCATGACCGTGGTAGTAGGCGATGTAGAGCCGATAAGGGTCGCTGAGCGCGATGCCGTTCTGCTGGTGGCTTTGATTGTGGTACCAGGCGATGAAGCGGATAGCGTCGGCGAAATCCGTCCGGCGTGCCGTCCAGCGTCCGGTTTCGGACTGATAACGCGCCCAGGTGCCGTCGAGCGCCTGCGAGTATCCATAGGCGGAGGAGACGCGCGTCCAGGGAATGAAGCCGAAGAGCTTGGTGCGCGGCGGCCTCGCGTTGTGCTGGAAACCGGATTCCGTGTAGATCGTCGCCATCAGCACCGGAACGGGCACGCCGTATTCGCGCTCCGCCGCATAGGCGGCCCGACGCCAATTGTTGAAAAGACCGTCTCGCTGCTCGAAAACCGCGCAGGCGTTCCGGGTGTTTTTCGGCACCGTTCCGCAGCCGGCCAGCAACAGGAGGACGACGACAAAAACGCAACGCATCGCGGAACCTCTCGTTTGCGAGAGATTGATAAAGCGTAAATCTTAAGGATCGGTTTTGAGGCGAAGTTGAATGGCCGCCAGAATGACAGCTGTCCTGCCGTTTCTCGTCACGCTTGCCGGCGTTATCTCGTCGGGGATGGCACAGGCCGCCAACGCGCAGGATCTTTACGTCAGCGACGCGATCGTTACCGGAACCGGCGAGGAAAACCGGGAAATCGGTTTCCGCGAATGCCTCGGCGAAGTCTTGGTCAAGGTCTCCGGCGACCAGCGTGTGCTGGCCTCGCCGGCGCTCGCGCCGCTTATTGAACGCGCCGGCAGCTTCGTCGCGTCCTTTGCCTATCGCGATCGGCTGGAGGGTATTCCGATCCACGACGAACAGGGCACGCACGACCGGCCGCATGACCTGACCTGTCATTACGAACCGGCAACGATAGACCGGCTGCTTGACACGCTGGGAAGCAGACCCTGGCCGCAGCCGCGCCCGAGGATTGCCGTGCTTCTCGCCGTCCAGGACCAAAAGCGCGGCTTCATGCTGACGAGCGACGGCGCTGAGAGCCCTTACATGGCGGAGTCGCTCGCCGCCGCGACCGTGCCCCTCGCGCTTGAATCAAGACTGCCGGACCGGAAAACGCTTGCCGCGGAAAAGCTCGAGTTCGGCGTCCTGTCGAGCGAACAGGCGGTGCGGCTGGAACAATTGGCAAAGAAGATCGGTGGCGATGTCGCCTCGCCGGTAAGATTGCCTGGAGCGACGAAGCGCTCGGCTGGATCGCCGAGTGGCAACTGAATAGCGCCGGAAAGACGCACTGGTGGCACGTCCGCGGCGTCAGCTTCGACGAGGCGTTTCGCAATGCGATCCGCGGCGCGGCGCAAATCCTGTCGGGCAACGGCGGGCCTTGATGCAGGCCAATTCATCTCGCCGCGACGGCGTCATCGGTCGCAAGATGAAGTCGCCGCCCTGACGGGCATCGAAGCCGAGATCATCTCACTGTTTCACTGAAAACAATGAGATGATCCAACTCTTTGAAAACGACCCGGTCTAGCCGAGTGTGCCGATCAGTTCACGATAGGCGGCCTCCGGAAATGCCTTCAACGTGCGGGTGCGCACATTGCCATTCATCCCAAGCGTCAACGCAAACCGTGCTGCGACCGCGTCGTCAGGCGCCTCGCAAACTGCGACCATGTCGTATTCGCCCATCGTCAGATAGAAGTCCTTGAAGGAACCGCCCATTTCGGAAAGCACCTTCCTGGCGGCATCCAACCGCTTCGGGGACTCGCGTACATTCTTGATACCCTGCTCGGTCCAATTGAGAAGCACGACATAAGTGGTCATCTCACACCTCCCCACAGAGCATTCCGCTTCCGGATGAAAGCGAACAAAATGCTCTGGATTCAAAGGACTAGCGGGATGGGGAACATGTACGCGGTTTTCCGCCCCGCATCCCGCTCTAACTCGTTCGCGCGCCGATGATGCGTTCATCGCGCGGCGCTCTTGGTTTGCACCCCGCGGTGCGTTTTCCCTGCGTCGCGGGATCGCTGCAAGCCGCAAAGTATAATCCCGTGGTCATGGGCGAACAAGCGCGGCCGGAACAGGGTGCGTCAGCAAAAAGGGGAAAGAAGGGGGCATAAAAAAGCCGGACGCGAGGCCCGGCTTTTTAGACTTTATCTGTTTCGCTTAGCTGTCAAGGAACGAGCGCAGCTTGCGCGAACGGCTCGGATGCTTGAGCTTTCTCAGCGCCTTCGCTTCGATCTGGCGAATACGTTCGCGGGTAACCGAGAACTGCTGGCCGACCTCTTCGAGCGTGTGGTCCGTGTTCATGCCGATGCCGAAACGCATGCGCAGCACGCGCTCTTCGCGCGGCGTCAGAGAAGCGAGAACGCGGGTCGTCGTTTCACGCAGGTTCGCCTGGATGGCGGCGTCGATCGGCAGCAGCGCGTTCTTGTCTTCGATGAAATCGCCGAGGTGTGAATCTTCCTCGTCGCCGACCGGCGTTTCGAGCGAGATCGGCTCCTTGGCGATCTTCAGCACCTTGCGCACCTTCTCGAGCGGCATGGCGAGCTTTTCGGCCAGTTCCTCCGGCGTCGGCTCGCGGCCGATCTCGTGCAGCATCTGGCGCGAGGTACGGACGATCTTGTTGATCGTCTCGATCATGTGCACCGGAATGCGGATCGTGCGGGCCTGATCGGCGATCGAACGGGTGATCGCCTGCCGGATCCACCAGGTGGCATAGGTCGAGAACTTGTAACCGCGGCGGTATTCGAACTTGTCGACCGCCTTCATCAGGCCGATGTTGCCTTCCTGGATGAGATCCAGGAACTGCAGGCCGCGGTTGGTGTACTTCTTGGCGATCGAGATGACGAGACGCAAGTTGGCCTCGACCATTTCCTTCTTGGCGATGCGCGCCTCGCGCTCGCCCTTCTGCACCATCGAGACGATGCGGCGGAACTCGGCGATGGAAATGCCGGTCTCGGTCGCCAGATTCTGGATTTCCTGGCGGATGTCGCGGATCGTCTGGTTCTCGGCCTTGGCAAACTCCTTCCAGCCCTTGCCGGCGAGGTTGCTGATCGACTTCATCCAGTTTGGGTCGAGCTCGGCGCCCGAATACTGCTCCAGGAACGAGTCGCGCTTGACGCCGTAGGATTCGGCAAGACGCAGCAGCCGGCCTTCGTTCTGCATCAGGCGCTTCGAAATGTCGTAAAGCTGCTCGACCAGCGCGTCGATGCGGTTCTGGTTGAGCGACAGCGACTTCACAGCCTTGATCAGCTCATCCTTGAGCTCCTTGTAGCGGCGCTCCTGCGCCGGCGACAGCGTGCCGGTCGCGGCAAGGCGTGCTTCCACCTGCTGGTCCTGCAGCTTGCGGAGCTTCTTGTAGGTCTCGGCGATGATGTCGAGCGTTTCCATCACCTGCGGGCGCAGTTCCGCTTCCATCGCGGCGAGCGAGAGGTTCGATTCGTCATCGTCCTCTTCCTCTTCTTCGGGCGGTTGGCCGTCGCCGCCGACATTGGTGATGTCGTCGTCATTGGAGGCAGCTGCGCGCGTCTTGCGCACCTTTTCCTTCTCTTCGGCCGCCTTGCGGTCAGCCTCGATCTTTTCCGGGCTCTGGAACTGCGGAGCAGCCTTCGCCTCGGGACCGGAATAGGTCGTTTCGAGATCGATGATCTCGCGCAGCAGCGTCTGGCCTTCGTTCAGTTCATCGCGCCAGATGATCAGCGCCTGGAAGGTGAGCGGGCTCTCACAGAGACCGGCAATCATCGTCTCGCGGCCAGCCTCGATGCGCTTGGCGATCGCAATTTCGCCTTCGCGGGAGAGAAGTTCGACCGATCCCATCTCGCGCAGATACATGCGCACCGGATCGTCGGTGCGATCGGTCGGCTCCTTCTTCTTGCCGGTCACAAGCGCGGTGCCGCTCGAGGTGGTGAGTTCGCCGCCCTCGCCATCACCGTCGTCGCCGCTGTCTTCGTCGTCGCCGCCAGCGGCGGCTTCCTCGGCTTCTTCATCCTCGATGACGTTGATGCCCATGTCCGAAAGCATGGCCATCGTGTCTTCGATCTGTTCGGAGGTGACCTCCTCCGACGGCAGGACCGAATTCAGTTCGTCCATCGTCACATAGCCGCGTTTCTTGGCGGCCTTGATCATCTTCTTGACAGCGTCGTCGGAAAGGTCGAGAAGCGGGCCGTCCGGAGCGCCTTCGCGTTCAACGTCTGCTTCTTCGTTTTCTTTCACTTTAGTTGCCATTTATTCGTCGCTTTCCTTGTCGCAACCAGCGTGAGCCTGGTGCCAATGCCGCTTCGGGGTCCGGGCGCCGCGCACCCGCCACCGACTCATTTCCCCTGACGTAACGGGATGAAGTTTAATTCCTGATTAACCACGACAACGATCGCGGTTGAGCGGGCAAGCTTCGACAGTCTTGCCACTGAAACGTCTCTGGCATGATTTTCCTGTCCGCCGTACCGTGTCGCCATTTCTGCTTGAAATGGTGATTCCCAGAATTTTTGATCCCGTCAAGCATTTCCGGTGAAAAACCGCGTAAATCGGCAAAAAACGCTTATTCGCGGGTTTTTGCGCTGTTTATCAGCTTTCGCTCAAGATGTAGGAGCGGTCCAAAAAAAGACAAGGGTGGTGCGGGTTTTCCAAGGCTGAAGTAAGGAAGCCGGCCGCCGGAGCCACCTTCGGCGGGCCTTACAACTGCAGTGCCGCGCGTCTTGTCAGACGCGCAAAGGTCGCTGCAGCACTTTGAATTGCTGCATGTCTTTGTCCTTAAATCGAGGTCGAGGAGACATGCAGTAGATCGAGATCCAATTCGGGTTTACAAACCGAACCGTCGACGTCAGTCAGCGCGAGCTGGCGATCTCTACCAGTCCATCACGACCTTGCCGGAATTTCCGGACCGCATCGCCTCGAATCCCTCGCGAAAATCGTCGATGCCGATCCGGTGCGTGATGACCGGGGACAGATCCAGCCCGCCCTGGACGAAGGCGATCATCTTGTACCAGGTCTCGAACATTTCGCGGCCATAGATGCCCTTCAGGTTGAGCATCTTGAAGATGACCTTGTTCCAGTCGATCTCGAACCCGGCCGGCGCGATGCCGAGGATGGCGATCTTGCCGCCATTGTTCATCTTGTCGATCATGTCGCGGAACGCCGGCGCCGCACCGGACATTTCGAGACCGACGTCGAAACCTTCGGTCATGCCGATCGATCGCATCACGTCGGCGAGGTTTTCCTTGGACGCATCGACGACATAGTCGATACCGACCTTGCGGGCGAGTTCGAGGCGCGTCGGGTTGATGTCGGTGATCACCACCTTGCGCGCGCCCGAGCGCTTGGCGACGAGCGCGCCCATGATGCCGATCGGGCCCGCTCCGGTGACGAGCACGTCCTCGCCAACGAGATCGAAGGAAAGCGCCGTGTGAACGGCATTGCCGAAGGGATCGAAGATGGCGGCGATCTCGTCCGGCACATCGTCAGGGATCGACACGACATTATATTCCGGGATGCAGACGAACTCGCCGAAGGAGCCCGGACGATTGACGCCGACACCGAGCGTGTTGCGGCAGAGGTGCCCCCTGCCCGCCCGGCAATTGCGGCACTTGCCGCAGACGATGTGGCCTTCGCCGGACACGCGTTCACCCACGTGATACTTGGTAACCGCGGAGCCGACTTCGGCGATCTCGCCCATGAACTCATGGCCGACGACCATCGGCACGGGGATGGTCTTCTGCGCCCACTGGTCCCAGTTCCAGATATGAACGTCGGTGCCGCAGATCGCCGACTTCTCCACCCGGATCAAAACGTCGTTGGGCCCCACTTCCGGCACCGGAACGCGCTCCATCCACAGCCCGACTTCCGGCTTCGTCTTGACCAGCGCCTTCATCATGTTCGTCATCGCAGGATCCTCACTCGCCCCTCAACCCAACTCTTTAGATCACGCCCAGTCCGCGACCGACTTCTTCGAAGACAGCGATCGCCCGCCGCACATCCTGTTCGCTGTGCGCGGCCGACATCTGGGTGCGGATGCGCGCCTGCCCCCGTGGCACCACGGGGAAGGAGAAGCCGATGACATAGACGCCCTTCTCCAGCATCCGTGCGGCCATCTCCTGAGCGAGCGCCGCGTCACCGAGCATGACGGGAATGATCGGATGCCCTTCTCCGGCAAGCGTGAAACCGAGCTTCGACATTTCGGCCCGGAACAGCGCCGAATTCGCATAAAGCCGTTCGCGCAGG